>JBGAMO010000037.1:28814-30962 GCA_044222845.1 Phycisphaerales bacterium
GGAGATGATCGCCCACTTCGAAAAGGTGTTTGACGAGCCCTACCCCTGGGACCAGTACGCCCAGTGCCTCGTGCGCGACTTTGTGGCGGGCGGCATGGAGAACACAGGCTGCACGCTCATGACCCTTGGCTCCGCCCGCGGCGAGCCAGGTTCTCAGGACGACCTCATTTCTCACGAACTCGCTCACCAGTGGTTCGGCGATCTGGTCACCTGCAAGACCTGGGCCCACATCTGGCTCAACGAAGGCTGGGCCAGCTATGCCGAGGCGGTCTGGAACGAGCACAAGGGCGAACGCACCAGCGCCGATAAAGCCCGCACCGCGTATCAGAAGACCATTAGAGGGTTCATCCAGAGCCAGCGGGCCCGGAATCGGACCATCGCCCCCGCCGGTGCCGCGATGGTGAGCAACCGCTACAGCAACCCCGACGCCGTGTTCACGAAAGCCGAAGACCCGTACGCCAAAGGCGCACTGGTGCTCCACATGCTCCGCCAACGTCTGGGCGACGAACTGTTCTGGAGGGCGACCCGCGAGTACCTCAACAGGTACAAGTTCTCAGTCGCTGAAACCGATGACTTCCGCCGCGAGATGGAACGCGTCAGCGGCCAGAACTTGCAGCGATTCTTCGACCAGTGGACGACGCGTTGCGGACTGCCCCGCCTGAACGCCGAGTTCGAGTGGGACGAGGTTGCCAAGACTCTCAAGGTGAGCATCGAGCAGACGCAGAAGATCGACTACCTCAACCCCGCGTTCGCGCTGTCGTTGCCCGTTCGCGTCAAATCAGAGGCCGCGGAGGCCCAGTGGTTCACGATCGACTTTGACACCACCAGGACAGTCGCGGTGTTCCAGTTGGAGACCAAGCCGACCCAGGTGACGCTCGATCCCAACATGAACGTCATCGCCGCGGTGGACGTCAAGAAGGATCTGGCGTGGTGGATCGAAGATCTCCTGCACGGCCCGTCGTACGCCGCGAAGATCGCGGCGGCCGAATACTTGGCTGGCGTTCCCGACAAGAGGGCACAGGCAGCGCTGACGCGGGCCGCCGCGGATCAGTTGGAAGACGATACCGTTCGGGAAGCGGCTTGGCGGGGCGTGGGCCTGACCGTGGCGGGAAAATAATCTACCTTTCGAGCGAGTCCTTTCGTAATGCAACGTCAAGTGTTTGAAGCGAGCAGAACATGAAGCATGTGAACTTGGTCCTGTGGGCGTATGCGGGTATCGCGGCGTCGGCCTTTGCCGCTATCGACGGTGAAGTCTGCCTCTGCGGATATGAAGGCCCGGGCCAGAAGGCATCAGCCCCCGCAGGATTCGACGCCGAATCCGGCCGCAGCACCCGCTTCTACCCGCCCCACCTCGACGCCGATTACAAGCACGTCAAACTGGAACTCACAATCCCCGATATGAACGTGCCGAAGCTGACCGCTACCGAAACGGTCACGCTCTCGCCGATCGCCGGGCCCCTCGCCGGCATCACGCTGGACGCCAAGGCCATGGCCGTGTCCAGCGTGTCCGCGGCGGGGTACACCACGGAGTTCGAGTACGACGGCAAGAAACTCTCCGTGAAGTTTGAGCCCGCTGTCCCGGCTGATGCTTCCATCGACCTTGTCGTTCAATACGAACTCGACGACCCGCCGCTGGGCATGGTCTGGACACCCGAGTCGCTCGCGTGGCCCGGCCGGCCCGCGCAAATCCACACCCAGGGCGAGCCGGAAACCAACAGCTACTGGTTCCCCTGCCACGATTTTCCCAACGACAAGCTCACGTCCGAAGTAATCGTCACCCTCCCCGCGGGGTACGTCGTCAGCAGTAACGGCCGCCTCGTGGACCGCACCCGCGGCGTGGTCGCGGCCGACGTGGAGGGCGGCAAGTCCCTCGCCGCGTACGAAACCTGGCACTGGCTGCAGGACAAATCCCACGCGCCATACCTTGTGTCGCTCGTGATCGGCAAGTTCGACATCGTTGACGTCGGCACCCGCCAACTCTCCATGCCGGTCTACGTGCCCCCGGGTCGTGGCGCAGACGTTTCCGCATCCTACGGACACACGGCCGCGATGATCGAGTACTTCGGAAAGGTGCTGGACGAACCCTACCCCTGGGACCGGTACGCTCAGCTGGTGGTCTGGAACTTCGGCGCCGGCGGGATGGAGAAC
>JBGAMO010000038.1:0-31895 GCA_044222845.1 Phycisphaerales bacterium
AGCGTGCCGGTGACGCCGGACCAGCCCGAAGCGCCGGTGGTGGTGGTGCGGAAGACTCGCCCGCCGGTGGTGTTGTAATACGCCACGTACGCCCGCGCCGGGTTGTTGGGATCGATGACGATGGTGCTGATCTGACCGCTGGGCAGCCCGACGGAGCGGCGGTTCCAGAGCGTGCCGTTGGTGGTGACCCAGACGCCGCCGGCGGAACTGCCGCTGTAGATGGTGTTGCTCGCGCCCTTGGCCACGGCGAGGTAGTTGATGGTGTTGCCGTCGCTCACGTTGACGTCGCTGAGGGCGGTCCAGGTGGGCGTGGCCGCGGTGGCGTCGGTGGTCCGCCAGACGCGGTTGGTGCCGGCGACGAGCGTGGTGCTGCTGTTGGGGTCGATGACGAAGGGCGCGATCCAGTTGATCGGATCGCCGCTCCACGGCCCGCTGATGTCGGTGGCGCTGCCGCCGGCCCAGCGGTAGAGCGTGAGATAGACGTACGTGGTGTAGCGGCGCGTGGTGGTGGTGGGATCAAAGGCGGAGAAGCCGCCGTCGCCGGTCTGCAACTGCGGCCAATTGGTCGACTCGGCGGTGCGCTCGGGGGTGCCGTTGTCCTGCGTGCCGCCCAGGAAGCGGGCGGTGGAGGTGGGGTGCAGGGCGATGTGGTACATCTGCGACGCCGCGAGCGTGGAGTTGACGTTGGTCCAGGTGACGCCGGCGTTGGTGGACTTCCAGACCCCCCCGTCGTTGCCCTCCCAGATGATGTTGGTGGGGCCCCAGACGATGGTGTGGTGGTCGGGGTGGACGCGGTTGTTGTTGCCGGTCATCTCGGCCCAGGTGGCGCCGCCGTCCAGGCTGCGGAGGATTCCGGCGGTGGCGTAGCGCGGGTCGACGCCGCCGAGGAAGACGGTGTTCTCGCTCAGGGGGCTCACGCCCACGTACGCGTCGTAGCTGCACTGGGGGTTGCAGAAGTTGGGCGCGGCGGTGGCCGTCCAGGTCGCGCCGGCGTCGGTGGTCTTGTAGACGCCCGCAGAGTTGCCGCCGCTCAGGAACGCCGCGTAGAGCACCTGCGGGTTGGTCTTGCTGATGTCCATCACGATGCGGCTGTAGCTGCCCGCGGCGGGGAGCCCGCTGTTCATGAGCGTGAACGAACTCCCGCCGTTGGTCGACTTGTAGATGCCCTGGCCGCTGCGCGCGACGTAGACGATCTGCGGGTTTACCGGGTCGACGCGGAGCGCCGAGCAGGAGCCCGTCAGGAGCGTCGACCAGTTGGCGCCGCCGTTGAGCGAACGGTGGTACCCCGCGCTGCCGGTGACGTGGATCGTCTGGCCGTTCACCACCAGGCCGCTGCAGCGCGAGCCCACCTGCGCGGTGGTGGCGATGCGGGCCCAGGTCACGCCGGAATCCAACGAGCGGAAGAGCCCGTCGCCGTTGGTGCCGGACTGGTATTCGCCCGTCGCGGCGTACACGGTGGTGGGCGTCACGGGGTCGACCGCGACCGCGCCGTGGTTGAGCGTGGAGAGCGTGTCGGTGAGGGGCGTCCAGTTCGTGCCGCCGTTGGTGGTCTTCCAGACCCCGCCCGAGGCGGTGCCGATGTACACCGTGTTGGCGTCGGTGGGGTGCGGCGCGATCGAGACGACGCGGCCGCCCGCGTTGGCCTCGCCGCTCCAGTACTCGCTGGAGATGGGGCGCGGGCCGATGAACGTCCACGTCAGCGGGTTGGCGCGCTGGGCGAAGCCGGGGGGCTGCCAATCGGGAACGGGCTCGCCGACGATGCGGTAGTGGCCGTACGGCGCGGGGCCCATTTCAAACGCTTCCTCGTCGTGCTCCGCGATGACGCCCGCGGGCTTGACGGCCAGGGCCATGCCGGTGTTCTTATCAACGATGCGTTCGGAGACGCCGCACCCGGCGAGCGCGGCGATAGAAACAAGAGATAGAAGGTGTTTGAACGGTATTTGCACGGGCAGATCCTGGGCCGAGGTGTGATAACGCGGGCTCGGGGCGTAGAGATAGACACCCGCCATCCTGTTCGGCGCGGCGGGGGCGGCGGTTCGGTGGGAAAGCCTGAAATGAGGCGGAAAGGCGGGGGGGGTTGGCAAAGGACGCCGCGCCGTGCCACCGACTTTGCCGGCTCGGAGGCAAAGTCGGTGCCCACCGTTGCGAATCCAACCCATGCCTTCATCCGCTTCCGGATTCTCTCTTCCACGTTCCCTCCAATCGCTCCGCCGGCCAACGCGTTCGCACATCCCGCGGCCGCTCCGCGCGTCGGCTCGCCCTCTCACCGACTTCGCAAAGCCGAAGTCGGTGGCACGGGTCGGCAACTACTTGCCCTTCCTGAACCTGAGTACTTCCTCGCCGCCTTCATCGCGCAGGCTCAGCACGCCCTGGGCCAGTTGCTTCTGATCAATCGTCCTGGCGTTGCACAGCAGCGTGATGTAGGTCTGTTCGCCCTTCATCGCGGCGGGGCTGCCGGCCATCATTGTCGAGGCGATCGGCGAGAGCTTGAACGCGCCGGTCTTGAGGGCGGCGGTGTCGAGCGTGGACTTCAGGCGGTTGACACCTGCGGAGCCGCTGACCGAGCCTTTCTCGTCGACCGAGAGTGACGGCACGCGTGCCCCCACATCCGCCGGGCCGGTGACCTCGCGGCCGTTCAGGTGCGTGACGGTCCAGTCGCCCCGGAGCGAACTCAGCGTGTTCGTCGCCGCGGCGGAGTTTGTGGCCGATCCCGTGTTCGCGCACCCGGCGCCGAGGCCCGCCGACAGAGCCAACCCGAGCGCGATCATCGCCAGACGCATGTGAAGTTCTCCTGGTGTTCGCGGCGGCCAATCCCGCCGCGGGGGAGAATAGCGTCGCCTACTCGATGATGTGCGCGGGCTCGACGGTGTCGTCGGTGACGCGTTCCTTCTCCATCTTGCCGTCGGGCTTCTGCATGGAGAGGACGTGGAGGTCTTCGTTGATGCGGGCGAGCAGGTGGACGGGCCGGCCCCAGATGAAGCGCAGGCTGCGGAGCACCTCGGTGGCGCGGGCGGCCTCGACCTCCAGCCCGCTGAACTTGTGGGCGAGCATGAGCTCGCCGCGGTTCAGGTAGTTGCCGTCGACCACGTAGATGAACGGCTGGCCGGCGTTGGTGATGTGGTGGAGCAGGGTCTGCTTCACGCGCCGGAAATCGCGGGAGACGATCTTGAGTTCGCCGGTCTGGGGGTCGCGCTTGTGCTGGTACATCTTGAAGCGCTCGACGAAGTCCTCGGTGAGGAACTCGTCGATGAACGAGACGTCGTTGTAGATGCGGCGGACCTCGAAGATCTTCTCGCGGCCCTTCATGCTCTTGTCGTCGTGTATCTCCTTGGCGCCCAGATCGTCGATGTCCTCCCAGCGGGGGCCGTGCTGGCCGGTGTTCCAGCGGCGCTCGATGTCCTTGAAGAGCTCGACGCCGATCTTGTACGGGTTGAACCCGCCGGGGGGCATGTGCACCACGCCGCTGTGCTGGTCGGCGTAGTGGACGATCTCCTTGGCCTCCAGGAAGTGCTGGGTCATCAGTTTCGAGTGCCAGTACGTGGCCCAGCCCTCGTTCATGATCTTGGTCATGGCCTGGGGGGCGAAGTAGTACGCCTCGTCGCGCACGATGCCCAGGATGTCCTGCTGCCATTCGGCGAGAGGGGCGTTGCGGAGCAGGAACGCCAGCACGTCGCGCGTGGGCTGCTGGGGGAACTTGCCCGCGCGGGCCTGGGCGGCCTTTTCGTGCTCCTGCCGCTGGCGATCGAGCTCCTGCTGCGGGTTGATGAACGGGTCCATGTAGTCCTTGGCCGGGAGCTTCTCGGGCTCGAAGCGGCGCGGGCCCTGCTGCTCGTCCAGCTCCTGCGACATCCCGCCCGCGCCCCGCACGGGCCGCACCGGCGCGGCGTTGTCGCGCGCGACGAACGGCGAGTGCGGGTCGATCAGGTTCTCGATGGTGAGGCACGCGTCGGTGAAGCGCTCGACGGTGTCGTGGCCCTGGCGGTCGACGTGGCGTCGCACGCGGGTGGCGTGGTTGGCCATCTCGTCCATCATCTTGCGGTTGGTCTTGCTGAACCACAGGTTGTTCTTGAAGAAGTCGGCGTGGCCGTAGACATGGGCCATGACGAGCTTCTGGTCGGTCACGGCGTTGGATTCCTGCAGGTAGGCGTAGCAGGGATCGTTGTTGATGACCATCTCGTAGATGCGGCCCAGTCCGTAGGCGTCGCGCTTGCTGAGTTTTTCGTACTCCATGCCCCAGCGCCAGTGGGGGTAGCGCGTGGGGAAGCCGCTGTACGCCGCGATCTGGTTCATCACGTCGAAGGGGAGCACCTCGAAGACGACCTCGTAGAAGTCCAAGCCGTACTCCATGGCCTTGGCCTTGATCCGCTGCATGTGTTCCAGCAGTTCGGGAGAGAGGTCGGTGTGGGGAGTGCCGGGCATAGTGTGATTATCGGCTCAGGACCGGGTTTGGGGGGTTGGTTTGCGGCGTCACGGGCTCATGGTTCCTCTGCATGGTTATTCGGCCGGGGGTTGGTTTGCGGCGTCACGGGCTCCTGGTTCCTCTGCATGGTGAGTCGGCCGCCGGGGGGGGGGGTTCCGCGGGTGCGCCGGATCGCGGGGCGGCATCGTGCGGGCCCGTGCGCTCGGTGCGAAAATCCGCCGTACCGGTGCGGGCCCGGGGGTCTTAGATCGCGTGGCTTGAACGGGCAGATCGGCTTGTGGGTCGAGCAAAAGCCTGTATACTGGCTCGCGGCGTCTTCCGCCAGGAGCTTCACCCACGGCGATCGTCGCGGGTGGGCGGAACGGGTCGGTACATGGGAGAGAGAGATGCGCTTGATGCAGCAGATCGTGCGGGGGCTGGTCATTCTGGCGGGTGTATGCGGCGCGGCGGAGGCGCAGCGCTCGACGCCGGTGCAGATCTTTCAGCCCGGCGGGTCGGCGAACGACCAGTTCGGCGACACCATTGCAGTGTCCGGCGACACCCTGGTGGTGGGTTCTCCCTCGGACGATGTGGGCGCGAACGTGGATCAGGGCTCGGCGCACATCTACCGCTGGACCGGCACGGGGTGGGTGTTCGAAGCCACGCTGACCGCCACGGGTGGCGCGGCCGGCGACTTCTTCGGCGGCAGCGTCGCGATCTCTGGCGACACGGTGGTGGTGGGCGCGTTCAGCGACGATGTGGGTGCAAACTCGAATCAGGGCTCGGCCTACGTGTTCACCCGTTCCGGCACGACCTGGTCGCAGCAGGCCCAGATCAACTCCGTCGGCGGCGCGGCGGCCGACGCGTTCGGCTGCTCCGTGGCGATCTCGGGCGACACGGTGGTGGTGGGCGCGTATGCCGACGATGTGGGCGCCATCACCAACCTGGGGTCCGCGTTTGTCTTCACGCGATCGGGTTCGGCGTGGACGCAGCAGGCGCAGTTGAACGCCGCGGGAGGCGCGGCCACCGACTTCTTCGGGTATAGCGTGGCAATTTCGGGTGACACGGTGGCGGTTGGCGCCCGACTGGATGATGTGGGCGCGAACCTCGATCAGGGCTCGGCGTACGTGTTCACCCGTTCCGGCACGACCTGGTCGCAGCAGGCACAACTGGTCGCGGCGGGCGGGGCGGCTGGTGACCTGTTCGGTCAGGCGATCGCCATCTCGGGAGAGACCATCGTCGCGGGCGCTTCCGGCGCCGACGTCGGCATCAACAGCAATCAGGGGTCGGCGTATGTCTTTACTCGCGTGGGCGGGGTGTGGTCGCAGCAGGCCCAGCTCACCGGCAGCGACGGCGGGGTCTCGGACAACCTGGGCCTGGCGGTCGCGATCGACGCGGACACGGTGGTGGTAGGCGCGCCCGGCAAAGACCTGGGTGGCGCCGGCAACCAGGGCCAGGCGTACGTATTCACGCGGTCGGGGGCGGCATGGACGCAGCAACAGCGGTTCACCGCTCCCGACGGCGCGGTGAGCGATAGCTTCGGCTCGGCCGTGGAGGTGTTCGGGGATACGTTCGCCGCGGGCGCGCCTTCAGACGATGTCGGCTTGAACGCGAACCAGGGCTCCGTGTGGGTCTTCTCGCGGATCGGGAGCGCGTGGATCGGGCCGGACCTGCAGGCACTGGCCGCCGACGGCGCGCTTGGCGATCAGTTCGGCATCTCCGTCGCCCTCTCCGGCGACACCGCCCTCGTGGGGGCGGTCACCCATGACGTCGGGGCCAATGTGAACCAGGGCTCGGCGTATGTCTTCGTCCGGTCCGGCACGACGTGGACGCAGCAGGCGCAGCTCACCGCCACGGGCGGCGCGGCGATCGACAACTTCGGCACCTCCGTCGCCCTTTCCGGCGACACGGCGATCGTTGCCGCAGACTTGGACGACGTGGGCGCCAACGCCAACCAGGGCTCGGCGTACGTTTTCGTGCGTGCAGGCACGACCTGGACCCAGCAGGCCCAACTCACCGCCGCGGACGGCGCCGCGGGCGACCTGTTCGGCAGTTCTGTCGCCTTCTCCGGCGACACCGCGCTCGTGGGGGCTCCCGCCGATGACAGCGGCGCCAACACCAATCAGGGCTCGGCGTACGTCTTCACGCGCAGCGGTACGACGTGGACGCAGCAGGCCCAGCTCACCGCCGCGGACGGCGCGGGGAGCGACAACTTTGGCACCACCGTCGCCCTCTCCGGCGACACCGCCATCGTGGGAGCCTCTTTTGACGACGTGGGCGCCAACGTCGACCAGGGCTCGGCGTACGTCTTCACGCGCTCGGGCACCGCCTGGACCCAGCAGGCCCAACTCACCGCCGCCGGCGGCGCGGCATCCGACGGTTTTGGCTGCTCGGTTGCCCATGATGGCGACACCGCCCTCGTGGGAGCATACTTGGTCGATGTGCGCGGCACCTCCAATCAGGGCGCGGCCTATGTCTTCGTCCGCAGCGGCACGACCTGGACGCAGCAAGCCCAACTCACCGCCTCCGACGGCGCGCCGATCGACCAGGCCGGCCTCGCCGTTGCACTCTCCGGCGACACCGCCATCTTGGGAGTACCCAACGACAACGTCGGCGCCAACACCAACCAAGGCTCGGCGTATGTCTTCGTCCGGTCGGGCACGACCTGGACCCAGCAGGCCCAACTCACCGCGGCCGCCGGCTCGGCGAGCGACGTGTTCGGTATCTCCGTGGCCCTTTCCGGCGACACCGCCATCGTGGGAGCCAATCTGGACGATGTGGGCGCGAACGGCAATCAGGGCTCGGCGTGGACCTTCGATGTGTCCGCGGAGGACCTCCCTCTTGCCCACAACGATGTGACCGACGTCTCCTATCCCAGTCTTTCGTCGGCGTTGCTTCCGGCAACGAGCGGCCAGCAGATCACAGCGACCGAGGCCGCGTGGCGGGGCATCGGCTCGATCAATACCTTTGGTCGTTCGCTCGGGCTCTTCAGCGAGGGGAACTTGCGAACACCATCCACGTCCGTACTCGACCTCGGGGGCTCATCGGCGTTGGCCGCCGCGCCGGGCTCCTCGGTCGACATTTTCGGCCAGTTGCGTGGTTCCGGCTATGTCGACGTCACCTCCGACGCCTTCACGCTCGGCTCGCGCGGCATCCTGACGGCGCGGACAGGTTCGTCGCTGACGATCAACGCCCCTACCGCCGACCTCGACGGCCAGACGCGCCTTGAGCAGGGGGCCTCGCTCACCTTTTCCGGCTCGGCCACCGCCATCGGGCCCACCACCTGCAACCTCAACTCCTCTTTGACCGCGGGCGGCGTCTTCACCAACATCGACACCTTCACCATCACCGCCGGCACCATCAACGCTCCGCTCTTCTGGAACCGGGCGCAGGCCAACATCTTCGGCAGCAGCGCGGTCTTCGGGAACTTCACGAACGAAGCGGGAGCGATCACCACCATACGCTCGGGCACGCTCTACGTGTTCGGCAGCCTCACCAACAACGGCACGATCGTGGGCACGATCTGCTCGAACTGCCTGGGCGGTCCTCCCAACCTGGATGTAGGCGGGAGCCTGGTGCTGGGGCCGGACGCGAACCTGCTCATGCCGTTCAACGGGTCGCTCGTGCACGTGGGCGGGAGCTTCGACTGCGCCATCAACAGCAACACCCGCTACCACATGAGCCTGGCGACGCTGCAACTGGAAGGCACCGGCGGCGAGCAGACGCTGGAAGTGATGTCCACCGACATCGGCGCCGATCCGCTCGGTCTGGACCGCACGATCGCGGGCAACTACCCCATCGGCATCCTCCAGATCGGCCCGTCGCCGTCGACGGTGCGCATCGTGGACACTCACGACAACGACGGTCTGGGGCAGGGCTCGTGCGAAGCGCTGTACGTGGATCAACTGATCATCGAGGCCGGGAGCCGTCTCATCAACCCGTCGTGCCGGATCTACTACAACACGCTGGCGAACAGCGGAACAGTGGACAACCCGGAGAACCTGATCCCCATCGGGCGGCCGTGCTTCGCGGATTACAACCAGGACGGCGGCATCGACGGGGCGGATGTGCAGGCGTTCTTCGCGGATTGGGAGCTGGGCCTCTCGGCGGCGGATGTGAATCAGGACGGCGGCATCGACGGCGCCGATGTCGACACCTTCTTCGCGGCGTGGGAAGCGGGCGCTTGCTGAGTTGATCTGACACGCGGATCGCCGATCGTTTCTGGCGCGATCGTGGCGGTCACGCGTGGGGCGTGACGGAAAGCGCCGGTGCTTTCGGTGCACGCAGCACCCGGCATCGCGGCCATCCCCGCGAGTACTCCATGGAGAACTCCCCAGGGGTGAAGCAGAGATTCGGTGTGTGCTGAGAACGGATGATGCGTTATCGGCCCGAGCCGACGGCGTTCATTTGGAAGCGAGCGGGATCACCGGGCCGTGCCCGAGTTCGCCCGGAGCATCGTGTATCGCGTGGGATCAATCGCGGATGAACTCGGATGCGAGCGCGGCGCACCGGGGCCCAATTGCATTGCGTTGCCCGGGAGCAGCAAGTATACTTGGCGGGGTGCTCCACGATGTTCCACCGTGGTCAGCGAGGACACCGGTGCGGTGGTGCGTGTGATGTGGTCTTACTCGGGGAGCCCTCAATGAGTTCAGCGCGTGTGTTTGTTCGCCGTGGATGGATCGCCATGCGCGTGCTTGGGGCCGCCTTGCGACACCCACATTTCTCGGCGATGGTGGCGGTGCTTTGCCTTTGCGGCGGTTCGGCCCTCGCTCAGCGTTCCACGCCCACGAAGGTCCTCCACCCCGCCGGTGCTGCGAGCGACCAGTTCGGCCGGGCCGTTGCCGTCGACGGCGACACCATGATCGTCGGCGCGCCCTTCGATGATGTGGGCGCCAACACCGACCAGGGCTCGGCCCATATCTATCGCTGGACCGGTTCCGGCTGGACCTTCGAGGCCACGCTCACCGCTACAGGCGGCGCGGCGGGCGACCGGTTCGGCGGCTCCGTCGCTCTCTCCGGCGACACCGCCATCGTGGGCGCGCACCTCGACGATGTCGGTGCCAACACCGATCAAGGCTCGGCCTACATCTTTGTCCGCTCCGGCACCACTTGGTCCCAGCAGGCACAACTCACCGCCGCGGACGGCGCGTCGAATGACTTCTTCGGCTACTCCGTCGCTCTCTCCGGCGACACCGCCATCGTGGGCGCTTACGGCGACGACGCCGGCGCCAACGTCGATCAGGGCTCGGCCTACGTTTTCGTCCGCTCCATGAACACCTGGTCCCAGCAGGCCAAAGTCGCCGCGACAGATGGCGCGACGAACGACTTCTTCGGCCTCTCCGTCGCTCTCTCCGGCGACACCGCCATCGTGGGCATGTACGGCGACGATGTGGGCGCGAACGCCAATCAGGGCTCGGCCTACATCTTTGTCCGCTCGGGGACCGCATGGACCCAGCAGTCCAAACTCACCGTCGCGGACGGCGCGGCGAATGACAACTTCGGCATCTCCGTCGCCCTCTCCGGCGACACCGCCATCGTGGGCGCAGACGGGGACACCGTGGGCGCCAACAGCTTTCAGGGCTCGGCCTATATCTTTGTCCGCTCAGGCTCTGTCTGGTCCCTGCAGGCCCAGCTCACCGCCGCGGACGGCGCGGCATTCGATCTCTTCGGCATCTCCGTCGCTCTCTCCGGCGATACCGCCATCATGGGCGCGTACGCCGACGACGCCGGCGCCACCATCGATCAGGGCTCGGCCTACGTCTTTATCCGCTCCGGCACCACCTGGTCTCAGCAGGCCAAGCTCACCGCAGGAGACGGCGCGGCGAACGACCTCTTCGGCATCTGCGTCGCTCTCTCAGGCGATACCGCCATCGTGGGCGCGATGAACGACGATGTCGGCTCGAACCTCGATCAAGGCTCGGCCTGGGTCTTCTCACGCATCGGTTCCAAATGGATCGGCCCCGGCCTGACGCTCCTCGCCTCCGACGGCGCGACGAACGATAACTTCGGATACTCCGTCGCGCTCTCGGGCGATACGGCGATTGTCGGGGCGTACGCCGACAACGTCGGCGCCAACAGCGGTCAGGGCTCGGCCTATGTATTCACCCGCTCGGGCGGCGCCTGGACCCAGCAGGCCCAGCTCACCGCTGCGGGTGGCGCGGCGTTCGACGGCTTCGGCTACTCCGTCGCGCTCTCGGGCGACACCGCGATCGTCGGGGCAGCCCGCGACGATGTGGGTGCCAACGTCGATCAGGGCTCGGCGTACGTCTTCACACGCTCGGGCGGCGCCTGGACCCAGCAGGCCCAGCTCAACGCCGCGGGCGGCGCGGCAAACGACCTGTTCGGCGCCTCCGTCGCGCTCTCGGGCGATACGGCGATCGTTGGGGCGCTCGCCACCGTGGGCGGCAACACCAATCAGGGCAGGGCATACGTCTTCACCCGCAGCGGAGTAACCTGGACCCAGCAGGCCCAGATCACCGCCGCGGGCGGCGGGGCAAACGATTACCTCGGCCTCTCCCTCGCACTCTCCGGTGACACCGCCCTCGTCGGTGCATACCGCCACGATGTGGGCGCCAACACCGATCAGGGCTCGGTGTACGTCTTCACCCGCTCGGGCACGACCTGGACCCAGCAGGCCCAGCTCAACGCCGTGGGCGGTGCGACGAACGATAACTTCGGATACTCCGTCGCGCTCTCGGGCGACACGGCGATCGTCGGGGCGAACACTGTCGACTTCGGTGCCAGCAGCGATCAGGGCGCGGCCTACATCTTCACCCGCTCGGGCACCGTCTGGACCCAGCAGGCACAACTCACCGCTGCGGGCGGTGCGGCGTTCGACGGCTTCGGCTACTCCGTCGCGCTCTCGGGCGACACCGCGATCGTCGGGGCGTGGCAAGACGACGTCGGTGCCAACTTTGACCAGGGCTCGGTTTACGTCTTCACCCGCTCGGGCACGACCTGGACTCAGCAGGTCCAGCTTACCGCTGCGGGCGGCGCGTTGGACGACAGGTTCGGCTACTCCGTCGCGCTCTCGGGCGACACGGCGATCGTCGGTGCACCCCGCGACGATGTGGGCGCCAATTTCGATCAGGGCTCGGCGTCGATCTTCGATGTTCCCGCCAACGACTTCTCCCTCGCCCACAACGATGTGACCGACATCTGGTATCCCTCTCTTGCCGCGGCTCTGCTCCCAGCCACCAGCGGGCAGCAGATCACCGCCACCGAAGCCGCGTGGCGGGGCATCGGTTCGATCAACACCCTCGGGCGTTCGTTCGCGCTCCTGAGTTCCGGCGACCTCCGGTACCCCTCTCCCTCCACGGTCGAACTCGGCGGGGCCTCGGTGCTCGCCGCCGCGGCCGGGAGCATCATCGAGTGCAACGGCCAACTCCGCGTCTCCTCCGGCGCCTCCGCCGATGTCACCGCCGACGCCTTCCTCCTCGGCTCGCGGGGCATCCTGACGGCGCGGACCGACTCCTCGCTGACGATCAACGCGCCGGCGGCGGATCTCGACGGGCAGACCCGCCTTGAGCAGGGGGCCTCGCTCACCTTCGCGGGCTCGGTCACCGCCATCGGCCCCACGACCTGCAACCTCAACTCCTCCCTGACCGCGGGCGGCGCCTTCACCAACATCGACACCTTCACCATCACCGCCGGCTCCATCAACGCCCCGCTCTTCTGGAACCGGGCGCAGGCCAACATCTTCGGCTCCTCCGCGGTCTTTGGCTCCTTCACCAACTCCGCCGGAGCCACCGCCACGATCCGCGGCGGCACGCTCTACGTCTTCGGCAGCCTCACCAACAACGGCACGATCGTGGGCACGGTCTGCTCCAACTGCCTGGGCGGTCCTCCGAACCTGGATGTGGGCGGGAGCCTGGTGCTGGGGCCGGACGCGAACCTGCTCATGCCGTTCAACGGCTCGCTCGTGCACGTGGGCGGCTCCTTCGACTGCGCCATCAACAGCAACACCCGCTACCACATGAGCCTGGCGACGCTGCAACTGGAAGGCACCGGCGGCGAGCAGACGCTGGAAGTGATGTCCACCGACATCGGCGCCGATCCGCTCGGCCTGGACCGCACGATCGCGGGCAACTACCCCGTCGGCATCCTCCAGATCGGCCCGTCGCCGTCGACGGTGCGCATCGTGGACACGCACGACAACGACGGTCTGGGTCAGGGTTCGTGCGAAGCGCTGTACGTGGATCAGTTGATCATCGAGGCCGGGAGCCGGCTCATCAACCCGTCGTGCCGGATCTACTACAACACGCTGGCGAACAGCGGAACGGTGGACAATCCGGAGAACCTGATCCCCATCGGCACCCCCTGCTTCGCCGACTTCAATCAGGACGGCGGCATCGACGGGGCGGATGTTCAGGCCTTCTTCGCCGCATGGGAAACCGGCGACTTCGCCGCCGACGTCAACCAGGACGGCGGCGTCGACGGGGCTGACGCAGACACATTCTTCGCCGCGTGGGAAACGGGCGGGTGTAGGTGAAGCACCGGTTGCCGCCAATGTGCGCATCACAGCGGTGTATCCAATCAAAGTTCGCCCCCTCGCCAGAACTTTCGGAGTATCAATCGAAGGCCGCGCTTCCCGACGTATTCATTGGACCGTGGACCGTTTGAATTTCGCTTAAACGTCCTATAACTATCCAGCTTCTCGAATGCTTGCATGCGTCAAAAGTTCAAACTCTGACCGAACATCTCTTCCAACCGATCAGAATCTCTGCTTTCACAGGATGAACTCACATGGCCCCCGGCCACTCGCATTCCGCGCAAGCACCAAAACTTGAATGCGGTCCCCACCTCGCTACGAAAGCATCTGTAACTCCAAGTAGAGCGGTTCGCACGCTCACGCCCCCAGCCTCTCATTCGTCCCCTCTACGATCCCCACCCATGGCCAACGACCCCATCACCGACTCCGTGCTCGCCCTGCTCCGCAAGACCGATCCCGCCATCGCCGAGATCATCGCGAACGAGGCGCGCCGGCAGGCGACGACCATCGAACTCATCGCCAGCGAGAACCATGTCTCCGGCCCGGTGATGCACGCCATGGGCACCTGCCTCACCAACAAATACGCCGAGGGCTACCCCAACGCCCGCTACTACGGCGGCTGCATCTTCAACGACCAGGCCGAGGAACTCGCCCGCGAGCGGGCCAAGCAACTGTTCGGCGCCAAGTTCGCCAATGTTCAGCCCCACAGCGGCGCGCAGGCCAACCAGTCCGTGATGCAGGCGATCTTTGAACCCGGCGACACGTTCGCGAGCCTGGTTCTCAAGGACGGCGGCCACCTCTCCCACGGCATGAAGATCAACTTCAGCGGGCGTTACTTCAAGCCCGTGCACTACCCCCTCCACTACGAGAAGTCGCACCCCGATTACGAGCGCATCGACTTTGAGGCCACCCGCAAGGTCTGCTTGGAGCACAAGCCCAAGGCGATTCTCTGCGGCTACTCGGCCTACCCCCGCGTCATCGACTTCAAGAAATTCCGCGAGATCGCCGACGAGTGCGGCGCGCTGCTCATGGCCGACATCGCCCACATCGCGGGTCTGGTCGCCGCGGGCGTGCACCCCTCCCCCTTCCCCCACGCCCACATCGTGACGACCACCACTCACAAAACCCTCCGCGGCCCCCGCGGCGGCCTCATCCTCACCAACGATGAGGAACTCGCCAAGAAGATCGATCGCGCCGTCTTCCCGGGCGCGCAGGGCGGGCCGCTGATGCACGTCATCGCCGCGAAGGCCGTCGCATTCGGCGAGGCCCTCAAGCCCGAGTTCAAGACGTACTCCAGGCAGGTCGTGACCAACGCCGTCTCGCTCGCCGCGGCTCTCAAATCACTCGGGTACCGCTGCACCACCGGCGGCACCGACAATCACCTCATGCTCGTCGACCTGCGGGCCCGCAACGAGAACCTCACCGGCTCCGACGCCGAGAAGTGGCTCGAAAGCGCCGGCATCATCTGCAACAAGAACGGAATCCCCGACGACCCCCGTCCGCCGAAGGTCACCAGCGGCATCCGCCTGGGCACCCCCGCCACCACCACCCGCGGCTTCAAGGAGCCGCAGATGCAGCAGATCGCCTCGTGGATTGATCGCGTGCTCACCGCCGGGCTCGCCGGCGAGGCCGCCCTCACCAAGGCCAGCAACGAAGTGAAGGCCGAGGTCGCGAACCTGTGCGAGAGGTTCCCCCTGCCCGCGTAAACGTTTACTGATCAAGTGTTCGCAGTCTGTGAATACGCGACGTCCAGATCGGTCGCGCATTTTATCCATTTTGCCCTTCCAATTGAGAGGTCGCCACGTCATACTGGAGTTGGAGGGGTCGGGTAGTTAGGAGTCGCTGCCATGACGACCGTCGGAGACATCCTGAGTCGTAAACCCGGAAAGACGCACTGGACGTGGCCCTTCGCAACGGTGCTCGAAGCCACCAAGCAGATGAACGATTGCCGGATCGGTTCGCTGCTGGTGCTCGATGATGCCCAGAGCGTCGTCGGCATCCTGACAGAACGTGACCTGCTGACCCGCGTCATCGCGGCGGAAAAGGACCCCCGCACCACCAAGGTCGCCGAGGTTATGACCCGCGACGTGCTCTACTGCACGCCCGATACCCAGATGGAAGAACTCCGCACGATCATGAAGGAACGTCGCATCCGCCACGTTCCCGTGCGGAACGAAAACCACAAGCTCATGGGCCTGATCTCTATGGGCGACCTTAACGCCTTCGAGAGCGAATCCCTCAACTTCACGCTCTCGGCGCTGCACGACTACATCGCCCGCGGCTAGAACTCCGCCACCGTACCCTGTGGCCCGTGCCGCTCGTCAGAGACGAAGCATTCTGTATCCGTGTCTGGGACTGGTCGGAAACGAGCCAGACGGTGTCGTTGTTCGCCCGCAACACCGGCGTTGTCCGGTGCGTAGCCAAGGGTGCCAAGCGAGAAAACTCCGCCTTCTCCGGCGGCCTCGAAGCCCTCACCCGGGGCGAGATGATCGTCAGCCTCAAACCCGGAGACACCCTCTCCCTGCTCACGTCCTGGGACCTTTTGGAGACCTTCCCCGCCGCCCGCCGCACCCTCAGCGCGTTCCACGCCGCGATGGCGCTGCTCGACATCATTCAACGGTGCATCCGCGACCAGGACCCCCACCCCGGCCTCTTCGACTCCCTGGCTGCCGCGGCGAGAGCGTTTTTCCTCGTTGCAACCGGCCATCTTCCCGAGCTCTCCCGCGATGTGCGGGCCGACGGTCCGCTCGCCGAGGCCCCGGTCCACGCATTCCTGCCCGGACTCGGCGGCTTTTCCCGCGACGCCACGGCAACCTCAGCAAACCCAGAAGAAGTCTGGCGCGTACGACAAGAAACGCTCGTCCAACTGCGGCGATTGGCCGGCGGCGAGCCCACCTCGGCCGACGAAGCGACCATGACGCGGGCGGTCCGCTTCCTCGCGTCCTATTTCTCGCGGGTCTTTGAAGGCGATCAATCCGCGCTCAACCGGTATGTGGAGACCCTTCGGCAGTAACCTCGCCCGGAAGCAGCCGCCCGGTGGTGACGGGCTGGAAACCGAATGCCTCGTGCACCTCGCGAAGATCCTTGAGCGTTACACGAGAGATCCGGTCCAGTTCTTCCTCGAGCGGCGTGTACTCCCCCAAGTACGCCCACAACCGCCCGAGCCGATGCATCCGGTCATGCGACTGCTCGGCGCCGATCGTCGTCCCGGTCACGAACTTGTTGAGCAGCCGATCGATGTCGTCCTGGGTGAGAGAATCCCGCAGGCTGTTGAGTTCCTTCTGGATCGTCGCCCAAATCTCGTCGACCCGCTCCGGCTCGCCGCTCGCGTACACGAAGAAATCACCGTACCCATCGTGCGGATCAAAGCTGGCCTGCGCCTCCTCGGCCAATCCCGTTTCCAGCAGCGACCAGTGCAAACGGCTGTTGTCGGGAGCGCCGAATATCTGCCCGAGCAGAGCCGCGGCGTACCGCCGATTGTCCGCGATCGGCGGCGCATCGCACATAGCGAGCACGTAGCCGCGGGTGATCTTGGGATCTGTCAGGTCCAGATGCCCGCCCGGCGTCGGCGGCTTGCGATTGTCGCGACCGACCCGCGTGGACTGCCAGGAACCGCACAGCCCCGCGATCTGTTCAACGCAAGCGTCAAAGTCCAACCGTCCTGCCAGCGCCACGACTGTGTTATCCGCAGAATATCGCGACTGGAAGTAGGCAAGCATCTGTTCACGCTGCAGGGCCGTGATCGTCTCGTTCGTTCCGAGCACACGGTGCGAAAGCGGATGGCTCCCAAAGTGCTTCTCCGTGCACGCCTCGTACAGGACCCAGAAGGGGTTGTCCTTGTACATCGCGATCTCTTCGAGAATGACGCCTTTCTCGGTGTCGAAGTCGCTCTGGTTCAGCGCCGGACGCATCATCCGACCCAGCAGGTCCACGCAAGGGCGGAGCGCATTCGGCAGGACGTGCGCGTAGAAGCACGTGATCTCGTTGCTCGTGAAGGCGTTGTTGCGGGCACCGATCTCGTCGAACTTCTGGTTCAGTTCCGCCGCGGTCATGTCCGCCGTGCCCTTGAACATCATGTGTTCCAGGAAATGGCTCACCCCCATCACCTCGGTCGACTCATCGCGTGCCCCGGATTTGACAAAGAACCCCGCCGCGGCCGAATGCGCCGATGGCTCAATCTCGGCGATGATCGTGAGTCCGTTCGGGAGCGTGGCTTGACGGAACTGATAGGGCATGGGCGGAGGGTAGTAGGCGGATCCGAATACAGCGGATAGCCCGGCGTGGACTCCGGGGGTGTACGCTCTGGACGTGCAACCCCGCCCGACCCTCCGAATCATGCCCACCACCCTCTGGGAGTTCCCCTCGCAGCATTACGACCCGGCACGCGCCGTGGGGAAGAAGGGCGTGATCGCGTCCCAGACCGAAAAGCGGATGCAGGGCGATAAGGGATATGTCGGGGCAACTCCGTCGTGGGTCATCTGGCAGTTGCTTCAGCGATACACCCGAGAAGGGGATGCCGTGCTCGACCCGATGTGCGGGAGCGGCACGACATTGGATGTCTGTGCCGATCTTGGCCGCCGCGGGGTGGGGTTTGACTTGGCGCCCTCGCGCCCCGATATCTCTCAAGCTGACGCGCGTTCCCTTCCGCTTGCGGATGCGAGCATCGACTTTGCCTTCATCGACCCTCCCTACTCGACGCACGTGAACTACTCGGAAGACCCCCGCTGCATCGGCAAACTCGACGCGGCGGGCGACCACGGCGGACGCGACTATTTCGAAGCGATGCGGGCCGTGATCGAGGAAATCGACAGGGTGCTCAAGGATCGACGGTACATGGCCCTGTACGTCAGTGATTCTTGGCGCAAACGCCAGAACGGTATCGGTGTGTTCATGCCGATCGGATTCGAACTGTTCGCGATCTTGCGGCAGCACTTCAAGCCGATCGACATCATCAGCGTCGTTCGGCATAACCAGAAGCTCGACCGAGGTAACTGGCGCAAGGCCGCGGAAGAGGGCAACTTCTTCCTGCGAGGCTTTAACTACCTGTTTATCATGAAGAAGGAGCGAGGACCCACAAAGGCCGATCCGGCTGAACGGAAACAACCGCAGTCAGGCCCCCTGAAGCCGAGCCGCCACAAAGATTGACATGCGCGTTATGGGTCCAACAGGCCACGGCCCGCGCGGCGACCGGCTGGGATTGGAAGACGCGCAATCCTCGGCATTGAGAATAACCCGCGACCGTCAGGAACTGTTCGGCCAGATTCCTTCCGAATCGCGAGAGAAGACACTTGCATCCGACGCAGAATTGTGTAAACTTGGGGAGTTCTGCCACTCTCGTGGGGCACAGAGCGTGTTGTGTGTAGTATCTGAGTCCCGGCGACAATCATCGCCACTTTTCACATTTTGAGAGAGGATCGGGTATTCTCGATGAAGCAAACCGTGAGGTCGGGGTTTTTTCCTGTCGCCGCTCTGGTTGCGGCGTGCGTCTCCACGGCCATGGCCGCCGGCCCTGACGTGATTGTCGGCGACTTGTACGAGGTCGCCAACTGGACGAGCAGCGCGGCGATCGGCGGGCGCCGCGCGTATTCAGTCGGCACGGTGTCGTGCAATCTGGGCGATACACCGCTGGAGTGGATCTCGAGCACCAATCACCACCCGGTGATCTCGGGAAACATGTACCGATTGCGCGACGGCCGGTTCGAGCAGATCGGCCAATCATGGCTGAAGCACGGCTTCACGGCGCTGCAGGGAACGGTGTGCGGGTCGTGCCCGAATCCGGACAACACCGGACGCACGCTGATGCCCGGCTGCTCCGACCCTTACTCGGCGAGTTTGAACGGGTCGCAGAGCCGCCTGGGCCCCAAGTCCGACGTCAACGCTTCTACGGGCGTGTTCCCCTACCCCTATTCGACACTGAGCGACTCGAGCGCGACGCCGATCGATCTGTACAAGCGACTGATCGTCAGAGAAGCGGATCTGGTCGACGACCCAAACTTCACCGAGTTGTACTTCGTCTCGAGCATGTACGTCGCGTTCGACGATACTTCAGCGAGCAACAACACGAACAACGAGTCGTACCGCCGCATCAACGTGGCGAACACGGGCGCGACGCCGAACTACAACATCTCGCTGGCGTCAGGCTCCCCCACACAGCGGACGAAGCCGGCGATCGCGGCGTGGAAGGATCACGGCCTGGGCGCCAATGTGCCTGATCCGGGCGTCTACCTTGCCAGCGTTGATGTTCCCAGCGACGGACGCTTCTGGGTGGGCGCAAAGGTCACGCAGATCAGCGCCAACCGCTGGCACTACGAATACGCGGTGGAGAACCTGACCAGCCACCGCAGCGCGGCGAGGTTCAGCATCCCGATCCCCGCGGGCGCCATCGTTGAGAACATGGGCTTCCATGACGTGGATTACCACTCGGGCGAGCAGGATTTGTACCAGGGAACTGATTGGTCGATGACGGTGACCGGCGGATCGATTGATTTCGCCGCGGCGAACCCTTCTGTGGCCAACGCCAACGCGCTGCGGTGGGACACGCTGTACAACTTCCGTTTCGATTGCAATGTTCCGCCGGCCGGCGGCCCTGCGACGATCGGTCTGTACCGTACAGGAACCCCGTCGGGGGTGTCCGTGAACACGATCACGCCGAGTTCCGACGGGCAACCGCACCCGCTGAACGATTCGTGCAGTTTTGCCGCGGATGTCAGCGCCGGCACCACGACCTTCAGCACCGTGAACGGCAACACGGACGGCCCGACGCAGACAAACTGCGGCACCGGCACGAACCCCGACCAGATCTTCTCCGACGTGTGGTTCCGCTACACGCCAACGTGCACTGGGACGCAGACGGTGAGCTTGTGCGGCAGCAGCTTCGACACCAAGCTCGCGGTGTACGCGACCTGCCCGACGACCGCCAACTCGGCGATCGCCTGTAACGACGATTTTGCATGCGGCTCGGGCACGGGGCTGCAGTCTCAACTCACCTTTGCAGGCACCGCCGGCACGACGTACATTATCCGCGTGGGCGGATACAACGGCGCGTCGGGTGACGTCACGATGAACATATCGGGCCCCAACTGCGGCCCGGTCCCGCCGGCCAACGACAACTGCGCCGACGCGGCGTGGGTCGCGGCGGGGGTCGAGGTGACGGGTTCAACGGCTCTCGCCACGCCCGACGGTTCTGTCGGTTGCGTTACTTCCACGGGCGGCGACGTGTGGTACAAGTACCGCCCCACCACCACCGGAACGGTCCGGGTTGATACGTGCAGCAGCAGCTTCGACACCGTTGTTTCGGTGCACAGCGGCTGCGGCGGGACCCAGTTGGCGTGCAACGACGACTTCAACTGCGGCACAGGCTCCTCGCTGCAGTCGTCGGTTTCCCTGACCATGACGGCGGGAACGACCTACTGGATCCGCGTCGGCGGCTATCAGAACAACACCGGCAACTACAAGCTCCATGTCACCGGCGGCGGCGGCATCGTGCCGCCCATCAACGATGACTGCCAGAACCGCGCGGGCATCGGCCTGGGCGCCTCGCCGTTCTCGACGGTCGGCGCATCGACCGATGGCCCGACGCACGCTGCGTGCAACTTCTTCGGCAACAACCAGATCACCAACGACATCTGGTACAACTACCCCAGCCAGTGCGACGGGCACCTGCAGATCAGCACGTGCGGCACCGCGGCGTGGGATACGAAGATCGCGGTGTACTCGGGCAACAACTGCGTGTCGCTCGACACCCGGCTGCTCGCCTGCTCCGATGACGACTGCGGCAACCAGACCGATATCACGATCCCGGTGACCGCGGGTTCGTTCTACACACTCCGCGTCGGCGGGTTCAACGGCGCGACGGGAACAGGCACTCTCGTGCTTACCTGCATCCCGCCGTGCATCGCTGACTACAACAACGACGGCGGAGTGGACGGAGCCGACGTGGACGCGTTCTTTGCCGATTGGGAGCTGGGGCTCTTCGGCGCCGATGTCAATCAGGACGGCGGCGTGGACGGCACCGATATCGGCGTGTTCTTCGCGGCGTGGGAGCTTGGTTCCTGCTGAGCAGCCAGTCGCGTAAATTCTGAAGTCAAATACGGCCCGGCGCGGATGCGCCGGGCCGTTTTCATTTACGCACCGTTCAAGGCGAGGCCGCTTGCCGCTACCGACTTCGTTCAACCGATTCGATCCAGCCGCCGCCTACCACGACATCCGGCTCCTGCGCGTCGTACATGACCAAGGCCTGTCCAGCGGCGACGGCGATCTGGGCTTTCGTAAACCGGATCTGGAATCGCCCGCGCCGTCCGGACGGCCCCGGAGAGGGAGCATCGGACAGCGTTTCCACGACGGCGGGGGCGGCGGGGGTGTTGTAGCGGAACTTGGCCAACACGTCCAACGACCCGGTTGGCGGATCCACGAGCCAGTTTGCCTCCGAGACGGTGCACGATCCGCAGAGCAGGCTCGTCGACGAACCGATCGTCACGGTGTTGCTCGCGGCATTCTTGGACACCACGTACACGCGGTGCCCGAGAGAGATGTCAAGTCCGCGACGCTGACCGATCGTGAAACGGTGCTGTCCCTCGTGCTCGCCGACCTTCATGCCTGATTCGTCGACCACATCGCCGCGGCGGGCGAGCCCGGGCCGGCGCTTCTCGACGAGCGATGCGTAGTCGTTGTCCGGGACAAAGCAGATTTCCTGCGAATCGGGTTTGTCGTGCAGGAAGAAACCGAACTCCTCGCGAGATCTCGCACGCGAGGCTTGGGGAGCGTCTTCGACCGGGAACATCATCGACCCCAGTCGGTCACGCGGGGGCCGCCGAAGAGAACGGCCGACTGGTCTTTGGAGTGGTCCAATCCTCGCAACAGGCGGAGTCGTCGCTGCCGGCCTCGATGCGGGCATAGTGACCGCTCGCGACCTTTTCGGCGCCGATCTGGCGAGCGTAGTCGTGGAGTTTGCCGAACTTGAGCCAATCGTTGCACCGCACGCAGGGGTTGGGGGTGCGTCCGGCGGCGTACTCATCGGCGAAGTAATCGATGATGCGGCCGAAGTCCTTCTTGAAGTTGCAGACGTAAAGCGGTATGCCGAGTTGGGCCGCGACCTGTCTTGCGTCCGCGGCATCGGTAATGGAGCAGCATCCCTGATGTCCGATCTTGATCTTGCCGGGTGACGCCTCGCCTCGGGCCTCCTCGGCGGGGATCAGTTCGTCGAGCGTCTCGCCGGGTGAACCGAGACGCATGAAGCAACCGACAACGTCGTAGCCCTCGCGAACCAGCAACGCCGCGGCGACGGAGGAGTCGACTCCACCGGACATCGCCACCAGAATTTTCTGCTTCGATGAAGACACGGGGCCATTGTAGGGAATCGCCGCCGATAGCCCGGCCAAAGAGCACTACGGACGCTTGAACAGTCTGACGCTATTGATCGAGAGGCCGTGGAAACACCTGAGCCCCGCTTGCACCGAGACGAAACGCACTCCGCTCACTTGCCCAAACCTCCCCCGTACAAATGTCCGTTCCTTTGGGAGAACTGTTCGGATATTGGCAAACTCAGACCCAAAAGTCCGAAGAACTGACATTGCCCACCCTTGTTGGGTAGCGCACACCGATGAACCCGAACTTCGCCAATTCTGCCATTACTTCTGCGCTCGCCACGCTGGAATCCATTCCGGTCGCGATGCATGTGCCTGTGATCGTGGCGTTGATCACGGGTGTGCTGCTGTTGCTGTTCGGTGCCCGCATCCTGCGGCCGGCGTTCATCTTGTTGGGCATGGCAGCGGGCTCGCTGCTTGGAGCACTATTACTACCCAACTTCGTACCGGACGCGCTGGCGGGGATTCCCAGCCCGATGCTCGGCCTGGGAGTGGGCGCTCTGATCGGTGGATGCGTGGCGCTCGCGATGTTCAGAACGGCGATGGGGATCTCTTCGGCGGTCGCTCTGGGCGCTCTCGCCACGCTCGCGGCCACGATTCATCTCTCGCACACACCCGGCGCACTACCGGCTGCTCCCGATACCACGGCGATTAAAGCGGCCTGGAACGAGTCCGCGGCGGAGGCCGCCAAGACCCTCGCGGTTGAAAAGACCAAGTCCGTTTCGGACCGCGTGCGGGGTGTCACTGCGGCGAAGGAGCCCGCGCCGAACGAGACCGCCGCGAAAGCCACCCGCGATTTTCTGGATCAGATCTTCCTGCAGGGCCGCGATTGGTGGGCGTCACTGCCCGGAGACAGCCGCATCACGCTCGCCGCGGCGATGGTGGGCGGAACAATCCTCGGGTTTGTGCTGGGCATCGTGGCCCCTCGCAAGGGCGCGGCGATCATCACATCGCTGCTGGGTGCCGGGATGATGCTGGCGAGCATCGCGTGGCTGGTCCGAGGCCTGGACCTACCTGGGAAGGGTCTGCTCGCTGCCACGCCGACGCTTTGGCTCGCCGCGTGGCTGCTGCCCGCGCTCGCGGGCGTGGTGTTCCAGATCGGGGGCCGGACTCACCGGACCCGCCAACAGCCGGCGCAGCCCGAAACCGCCGCGTGATCAACGAGCGGACGGATCTACGGGCAGCAATGCGAAAGCACAGAGGGGGCGGACTGCGGATTAATCCGCCGCTGCGGACGCGTGCTCGGACTTGGCGCTGGTCACGAACGGGACTGCCGCCCGGACTTCGCCGGCCTTGCGGCATTCTTCCATGAGCGAGTTGCCGAGAATCGCGAGAAGCACGACGCCGCCCGCGGAAACGACCGCGGCCAACTGCCGCACCCGGAAGGGCGAGGCGATGACCGGTTCGGCTGAAGCGTCGGGGATCTCGAGGAAGGGCGCGAAGGCCATGCGGAGGTAGTAATACGCGGCGATCGCGGAGTTCAGGCCCAGGATCACCACCAACGGGAGTTCGCCTGCACGGATGCCCGCTGTGAACAGGGGAAGTTTCCCGAAGAAGCCCAGCAGGGGCGGCATTCCCAGCAGACTAAGGCTGCAGATCACCATCGACCAGCCGAGCGCCGGGTGAGAAGTGCACAGGCCGCGGAGATCGGCGAGGGTTTCGACCTCTCGGAAGTTGCCGTCGCGACCGGGGGAGCGTTCAAGGGCCGCGAGTACCGCGAAACAGCCGACGTTCATCACGCCGTAGCACAGCAAGTAAAAGAGCACCGCGCTCACGCCGTTGCTCGTGAAGCCTTGGTCGGCGGGGCCGCCCGGGCCTGCCACGACACCCACCAGCATGTAACCCGAGTGGGCCACCGAGGAGTACGCGAGCAGACGCTTGACGGAGACCTGCAGCACGGCCAGCACATTGCCCACGGTCATGGTGAGGGCTGCCATCACCCAGAGCATCAACCGCATGAGCTCGGGCAGCTGCGTGCCGCCCGGCGCTGCCTTGACGGTCGCGAGCGAGCCCGCTTGGCCGGCGGGCAGGTAGGCCCAGCCCGCGACGGCGCAGAGCAGCAAGATGGAGATGAAGCCCGCGGTCTTGGGAACGAACGCGAGGAACGCGCTGACCTGCGGGGCGGCGCCTTCGTACACATCGGGGGTGTAGAAGTGCATCGGCACCGCCGCGATCTTGAACGAGACACCCAGCAGGCTCAGCAGCAGGCCGGCCATGGCGAGCGGGCTGATGCCGTCGGTGCGGAAGTGTGAAGCGATGGTGTTAAGGTTTGTGGAACCCGTCGCGCCGTAGATGAGCGCAAAGCCGTAGAGGACCGTGGCGGCGCCGAGCGCGCCCAGAAAGAAGTACTTCACGCCCGCCTCGCGGCCGCGTGTCTGCGCGGTGGAGATCGCGACCATGATGTACGTCGGAAGGCTGGTGAGTTCCAACGCGAGGAAGAGCCAGATCAAGTCATCGGCGTCGGCGCACAGCATGAGGCCGGTGAGCGAGAACAGGTAGAAGGCGTAAAACTCGGCCCGGTTGCTGCGGAGCGGGTCGAAAGAGCGGCGCCCCGCGGCGATCTGCGCTTCTTCGTCGCGGTCGACCGTTCCCGCCATGAGCAGCAGGAGCATGAGACCCACTATACCGATCAGCGTCTTGGCGTACGCCACCATGTGAGGCAGCAGCAACTGACCCGCCGCGGCGGTCACCGATTCGGCGTCGGGCGACCGAGTCGCTGCCCAGACGGTGGCTAGGGCGATGCCGGCACCGGCGATGAGCGCGGTGGCCTTGCGCCGCATGTAGGTCTTGGAAAGCCCGATCACCATCACCACGCAGGTGGTGATGAAAAGAATGATCTCGGGCCAGAGGAACTGAAGGCGGTCGATCATCGCGCGGCCTCCTTCACGCTATCCGCGGGGATGGTCGCGTTCGACCGGGCGGTCTGCACCACACGGACGGTGTCGGACACAGGCCCGGAGATCGCGTCGAGCGCTGGCTTGGGGTAGACACCCAGCGCGATGCAGAGCACCGCAAGGGGAATAAGGACGCCGATTTCTCTAGCGCACAAGTCGGTGGGCAGAATGCTGTGGGCGTGGGAGGCGCCGTGACCACCGTGACCACCGTGCGAATCGTGGCCGTGGGGCTCGACCAACGGCCCCCACACGACCTTGCCGACCATGTACAACAGATAGATCGCAGCGACAATCATGCCGATTCCGGCGACAGCGGCGAACCAGGGTCCGAGGGAGCCGAGAGTGGAGCCGGGATGGGCGGCACCCGCCGAGCCCCACAGGCCCGCGTTGGGCAGCCCGTTCGGGAGCGTGGCGGTCGGGCTTCCCCAAGCGCTGCTGGCCTGAAAGGCGCCCAGAATGCAAAGAAACTCACTGACGAATCCGTTGAGGCCGGGCAGGCCCACGGAGGCCATGGTGAAAAAGACCATGAAGGTCGCCCAGATGGGCATCTTCGCGGCGAGGCCGCCGAGTTCCTTCATGGAACGCGTGTGATAGCGTTCGTAGATCATGCCGATCAGGAGGAACAGAGCTCCGGTCGACAGACCGTGGTTGATCATGTACAGGATCGAACCGGAGATGCCCGTGTTGTTCAAGGCCATCATGCCCAGGATGCAGAAGCCAAGGTGGGCCACCGAGGAGTATGCCACCAGCTTCTTGACATCCGTCTGGACCCAGCAGATCAGGCCGCCGTACAGAATGCCCACGATACAGAGCACGGAGATCAGCGGCGCATGCTCATAGATCGCGACCGGGCAGAACGGCAGAGCGAAGCGGTAGATCGCGTACGTTCCGAGCTTGAGCAGAACACCGGCCAGAATCACCGAGCCGGCGGTCGGGGCCTCGGTGTGCGCCAGCGGCAACCATGTGTGCACTGGGAAGAGGGGCACCTTGACGGCGAAGCCCGCGAGCAAGGCCAGGAGCACCCAGCCCTGCTTGGCCGGGCTCATCAGGCGGGCGGCCTGCTCGAGCGTGGCGAGATCAAACGTCCACTTGCCCAACTGCGGGAACTCGTGGAGCAGGGAAGGATCAGCGGCGTTGACGATGCCGGGGGTCAGGCGGCTGCTGAACCACGCGACGTACACGAAGCCGGCGAGAGCGATCACCGAACCGGTGAACGTGTACAGGAAGAACTTGATGGCGGCCTTGCGGCGGTTGGTCGAACCGTAGAGGCTGATCAGTACGAACATCGGTGCGAGCGTGAACTCGAAGCAGATGTAGAACAGGATCAGATCGCGGGAGGCGAAGACGCCCGTCATGGCCGCCTGAAGCACCAGCAGCCACGAGTAGTAAGTCTTGACACGGTCGGTGATGGCGGTCTTGCTCGACTGCACGCAGATCGGGCCGAGCAGGGCGGTCAGGGCGATGAGCATCATCGCGACCGAATCAACGCCGACTGTCAGGTTGATGCCCACCTGCTGCAACCACGGCAGGGACTGCTCGAACTGGTAGCCGGGGGCGCTCCAGTTGAACAGGTAGAGGGCGGCGCACGTTGCGAAGAACGTGACCGCGGTCCCGGCGAGCGCGGTGCGGCGGGCCATCGTCGCCGGGCCGAGCGCCACCAAGAAAGCCGACGCCAATGGCGCCAGTATCAGAGAGAACAGCATCATGCGCGGTGCTCCTTGCGGGCGAAAGCCCGCGGGGGAAACGCGCCGAAGTTGGAAGCGTTGATCACCATGAGGTCGTCGCCAGGAACACGATCAGAAGAAGAGCCGCCACGCCGCCCGCCATGCCCAACGCGTACCCGTGCAACTCGCCGCTCTGGCTGGGCCGGAGCAATCGACCGACGGCCCGGGGGATGTAGCCCGCGGCGTCCACAAGACCGTCAATCAGGTATTGATCGATAATGTGGAAAAGGTGCGCCAGCACCAACAGGGGCTTGCGGATGAGGAAGTCGTAGAACTCGTCCACGTACCACTTGTGCTGAGCCCAGGTGGCGAGCGGACCGAAAGCGGGCAGGAGCGCATCGGCACGGGAAGTGGCGGCCGTAGTGCGGCCCGCGTAGTGCAGGACGAACGCGACCGCGATACCGGCCAGACCGACCACACTCGACACCACCATCATCGCCTGATGGGCGTCGAACCCAAAGAACTTGGAGTGCTCCATGTGGCCCACGGCGCGGGCGGTCGAGCCCTCCACCATGTGACCCACCCAGCCGAGCTCGCCGGGGATGAGTTTGAGAGGCAGAATTACGACGAATGCCGAGATCGCGAGAATCGCGAGCACGGTGTTGATGGCCCAACCCGGAGCGTGCGGGTGGAAGTCGTGCGAGGCGGCTGCCTTGTCGTGCGATTGACCGTGGTGGCCCCCATCATGACCGTGGTCGTGGCCTGCGTGGGCGTGATCATGACCGTGGTCGTCGTGAGCGTGAAGCTCATCCCCGGGCTCATACTGCTGGGGGCCGACGAATACTCGGAAGTAGACGCGGAAGGTGTAATACGCCGTCAGGCCGGCCGTCAGCAGCAGGATCCAGCCGATGGACTGCGCGTGCGGATTGGCGAACGCGCCGCCGAGGATCGCGTCCTTGCTCCAGAACCCGGCGGTGATGATCGGGAAGCCGGCGAGATTGAGGCAGCCCACCAGCATGGCGATACCCACAATCCGCCAGCCGGGCATGCTGCCCACACCGCTAAGTTTTCGCAGGTCCAACTGACCGGCGAAGCCGTGCATCACGGCGCCGCACGAGAGGAAGAGCATGGCCTTGAAGAACGCGTGGGTGAATACGTGTGCAGCGGCGCCCACGCTCGTCATGACGCCCAAGCCCGCGAACATGTAGCCTAGTTGGCTGACAGTCGAATAGGCCATGATACGTTTGATGTCGAACTGGGCCATGCCGATGGTCGCGGCGAGCAGCGCGGTCAGTGCGCCGACCCAAGCGACCGAATGCAGGGCGTACTGGGAGATCATGAAGAGCGGGTAGGTGCGTGCGATCAGGAAGACGCCAGCCGTCACCATGGTCGCCGCGTGGATGAGTGCCGACACGGGGGTCGGGCCTTCCATCGCGTCGGGGAGCCAGACGTAGAGGGGCAACTGAGCGGACTTGCCGAACGCGCCGCCCATCAGGAGGTACGCGATCCACTGAGCCACGGGCGGGATCTTGCTGAACTCGCCGGCCTCGAAGTGCTTGATGTACTCCTCGACCCCGGCGAATACGGCCTTGTACTCCACGGTGCCGAAGTGCACGAAGCAGAGCATGATGCCAAGGGCGAGGAAGAGGTCGCCGATGCGATTGACGATGAACGCCTTTTTTGCCGCGGCGACTGCGCTGGGCTTCTTGTAGAAATACCCGATGAGCAGGTACGAGCAGAGGCCGACGCCTTCCCAGCCCAAATAGAGCAGGATGAAGTTGTCTGCCATGACGAGGCATGCCATGGAGAACACAAAGAGAGAGAAGGCCGCGAAGAAGCGGTTGTACCCCTGGCCCACGTCGTGGGCCATGTATTCGCTGGCGTAGAGGGCGATCAACGTTGCCAGGCCCGTGACGAAGAGCATCCACAGGCAGGTGAGGGTGTCGAGGTAGAACGCGAAGTTCGCGATGAAGCTCTGGCCCTTTTCCTTGCCCCAGACTACGTGGATCCAGTCAAAGACGTAGGTAATGGCGGGGCCATGGGACGAAACCCAGGCGTACACCGCCGCGGAAACACCGCAGGAGGCGGCGAGGCATACGACGGTGATCCAGGCGGGGAGTTTGCTTTTAACTCTAAAGGCCGCGCACAGTGCGCAGAGGATGAACGCGGCGATTGCGAACACGGGGATGAGCACCGCGTACCAAGGGCCGTTGGCGGCGATCTGAACCGGGGCCGCCCCGGCGGCCGCGTGCGCGACCTCGCCGTGCTGACCGATCGAGCCGGTCAGCGCCGCGTGCAGGATGTTGGTGAGAGTCGTCAAAGTCCAGATACCTCGGTGCGGCTCGCCCGCGGGCGATCAACCGCGAAGTTCCTTCCACTCTTCGGCGTTGAGCGATTCACGCCGGCGGAACAGGAGCACAACCAACGCCAAGGCCATCGCGGCTTCCGCCGCGGCGACCGTCAGCACAAAGATCACGAATGTCTGCCCGGAAAAATCCAGGTGATACCGGCCGAAGGCAACCAGCGCGATGCCCGCGGCCTGGAACATCAGTTCCGTGCACAGGAACATGATGATCAGGTTCCGACGGGTCAGGAAGCCGATGAGGCCGATGACGAACATGAGGGCGGACACGAGCAGGAAGTGGGACAGGGTTGCGGCGTGCATTCGGTCGGGGAACCCCGACTGTGCGAGGGTCTGAAGGGTCTGGATCACAGGGAACCTCCCTTCGAAGAACCCGAATCAGGACCGAATGACGCGCCAGAGAGCGTGTGGGCCTGACGCATCTTGGCTTCCTCGTCGATCTGCACCTGCTTGCGGCTCAGAACAACGGCGCCAAGCATGGCCATGAGCAGGATGACACCGGCGATCTCGATAGTGCCGGGGTGGTCGCGGAGGAGGTTGAAACCCAGGTGATCGGCGTTCGTCGCCTTGAGGTCATCAGGTAGGGAGACGACCGTGGGAGCGCCGCTCCCATCAACCGTGGTGACCGTTCGCTGATTCCAGTCCACAATTGCGTCACCGGTCTTCTCATCGACCTTGAGCGTGGAACCTTTGGACATCAGGCCTTCATTCCGAAGCGTGGACTCGATGCGGCGGGGCATCGCGGCGAGGATCGCGTCGGGGTCCTTGGATTGCGGAGCGGGGAGACCCCCGACGCCCTTAAACATCATCGTGGTCAGGAGGGCGAGCAGCAGGAACCCGACCACCGTGGAAGCGAAGGGTTCGCGGGCCGCGATGTCGTACTCCATCAGCACTTCGACTTCGTCTTCCTGAGGCGACTGGGTCGCGAGCATGATGACGAAGAGGTAGGTGATGAGGATGGCACCCGCGTACACGATCACCAAGGCGAAGGCCATGAACTCGGCGGAGAGAATCAGGAACAGCCCGGCGGAGGCGATCACGGTGAGCACGAAATACAGCGCGGCGTACACGGGGCGCGGGTGCGTGATGACCCGAAGGGCGCCACCCAGCGCGACCACTGAGAAGATGTAAAAATAGATATTGGGGAGGTGCTCGGGGTTCTTGAGCCCCAGAAAGAGCATGGCCAAACCACCGACCGCGCCGGCCAGCAATCCACCAAAGAGTTGAGGCGAGAGGCCCTTGCGGGGCAGGGCCAAACAGACGCCCGCCGCCCCCAGAACGCAGAGGCCATACAAGATGTAGGGGTTGATGATCTGTTCCAAAGCAATCCCTGTTGGTAACTGTGGGGTTTGCTACCCCGTGTGAGAAGGGCAGGGTAGATGGGCGCGGGGCAGGGTTCAAGGTTTTGAGGGCCGGAGAGTTGGATGGCATGCAAACCAGATCCTGCGATCGTGCGTTGGACTTTCTCTAAAAGGCGGGTACCGCGGCGTCCGTCAAAGGCCCCACACGTGTGCGGGGACACCCAGAACGCCTGCGGGATTGGTTCAGCCGATTGCCCGGCACGTCTACCATCCGTCGATTGCCGTCACCTGTATCCGCCCCCACCGCCGCCGTTCCGGTCGCGAGCGACTATCGCCGCTGGGTGCCCAATGCGCTCACAGCGTCGCGGCTGGTGTTCGCGGCGGGGTTCTTTGTGCTGCTTTCAGTCTGGAACTATCCGGCGCGGGATCTCATGGTGTCACCCCGCCAACCGGTGTGGCCATACCTGTGGGCAGCGGCGTTGTTCGGCCTGGCAGCGCTCACCGACGCCCTTGACGGACCGCTCGCGAGGCGTTGGAAATCCGTGAGCAAGTTCGGGCGCGTGATGGATCCGTTCGCCGACAAAGTTCTGGTGGTCGGAGCGTTCATCATGCTCGCGGGGCCGACGTTCGGCGTCGACATTCCGGGCAAACCACCCTTTCAGGTGAGCGGTGTCACCTCGTGGATGGTGGTCATCATCCTGGGGCGTGAACTGCTGGTGACTTCGATCCGAAGTGTCATGGAGCAAGACGGGATTGACTTCTCCGCATCATGGACCGGCAAGGCCAAGATGATCGTTCAGGCGTGCGTTATCCCGTTTGTTCTGTTGATGTTGGGAATCACCGGGGTTGACCGCGGCACGTGGGGCCGAGCGGTCATTGACTTGGCGGTCTGGTTCACGGTCGCCATCACAGTCCTGAGCGGTGTGCCGTACGTCACGCGGGCGGTCCACGCCGGGTTCGGACGAGATTGAACACATGACCAAGTCTCCGCAGTGGATCACCGTGTTCGGACTGGGTGCGATGCGGCCTGCTCCGGGCACATGGGGTTCGCTGCCTCCGGTCATCGTGGCCGCGGGATTGATCGCGTCAGGATTGGGGCCGCAGCAGTCGCCGATTTGGTATCACTCGGTCTTGGCGGCTGTGTGTGTGGTGTTCAGTGCCGCGTGCGTCATTCAGGGCGACCGGGCCGAAGCGCACTACGGGTACAAGGATCCGTCGAATGTTGTCGCGGACGAGACCGCCGGCCAGTGTCTGTCGCTGCTTGGCCTTCCCGCCGCGGCGCTGGCGAACTTTCACGTCGCTGCGTTCACGCTTCTGTACGCGTTCGTGGCATTTCGGATCATGGACATCGTGAAGCCATGGCCAGCCCGCGGGCTTCAGCGGATCCCTGGGGGTTGGGGCATCCTGATCGATGATTTGATC
>JBGAMO010000039.1:0-21739 GCA_044222845.1 Phycisphaerales bacterium
AAACGCGGCTTTGAAACCATGATCAGCGGCGAAGGCATCAAGGTCGTCCTGAACATCAACGGCTGAGCCGCCGCGCCCGGAACACATACACCACCGGCCGCGCCGCGATCGACGCCGCCGCCGCGCTCAGGTCCGGCACGCAGCCCCGCGTCGACCGCGAGTCGTTCGCCCACCTCCGCACCGCCCGCCGTAGCCGCGGATGCGCCCGCATCGCCCGCGCCGCCGCGCCAGGCTCCAGCAGCCCAGGCGCCCGCAACCCCAGCCCCCGCAGCACCGCCGCCAGCGCCCGATCCCGCCGCGCGGCGGGCACACCGACGCGCCGCATCCCCGCCCGCTCAAAGAACGGGCACACCCGCCCCATCGCCGCCACCGCCTCCGTGTACCGCGTGAGCGGCCGCGCGAGGTACGCCGCCACCAGCCGCCGCGCGATCCCCAGCCCCCGGAACCGCGGATCAACGATCACGCGTGAGATCACCCGCAGCGAGCCGTTCGCCGCGCGGGCCGCGCGCCGCTTGTTGCCCGCATCAAACTCCGGACCAAACGCCCCGCGCCGCCACGGCGCGTTCAGCGTCCCGCGCCCCGCCACCAGCACACCCACCACCATCCCCGTCGGCACATCCACCGCGCGCAGCACCCGCTCGATCTGCGCCGGGCTCCCCGCCCGGTAGTGCAGGTGCGCCAGCGCGTGATAGTCCGCCGCCACCCCCGCCTCGATTCGAACGGCGTCCTGTACCCCCGGCTGCATCGCCGCCAGCAGCACCCGCCACCGCTCCGCGCACTCAAGCTTCACGCCCGCACCTCCGGGCACACCACCAGCCGCGGCGACAAGAACTCCTTGCAATCATCGTGCGCGCTCGCCGCCAGCACGCGCACCCCCGCCCGCTTCGCCCACCGCCGCAGCGAGTGACACAGCGTCCGCGCCGTCGTGCGGTCCAGCGTCGACGCCAACTCGTCGATCACCAGCAGCACGCCCCCGGGGCACCTCACCATCGCCCGCGCCAGCCGCAGACGGAACGCCTCACCGTCCGACAGCAGCCGCGCCGACCGCTGCAAAACCGCCGCGTCCGCGAGCCCCGCTGACGCCAGCGCCGACAGCGCCGCCCCCATCGGCGCACGCACCGCATCGATCACCGCGCACGCCGGCAGCGGGCCGGCGCCCACCCGCCGCGCCGGCCGCACGCGCCGCGCGATGCCCCGCAGCAGCCGCGACTTGCCGCACCCGCTCGGGCCCATCACCAGCCCCACATCCCCGCGCCGCAGCCGCTTCACCGCCCGCACCACGTGATCAATCCGCGCCGCCTCTTCGCGCCGCGCACTCGCCCCTCCAAAGAGCGCGCGAACATACAGACACCGCCGCGAAACCATGGCGCATCCGCGCTGACGACCCATCTCAACCCCCGTTCTCTTGATCGAACTCGCGCCCCTCCGCTCGATCGCCCGCGTGCCGGTCCGACCCGGCCAGCGGCCCCCTGCGCTGCGCCGCCTTCGCCGCCTCCTTGGCCTGCTCGGCCATGCACGAGATCGCGTGATGGTGCTTGCGCACGCCGTGCAGCGGAATGCCGAGCTGCGCCGCCGCGCCCCGCAGCGACAGCCCGTCGATGAAGCACGCCTGCCCCACCCGCCGCCGCTGCATCGTCCACTCGCGCTGGTGCGCCACCACGAACGCGAAGTTCACCGACAGCACCCGCCGAAGAATCCGCCGCACCTTGCGCCGCAGGCTCCGCTCGTTCTGCCCCGTCAGCGCCGCGATGTGCCGCGCCGTCGCGCCCGCCAGCACGATCGACGACACCGTCGCGCGATCGTCCGCATTCAATGCGCGGCACCGTTCCCTGATAATTTCCGCGATGTACGGATCATGCGCCCTCCGCAGATCCGCGTACATCCGCAGATCGCGCAGCGCCGCCGCGCTCGCCACCAGCCGCGGCCGCACACCCGCAGCCTCCGCCCGGTTCCCCGCGGACGCCTCGCCAGTCGCCGGTTGAGTTGATTCAATGAACATCGTTCGCCTGGGCCTTTCTTGCCGGAACGGTCGCCCGCTCCGCTGTACTACCACCGAACACCTTCCTACAGTGTTCTCTACTGAGAGAACTTGTACACCGGTTCCTGATCGAATGCAACTCAAATACCGGGTTTTGTTTGGATCATCGCCAAAATAGCGCACACCCTCGGCCGCTCCCCACGCAACTCAAGGTCAATCAAGCACTTAGCCCCCCATCCGCACCCCATCCGCACCCCGCGAACAGGAGGTCCCGACGTGACACAGGCAGTTCCGCTAACACACGAGGGCGACGCCTCCGACCGCTTCGGTCCGTTCGTCCGATCCCGCCGCGAATCCCTGCACCTGACCCTCGCCCAGGTCGCCTCCAGCGTCGGGTGCGCCAAGGGGTACCTCTCCTCCGTCGAGAACGGCGTCCGCCCCCCGCCCGGTGATGAAATCCTCGCCCGCCTGGAAGCCGCCCTGCAACTCCCCCCGGCCCGCCTCGTGGAGATGGCCCGCTGGGAGCGCAGCCTCGCCGCGGGCGGGCCCAGCGTGCGCCGCGAAGTGGCCCGCCTGCAGGCCGACAGCGCGGCCGCGCGCAAACTCGCCGATCTGCTCCGCGTCGCCGGCGGCGACGGCCGCCACGCGCTCGACGCCACGTACGCCTCCGGCGAACTGCGCCGCTGCGTCGAAGCGCTCAGTGGGCCTGAAAAAACAGCCTCAAACAGCGCGATGCGCCCGATGCCCCTGGCCCTCGCGCGCGAAGTGCCGGTGATCAACAAGGTCGCCGCGGGCTACCCCTGCGAGTTCACCGATCTCTCCTACCCCGCGCGCATCGCCGATGAATACGTGCGCTGCCCGGACGTTGAAGACCACGACGCCTTCGCCGCGCGCGTCGTCGGCGACTCGATGGAGCCCAAGTACTCCGAGGGCGACATCGTCATCTTCAGCCCCGCACGCCCCGTGAAAGACGGCATGGACTGCTTCGCGCGCCTCGAACCCGACCACGAAAGCACCTTCAAACGCGTCTATTTTGAAGAGCAGCAGAGCGGCACGCACATCCGATTGCAGCCGCTCAATAGCGCGTACCCGCCCAGAATCCTGCCGCGCGAGCGTGTCGCGGGGCTCTACGCCGCCGTCAGTGTTCTCAAACGCATCTGAACCGATATTCTGGGGCCTGGTGTGTGAATCTGGCGAAGCGCGCGCGGCGTGCTCGCCACCGGAACGCGCTGCATTCTCCTTCGATAACCACATCTCCAAAGAGGCCGCGACGCCGCGGGAATAAAGGGCCCTAGGTAGAACGGCCCTAAGTGATGGGACCAAGGGTGAAATCGGCAAAAAGTCGCATAATTACCCTTGCAAATATTTTCATCTTCGGATACAAATGGACTCCGAGGAAGATTGGGACCGAGAGAAGCACTTTGGACACTTTGAACACGGCGCGGCAAAGGCTGCCTGGCGCTGTGAAGTGTCGCCGAATGGGAGTTCGGCAGGTGGCATCTCGGTGCACAGTTCTCCTCCTCTGTTTTTCCGATGTGTGAGACCACGGGGGGTTTTCGTCGGCCGGGTCCGCATTCGTCTTCGCACCTTGCGCGTGCGGCCCCGATCGGTTGAAGGATAGTTCGTGTCCGTTTTCCACCAGGGTGCGGCGTGTGTGTGTGTTCGTGGCGTACGTTCTTCGCCATGCCGGCGACGCAAGGCGTCGCCGATTTCGAAAGAGAGTGTGTCGATCATGAGCAAGCTCGTTCGCTTTACCGTCTGCGCCCTGATGGCGGCCGCCGGCGCTGCGTCCGCCCAGGACATCTTCCCCTTCACCGATGAAGGCGGCCCCGGACCCGGCGGCCTGGGCTGGGAAGAAAACGCCATCTCCATCCCGTACTACTCCCTCGATGGCATCGCGACCCTCGGCGGTCTCGAGTCCTACGCCACCTCCATCAGCGACAACGGCTGGATCGTCGGCGGATCCAAGGACGCCGCCGGCGTCAACAAGGCCTTCCGTCTGCGCGACGGCGTCATGCAGAACCTGGGCTCGCTGCCCAACCTCCCCTACAGCAGCGCCAACGACGTGAACAACAACGGCGATGTCGTCGGCGTCGCCGCCTCCTCGTCCAACCTCTGGGGCTCCACCGCCCAGCCGTGGATCTGCCGCAACGGCGGCACCTGGTGGGCCGATCTCGATCCGTACAACCGCGGCGTCTTCTCCGCCGCCGCCGCCATCAACAACAACGGCGTCGTGCTCGGCACCAACTCCTTCGCCGGCTCCGGCACCCTCGACGCCTTCACCTGGAGCAGCGGCTCGCCCACGATGCAGCCCCGCCTCCCCAACGACACCTGCCGCATCTCCTACGGCCAGGGCATCAACGACGCAGGCGTCGCCGTCGGCTACACCGCCGAGCCCGGCATGTGCGGCACCAACTGGGCCGTCAAGTACCAGAACGGTCAGGTCGTCCACCTGCCCGGCCTGGGCGGCGACAACCACGTCGCCGAAGCCATCAACGACTTCGGTGACGCCGTCGGTTCCGCCGAAGAAATCTCCGGACAGGTCCGCGCTGTCCGCTACACCGCCGGCGGTTCCATCGAGAACCTCGGCTCCCCCGGTGGCGCGTCCTTCGCCCTCTCCACCAACAACGAAGGAACGGTTGTCGGCTACTTCATCGACAACCGCAACACCCAGCGCGCCTTCGTCATGATCAACGGCAACATGTTCGACCTCAACGGTCTCATCCCCGCCACCTCCGGCTGGCGCCTCCTGATCGCCACCGACATCAACAACGCCGGCGAGATCGTCGGCCAGGGCCGCAACCCCCAGGGCCGCCTCCGCGGCTTCAAGCTCACGCCCCCCTGCCGCGCCGACTTCAACCGCGACGGCGGCATCGACGGTGTCGATGTCGAGACTTTCTTCGACGCGTGGAGCTCCAACCTCCCCGAGTCCGACACCAACCTCGACGGCGGCACCGACGGCGCCGACGTCCAGTACTTCTTCAACCTCTGGGACGCGGGTCGCTGCTGATTCTGTCCTGACCTCTTGAGACACTCTGAACCCGGGCGCGCGAGCGCCCGGGTTTTTTCTTGCGCACACCAACCTACGCGACGCATCGGCCACCCCCGCGCCGCTCTCGCTACCCTCCTCTCATGCTCCGCTGGACGACGATCCTGCTCTCCATCCTGGGCCTCTGCATCGGGGTCTGGGCCGTGGCCACCGCCGACGAAAAGAAGCCCGTCCTTCCACTCGCGCGCCCCGCGTCCGTCAACCCCTACGGCCGCGGCGTCGCCGCCCTGGGCATCGTCGAGCCCGCCGGCAAGAACGTCTCCATCTTCGCGCCCGAGAGCGGCATGGTCATGGAAGTCTTCGCCGACGTCAACGACACCGTCAAGGCCGGCACGCCCCTCTTCCGCCTCGACACCCGCCGCGTCGACGCCGACCTCATCCGCGCCCAGGCCGCCCTCGCCGGCGGCGAGGCCGAGGTCGCCCGCTGGCACGCCCTCCCGCGCGTGGAAGATGTCCCGCCCCTCGAGGCCGCCGTCGCCGCCGCCGAATCCCTCTGGAAAGACCGTGAAGAACAGCGCCGCGCCACCAGCGACGCCGCGAAGAACGGCTCCAGCACCGACCGCGACGTCTCCCGCGCCACCCTCCTCGCCGAAGTCGCCCGCGCCGAACTCGAGCGCGCCAAGGCGGACCTCGCCAAGATGAAAGCCGGCGGCTGGAAGCCCGACCTCGCCGTCGCCGAAACCAGCCTCGCCCGTCTCCGCGCCGAAGTCCAGGCCCAGGAAATTCTCAAGGACCGCCTGACCGTCCGCGCCCCCGGCCCCGGACAGGTCCTGCGCCGTCAGATCGAGCCCGGCGAGTTCGCCGGCGCCGATCCCAACCGACCCGCCATGATCATCGGTGATTTGGAGCACCTCAACATCCGCGCCCAGGTCGACGAGGAAGACATCAGCCTAGTCACCACCAAGGCCAAGGCCGTCGGCCGCACCCGCGGCGCAGTCGTCGAAGATATCGCCGTGGAACTCCTCCGCATCGAGCCCTTCGCGCGCCCCAAGTCCGACCTCAACGGCGCCAACACCGAACGCGTCGACACCCGCGTCATCGATGTGCTCTTCCGCGTCATCACCCCGCCCAAGTCCCGCATCTACCCCGGCCAGGCCGTCGACATCTTCATCGACGCCGCCGAGTAACACCAATCGCCGCTGGCATCCGGGCGTCAAGTGTCCAACTGTTACCGCAACCGCAGCGCACCGACCCTTGAATCATGCGGTAAGCTTCGACGGAGCTACGAGCCCGGGCAACAGAGAGGTTTGCGTCCCCTGATGCCTGATGCCCGATGCCCGATGCCCGATGCCCGATGCCCGATGCCTTCCGACATCACAACCCAAACGCTTCGTCCCGCCCCTTCGGGTATGTCACGTCATACGCCCGCCCCCGCGCGATGGCGATCGTTGCGTCGGCGATCAGCTTCTTCTTCTTGAGCAGCGTCTGCACACCCTTGGCCGCCAGCTCAGGGTCCACCGTCATCAGAAAGATGTTCGACGTGCCCGACCCCAGGTCGCACCCGTCCACGTGCCCGTTGCCCGTGACCCCCAGCAGCTCATCCAGCATGTCCATCAGCCGCTCCTGCCGGTCCAGGAACGCCGCCTCGGTGTCCATGTCGATCGGATACTGCACGATCACCGTGCGCAGCTTGCTGTCGGGGATCGGCTTGAACCCCTTGTCCTTGAACGGCTTGCCCAGCTTCCTCACCGCCGCGTCCGTCGCCGCGCCCTTCGCCACCTTCTGCTTGGTCTGCTTGAGCCGCGTCCCCACCGTTCCCGCGTCGCACACGATCATCGAATCCGTGTAGTTGTAGATGTGCACCGTGGTCATCCCGCTCCGCGCCGGCTTGTAGAGTTTGAGGCAGATGGACATCGCAAGCTCCTGAAGGTGAATCACGGCCGCGGACGCTGTGGCCCGCGCGATCGCAGTGGAATCACTCGGCGGACCGTATGCGCCGCCCCCGCCCCCGCCGCAATTGCCCCTCCCAAGCCCCTGGCGCAGTTGCGAACGAGTCTCAACGAACCTAGAATTACGTCCCCCATGCACCACGATGTGTCACCCTCCCATAAGTGCCAGGAGCCCAACTGCTGCGCCGCCCCGGGTTCTCCCCGGCCCGCCGTCGCGCTCTGGGCCATGCAAGAGGGCGCCGAGGGCATCGTCTGCGAAACCTGCCTCGACTCCAAGGACGCCGCGGTGCTCCGCGCCATGGGCCTGCGACCCCGCGCCCGCGTGCGCGTCTGCCGTCTGGGCGAACCCTTCATCGTCGAGGTCATGGCCAGCGTCCCCGGCGGGTGCGGCTGCCGAATCGGCCTCGCCAAGGCCCTCGCGCAGCGCGTCATGGTCGGGCCCGCGTGATCCATGCCCATCCCAGCCGAACAACCCGCCGCCACCGGCCCCGATGAACACCGCGGCCTCTGGCGGGTAGCGCTGATCGGCAATCCCAACACCGGCAAAACCACCCTCTTCAACCGCTTCAGCGGCCTGCGCCACAAGACCAGCAACTTCCCCGGCACCACCCAGGAAGCACGCATCGGCACGGTCCGCACCGGCGATTCCGCCGACCAAACCACCGAGATCATCGATCTGCCCGGGATCTACTCCCTCGACCTCGACATGAGCGAGGCCGAAGTCTGCCGCGGCGTGCTCGAAGGCACCCTCGCCGTCCCCGGCGCCGCCGTCGCCGCCCCCGACGCCGTCTGCATCGTCATCGACGCCACCAACCTCGCGCGCAACCTCCTCCTCGTGGGCGAAGTCCTCCGCCGCCGCCTCCCCACCGTCGTCGCCCTCAACATGAGCGACCTCGCCCGCGCCCGCGGCCTGCACATCGACCCCGCCCTCCTGGAAGAAGCCCTCCGCTGCCGCGTCATCCCCTGCAGCGCCCGCAGCGGCGAAGGCGTCGACGCCCTGCGCAGCGAACTCACCCGCGCCCGCATCCCCAACCACACGCCCCCCGGCACCCGCGACGGCCTCGAAGCCTGGGCCGACGACGTGTGCATGAAGGCCTCCTTCGCCACCGGCCCCGTCCGCCGCGCCGGCGCCACCCTCACCGACCGCATCGACCGCGTCACCACCCACCCCGTGCTCGGCGTGCTCTTCTTCGCCGTGGTCATGGCCGGCCTCTTCTGGGCCATCTTCAGCCTCGCCCGAGCGCCCATGGACCTGCTCGACGCCATCTTCGGCGGCAAGTCCGAATGGGTCCGCGCCTGGCAGCCCGCCTGGCTCCAGGTGCTCGTCAGCGAAGGCATGACCGGCATCGTCCGCCACACGCTCCCCCCCGGCATCCTCTCCGACTTCCTCGCGCAAGGCGTCGTCAGCGGCATCGGCGCCACCGTCGTCTTCCTCCCCCAGATCTGCCTGCTCTTCTTCCTCATCTCCATCCTCGAAGACACCGGCTACCTCGCCCGCGCCGCCTTCGTCATGGACCGCGTCCTGCGCCCCTTCGGCCTCCCCGGCCACAGCTTCGTGCCCCTCCTCTCCAGCCACGCCTGCGCGCTTCCCGGCATCCTCGCCTGCCGAGGCATCCCCGACCGCCGCCAGCGCCTCACCACCATCCTCGTCGCCCCCTTCATGACCTGCTCGGCGCGACTCCCCGTCTACGTCCTGGTCACCAACATCCTGTTCAGAGACCGCCCCTTCATCGCCGCCCTCGCCTTCGTCGCCTGCTACGCCCTGGGCATCTTCGCGGGCATCGTGAGCGCGCTCGTCGCCCGCCGCACGATCCTCCGCGGCCAGAACCCGCCCATGGCCCTGGAACTGCCCACCTACAAGCGCCCCAGCTTCTCCAACGCCTTCATCTCCATGTTCGACCGCGCCCGCATGTTCCTCCGCAAGGCCGGCACCAACATCCTGGCCATCTGCATCGTCCTCTGGTGGCTCGGCAGCTTCCCGCACGTCGACCCCCCGCGCCAGGCCGTCGAGATGCGCGAACAGGCCTCCCGCGCCGCCGACCCCGCACCGCTCATCGACGAGGCCAACCGCATCGAGGCCCGCAACGCCAAGGCCCACTCGTACATCGGCCGCCTCGGCCACGCCGCGGCACCCGCCTTCGCGCCCATCGGCCTGGACTGGCAACTCACCGTCGGCGTCCTCACCAGCTTCGCCGCCCGCGAGGTCTTCGTCTCCACCATGTCCGTCGTCGTCGCCGGCACCGAAGACGCCCAGGCCGAAGGCGTCTTCCAGGCCATCTCCACCGCCCAGCGCGACGGCGGCAAACCCCTCTTCGACACCGCCACCTGCTGGTCCCTGCTCGTCTTCTTCGTCCTCGCGATGCAGTGCCTCCCCACCCTCGCCGTCACCGCCAGGGAAACCGGCCACTGGAAGTGGGCCCTCCTCCAACTCGCCTGGATGAGCGGCCTCGCCTACACCGCCGCCGCCCTCACCCACTGGGCCCTGAAGTAACTCCCGTCGCCCGCCAATCTCCCGCGCCCTGGGTGGCCTGACGGTCCCCGTCGGTCTTTTCCCGTGCCCGCGCCTCGCCGATCCCCATGGTCCTTCCATGCCCAAGCGCCCACCCCCACCCTACCTGCGCCCATCCAAAAACCCTCCGCGCATGCCCCAAGTGCTGCTGCATCGCCACGAACAACCCCGCGTGATTCACTTCCGCCAGCAGCACCCCCACGCACGTCTCCCTCTTCACCACGGACCGGCGACTCGCCACCGTGCGGGAGAACGGGGGGCCGCTGATGGTCGGACGGTGACAGCGGTGCAGCGTCCGGTCCGTTCGCCCCGGTACAAAGCTCGGACGCGCGTGTAGACCTCGGGCACCACCTACGCCGCGGCGTCTGCCGCGGCACTCGGGACTCACGAGACACGCGGGGTTGTGGGAGAGTTTTCTCAGCAGCCGCTGGTTTGCCAGTACGTGAAGAAGAACTCGACATCGGCGCCGTCGACGCCGCCATCGCGGTTGGTGTCGCCGGAGGGATCGCAGGCCTCCCAGGCCTCGAAGAAAGCCTGGACATCGGCGCCATCCACGCCGCCGTCTTTGTCAAAGTCGGCCGGGCAGGGCACGACCACGAGTTCGGCGGTGCGGGAGGCCACGGTCCCGCAGTCATCGATGATCTCGCAGGTGTAGCCGCCCTCATCTTGGAGCGAGAGCGCGGAGATGGTGAGCGTCGACGTCGCGGCCCCGCTGATGATCGAGCCGTGGCCGGTGGGGCCATCGATGAGGTCGGCGGTCTTGAACTGCCAGCGGTAGGTGATTCCGGCCGGTGACGCCGCGGAGACATGGAAGGTTGCATCCGTGCCCACCAAAGTGGAGACATCCTGGGGCTGGCCGGAGATCACGATGCCGGAACCGGCGTTGAGGATGTAGGCGGCGCCGAGGTTGTTGTCGCAGTTGTGCGCGCTGACGGCGCCGGTGCGGCCATCATCACTGAGGCACACGCTGTAACCGAAGTACGTGTAGGGAGCCGGGCTGGGCTCGAGCACCGGCGGCCCGGAGGGAGCCCACTCGCCGCCGAGGAGTTGATAGATGTACATGCGGCCGGTGGAGACATCGCTGCGGGGCGCGCCGATCAGCGCGGTCCGTCCCGCGCCATCGATCGCCAGGCAATCGCCGAAGTCGCTGCCGGGAGGTGTGCCTTCGGGGTGCAGGCGGGGGCCCTGCTGCACCCAGCCGCTCTCGGTGCGGACAAAGGCATAGACGGTCTGCGCGGGTTCGGTGCCGCAGCCCGCGATGATCGTTCGGCCTTCACGGCTGATGGCGACGCGGTAGCCGAAGCGGTCTTCCTGGCCCGGGGCAACGAGGGCGGGGCCGTCCTGCACCCAGGTGTCCCCGATTCGCGTAAAAATGTAGACGGCGCCAACGGGTTCATAGTTAGACATGAACGCGCCGATGACGGCGGTGCTTCCATCGCCGCTCAGGTCGGCTGAACAGCCAAAGAACGAGCCGGGCACCGCGACCGGCGCGGCGAGGCGCGGGCCCTGTTGGGTCCACACGCCGGCGGTGCGGTTGTAAACGAAGGCGGAACCAACGGCGTCGTTGTCGTACTCGGCGCCGATGAGGGCGGTGGAGCCGTCGAAGCTCAGCGAGACATCGGTGCCGAAGCCGATGAGCTGGGGCTGCTCCAGGCGCGGACCTTGCTGGATCCACTCGCCGTTCTCGCGAACGAAGACATACACGCAGTCGATGCTGCCGGAGACCAGGAGGGTGTTCCCATCGCCGCTGAGGGCGACGCGCTGACCGAAGAGGTTGTGCGGGGGCTCGGGCGTAAGGATCGGGCCCTGCTGCGCCCAGATACCTCCGGTGCGCCGGAAGATGTAGACAGAGCCCGCGTAATCGCGGTCCCACATGGCCCCGGCGGCGAGCGTCCCGCCATCGCCGCTCATCGAGAGTGAGTCGCCCAACTGACGCCGGCCCACGGCGGGCTCACCGACGAGTTTGGGACCCAGCGTTGTGGGGCAAGGTTGAGCCGCGGCGAGCGCGGACAAGGCCACCAGCGCGGCGGTGAAGACAGAACGACCCACGCCCGCGCGGGCGATCGATGCGTGCGTCGACTTCATATTGAGTTCTCCTGTCGTTACGGGCCGCGGCGTTCGGGGGCGCGGCGCCTCATCAACAGTCTCACGCGGAGTTCGCGACAAGCGGTCGCTCCGGTGACCGATACGGGTACTGGATTGTGGCGCCCGCAGGCCGCAGAGCCACGGGGAAACTTCCCCGATTCCAGAAGACATCCTGCCCCGGTCCAAACGGGGCGCACTCACCACCTGCGCTGTCGCGCCGGTCCGGAATTCCTTGATCGCCCGTCACAGGCCGCAGGCCCATGACACCCAAAAGGTTGAGTCAGGCAGCACAATGGTCAGCAGCCGCCGTGCTCCCACGCCATGAAGAACGTCCCCACATCGCCGCCATCAATGCCGCCATCCTGATTGACATCCGCGCGAGCCTCACCGGCTTCCCAATCGGTGAAGAACGCCTCTACATCCGCGCCGTCGACACCCCCGTTGAGATCGAAGTCCGCGAAGCAAGGGCGATCACCCACAAGCACGACGCCGACGCGATACGAATCCCACGGCGGCGTGATGCTGAACCGCGCCGACGCGACCAGCGTGACGCCCGGTCGAGTGCTGACGATCGCCGCCGTAGCATCGCCCTGGGACCCGCGGTCAATCGGAAAGCCGGCGGGATCGAGCACAACGCCGGCGTCAGACACGCGCGCGCCGTAGATGTCGGTCCGCTCATCGAAAAACGTGACCTGGTTTCGCTGATCGTCCCACCCGACGACAAACGTGGAGCCATCCCATTCCACAACGGGCCTGAGTTGGCGGCCCGTGGCCTCGGCGATTGTGAAGGTCCCGGTAGCGAAGGTTCCGTCGCGGTTCATGACGCGTCCCGCGATGAAGTTGTTGGCGTTCGACAGCGAGTTGTTGCGCCAGACGAACAGGTAGCTGTTCCCCGAGAAGGCCACGTCCGGGGTGCCCGCGCCCCCCGATGATGTCGCGGGATTCCGGGCGGGGCTGAACGTGCCGTCCGCGTTGACAAAGTTGTACACCGCATCCGATTGCGAGCTGTCGTGGCTCCAATGGCTGTGGTACACGACGACCCACCGCGCTCCGTCGGACCGTACCCGCGGGCCGGTGGAGACATAGCCGCCGCCGAGCGTGAACTCCGACACGTCCAGCATCGCCCCCGTCGCGCCGTCGATACGCCGGGCTTGCGCGAAGATCGTCTGCGGATACGCGGCGACGCGGCTGCTCGCCACCAGGAAGTCATCGCCCAGCGCCTCCACATCGGGGTCAAAGCCCGCCATCACCGGTATCGGAGCCGAGTCGATGGCCGTTCCGTCCGGGTTGAGCCGCCGGGCCTTGATCGACGTCGGAGCGCCGCCGCTCCCGCCTTCGTCCCAGACCACCATGTACACCGAACCGTTCCACGCGATGCCGACTCCCCCAACACTCGGGCCCCGCGCGACTTCGATCGGCTCCGCCGTGGTCGCCGCGCCATCGGCATCCAACAGGTGCAGAAGCACGCGGCCGTCATTCGCGGCCTCGCTGACAAAGACCGCCGCAGCCGAGTTACCCGGCCCGCGGGAGAGGTCCGGGACGCGCTGGTTCCGGGTGCCGGTCGAGACGCACCGCTCGCCGCCGGGCGCATTGCCAGGGTCAATGGGCAACACGTAGACGTTGGCGTCGTACCCGAGAGCCGCCCGCAGATCGTACCAGACGAGATGGACGCCCCCGCCGGGACGGGGTGACAGGACGGGGCTGTAGGCCGTGTTGATGTTGCCGCCGATGACGATGGGCATCAGCCGTCCACCGCCCGCGTCCAGCACCGCGCCCGACGAGGCGATCCGAACCGTGCGCAACTGATCCGAAGCGCCCCATTCGAACCACCATTGAACGCCGTCGTGCGCCAGCGTGGACTGGCTGTACTGCGCTTGACCCGCCGCGAGTATGGTCCCCGCGGGCGTCAACAACGTGCCCGTGGCGGTCATGCGTGAACCGACGAGATTGACGTAGTCCGCGATCCAGGAGACGTAATACTCCGTCCCGCTCGAGGCGATGTTGAGGCTCGGGATCGTGAATCCCGTCCCGATCGGCCGGCCGTCCTGACCGATGCGACGGGCCTTGATCACCGACGAGTTGTTCCAATCCGGGCCGGCGACCAGGTACTCGCCATTGGCGGTCACCGTCGCGGTCGCACCGTACACCCAGTCGTTGAGCAGCAAGGGGTTGGTATCTATCAAGTGTCCGCCCGAGTCCAGACGCTGGCCCGCCAGGAACGTGCCGTACCCGTCGCTGTGGTAGATGCAGCGGGTGATGAGCCACTGCCCGTTCTGTCCGCAGACGTTCAGCCCGATGGTGTTGGGCGTGAACTGCGTGGCAGGGAAACTGATCGGCAAGGGATCCAGCACGCGACCGAGCGGCGAGACCCGCACCGCCCGCATCTGCGTCTCGTAGTACCCGCCCACCGGATCCTGGGACTCGAAGACCACGAGCCAATCCTGCCCGTTCCAGGCGACGATGGGGTGCCGCTGCTCGCCCGCCGCTGCATAGATGGCAAACGGAACCGCGTCTACCGGGTTGCCGTCGGCATCCAGGCGCACGCCGAATATGTCGCTGCCGCTCTGGTTGGTCCCGCCGCCCGCCGATTGACCTCGATTGTCCGCCCACACCACCAGGCACTGATCGCCACCGCGCGCCACCGCGTGATTCTGCTGACTGTTCACCGAGGAGGCGATCAGCGAGTCGCCGGGGAGCAGCCCCAGATCATGGACCGGCGGGCCCTGTGCAATCGCCGCGGCTGCCGTGCACCACACGACAAAGAGAAGAGCGGAGGTCGTTTTCATGATATTCCTGTGCCTTGTAATAGTAGATATCCGGATCCTCAATACCATGCGGCGATTGCACCGGTGGTATGTCAGGATTTTGAGCGCCCTCAGGCTGGTTCCAAAGGGGTCAAAGAACCGCGCAGGCAATCAACTCGGTGGCTGATGCCGATCACCGCTGGTGTCCGGGCATCACTCAGCCCCTGTCACCGCGACCAAAGCACACCGACGCTTGAACAGTGCGGCAAATTCCGACGGTGCCACGTGCCGCATCGAGGGCTTTTGCCCTGATGCCTCATGCCCGATGCCCGATGCCTTCCGAAATCAGGCCGCACCCCATCAGCCATCCGGTTCGTGGTGCGCACGAACAGCCCTCGGCAACTCAGTGCCTCCAAACTGCTCGCTCACTCCCGAGCCCTCCGCACCGTCATTCACCGTCGTCGCCGGCTCATCATCAACCCGCCCAGGAACAGCAGGCTCATCGATCCCGGCGCAGGGATGAGGTCGACGATGAAGTAATATGCCTCGGGCGCTTGCATGCCCGAGGGCACGGGAATCCGCGGGACGATGGCCGGGATCGCGGAGTGCATCCCGATCTGCCCATCGGCCTGCCGCCAATAATCGGTGACCGTCTCCGTCACCCCGTGAGGAATGTGCATCGTGGCCGTGATGAACCACGCGCCCTCCGGACCCACCGGCATACCTCCGGGCTCAAGCACGAAGTGAGTTCCAAGGAACGGCATCACGACGCCGAACGGGTTCGTGTATGTCGTCGTGATGTTCCATGGACCCGATGGGCCCAGCACCCAGGGCGGACGCGTCGGGTCGGTGATCGTCTGGTCGATCACCGATGAGAACACCCAGAACTCGGTCGGTGCCGCGGCCAGCACCGGCGGCACGTGGTAATCCGGATGGATGCAATCAAACGGCGGCACGTCATAGTGCCAGTCCGCCCCGAACGCAGCGCCCCCGGCCATCAGGCCTGCTGAAAGCACAGCGCCCAGGACTGTCGACGGATGAAACGAGCATCGGCTGTTCATAAAACCCTCGCTCTCATGGTGGAGCGGCGAGCACCAGAGTTCACTGTGACTCTGGAGACGGGATGAACCCGGCTCAATCTCTCGCCTCCCACAACGATTCAGATTACATCATCCAGGCTCGCGTCGCCTCAGGGAATTTTCCCCGATCCGCCGCGGCGTGCCTCATCGGCCGAGCGGAACCCCGGTGAACCACGAACAGCCCCGCGTGATTCAGTTCCGCCAGCAGCACCCGCTCGGGCCCGCCCATCCGCTCCCACAGCAGGTTCCCCATCGCCGCGGGCGCCGCGTCGTCGTTCTCCGCGATGTACATCAGCGCCGGCACCTTCCCCCTGGGCCCTGAAGCAACTCCCGTCGCCCGCCAAACTCACGCGCCCTGGGTGGCCCGACGGTCCCCGTCGGTCTTCTCCTGTGCCCGCGCCTCGCCGATCCCCATGGTCCTTCCATGCCCAAGCGCCCGCCCACTCGATGCTCACGCCCGTCACGGCCTTGAACACGCAGTGTTCGACGATCAGGAAGAAGTCCGCCACGCCGCCTGCGCCGCGTACGCCACCTCGTTGAACCGCGCCGGTGGCGACAGCATCCGCAGCACCGCGCCCTCGGGCTCGCCGCTGGTCCGGAATGCCACCTTCGCCGGTCACAAGCGGGAGGCCTGTGCCATCCAAGAGGAAGAGTCAGACGCCGCAAAGATCAGCAGCCGCCGTGCTCCCACGCCATGAAGAACGTCCCCACATCGCCGCCATCAATGCCGCCATCCTGGTTGACATCCGCGCGACCCTCGCCGGCTTCCCAATCGGCGAAGAACGCCTGGACATCCCCGCCGTCGATGCCTCCGTCCTGGTTGTAGTCCGCCGGGCATGGCGCAGCGACGTTCAGCGCGAACGACACATGGGCATCACCGGAACCGGAGCGGAGCGGCGGGCCCAGGAGGTCGGCGCTATAGGCGTAGGTTCGTGCCGCGGCGAGGATGACGTACTGGCCGGCGGGCAGAGTGCCGGAGAAGGTCGCCGAGTCGGTGCCGGCCTCGGGGAAGAGCGTGAAGCCGGCGATGAGCTCCTCGGTCACGCCGTTGAGAAGGCGGACGCTGGCTCTGCCGTACAGATCGGATGGTTCGCCATCGGGGTTCTGACCGACGAAGGCGAGCTGACCGTTGGCGGTGAAGTTGATGGTGGTGGCGGCGGTGAGGTTGAAGATGAACAGGTAGTTGCTCTGCGCATCGGACTCACCAACGTCAAAGGTGGTGCCGGTGCGGGCGGCGCTGTGCGCGGCGAACGAGCCGGTGATACTGGTATCGGTGAAGGCCGAGTCCTGCGAGGCGGTGGCATCAGCGCCCGCGCCGGCCGCGCCGCTGATGGTCGAGGTAATCGTGCGGACGAACGGAGCGAAGCTGGTCGCCTCGGCGAAATCGCTCGAGGAACCGCCGCTGGTGACGGAGGCCAGGGTCTGAACGGAACGCTCCTGGGTCACGGGCGAGATGCTTGCGAACGCGGCGGGGGCGAACGCGGCGAACAGGGGGAGTGAATAACGGATTTTCATCTCTCTATCTCCTTTTGACGGGAGATAGTAGCAGGCGTGGGGAGGCTGTCGGTCATTCGCCAGCCACAGGCCGCAGACCTGTGCTTCCCGCCTTTCCCACCCTACCTGTGCGCCGCCAAAAACTCCCGCACATGTCCGAAGTGCTGCTGCATCGCCACGAACAGCCCCGCGTGATTCAGTTCCGGCAGCAGCACCCGCTCGGGCCTGCCCATCCGCTCCCACAGCAGGTTCCCCATCGCCGCGGGCACCGCTCACCGCGCGCTGGCGCCCGCCTTCTGCCGTCGGGTCCTGGACCTGATCGGGCGGCTGTACGAGATCAAGGGCGGGATCAGGGACAAACCACCCGACGAACGCGTGAGCGTGCGGCGAGAACACGCCGCGCCGGTCCTGTATGAGTTGCTGTGGTTGTTGCGAGCCAAGCACGCGGAGTTCCTGCCCAAATAGCCCCTGTCGCGTGCGGCCTCGCACGTGCTGGACCGCGCCCCGTCCTTCAAGCGCTATCTCAGCGACGGCGTTCTGGAGATCGACAACAACGCCTGCGAGCGGAGCCTGCGGGCCGTGGCCATCGGACGCAAACTGGCTCTTCGCCGGGAGCCGGTTCGGCGGCGAGACCGCCGCGGCGTGGTTCCGCGTCATCACCAGCGCCGGGCTGCACGAGGTCGAACCTTGGGCCAACCTCACCGCCATGCTCACCCGCCCGCCGCGGCCGGGCGAACATCCCGCAGATGCCGATCTCGAGCCGCTGCTTCCGGATCGCCAGATCGCACGGCACCCCTGCGCACACCACTCTTTCAACCGCTGACCAGCGACTCGCCACCGTGCGCGAAAACAGCGGAAGCCAATGGTCGGACGGCTATGTCCTTTCGTTAGAGCAATCCATCATCTCCTAAAGCCTGAGAGAGTGCGCAACAGACACGCTACCACGGACTGCACTTCTCCGGTGGCAAGGTCGAAGCCAAACACGGGGCTCTTCTTTGTACTTTCACCCTCAAGACGGCGAAGCAAGATCTCGCGGCCCAACTCTCCAATTCCCAATGGTGCGAGAATTCCAGGTCCCGAGCATTGAAGACTTGGCCAGTCTGTGAGTTGCAGATACGCCCCGAGCAGTACTTGATACGCTGCTGGATCCGCTCGCATCCTTCGAACCAACGCTTTCCCAATAGCGTTACCGATTGCCGGAACACGAAAACGATCACCGTCGAGATACTGACCTAAGAGCCGAAGAACTCGGCGCGAGCCCAATGAACAGAAGGCCAGAGCAAACTGCACAGATGCCCTCATGCGTAGGTGGCCGGCCATCATTTGTTCCGACAACTCGACCAGTTCGGGAGATTCCGGCCAACCCAGGCACAAAGCGATTACTCTTCCGGAGGTATTAACCTGAGGGCGGGTCATGAGGTCGTTGAACACACTCGCATCATTCCGGAAATGTTCGGCTAGAAGCTCGCCAGCAACTTCAGCACCGTCGTAGTATGAATCGCCAACCGTGAGCGCGCTAAAACAGTACCGCCGCAGTAATTCCGAACGTGGCCGCACTCTTCCAATGAACCTCAGCACACCAGGACCAGGCTGAGGCGCTTCGTCTGTCTCAAGTACTGAAAGGAGATCCGCAGATAGTTCCGCATGCTCCGCGGCGACGGCGCTTAGTGGTTCCCAAGGCGGGCTTGACCCATAGCGAAGGCGTTTCGTAATCTCGCCCTGGGTTGCCAGCTTCAAGGCTACCCAGTTCTCGGCGATGCACTCCACTAGCGGCAAGTTCGGGTCCCTGCCGTGAATGCCTACTTCGATAGTGTGGGTTCGGGCTTCTGGCTCGGCGAAGATGCGCTCCGATGCCTCACTAAACACATCGAGGCGCCCTAACTCCACTACTCCACACAAAGCGGCCTGACGGCGCTGGTCATAGTCCGGTCCATAACAAGCAATCATTTCTTGAAGTGTTCGAACCGCGTTAGTCGTATCCACTCCGCTGCGCCTGAGTCGTCTGTGATACGCGATGGAGGCTCTGGCCTTCACTTCTGGATCGACCTCGTGATCAAACAATGCCAAGTGCGCCGTTGCAAACTCATCGCGGCTTGGCCTTTCAGCTAGATGTGAGACGACCACCTCTCGAAGTCGGACAGGCAATGGAGCAACACGGGCGAGAATCGCGTCTCGCAGCTCTGCGTCGTTCCCGAAAGCTATTGCAACCTGAGAAACATCACCATATCGGCGCCTGAGTTCATTGAGCGCAATAGAACGCACTTCCGGGTCGTCTGCACAATGTGCGAAGAGCTTTGACGCGACCCCGTCGCGAGGGTCGTCACCTCTCGCCCAGTACACTCGGACTGCTGCGGCGAGCGCTTCACTTCCCGGCGTTACCCTTCCCAACATGTTCAGACCTTGAAGAACCAAGTCTGGACGCTTGCAGTTGGGATCTTGCAGCATCTGTGACAACCTCTGATTGCTCTCTTCCCTGTCACCAATGATCCGTGGCATCAAATGAGCCAAGTTGATAGCGGTTGTCGTTCCTTCTGCAACTGCTGATCTCAGGGCACTCGCCACCTCGGGGTCATCCATTCCCCAACCGTCGAGCAGAGCTGCGCCTATCCAGTGAACTGCTGCACTCGGCAAATTCAGGTGCTTCAGTAATGTCGATTTTCCCACAGCGGTCTTGCCAACTTTACACGCGTAATACAGCTCTATTTCACGGTACCCCTGCTTCTGCATCCACACATCCAGAGCCCTCACGACGTTGGAATTACCAACGAAGTTCGACGCGAGAATTTTCCATCCGTCAAATGGACCAGCCGAGCCAAGGAAAGGATACTGGTCGTGTTCAAGCCTATGTGCCACTGCTTTCGCTACGTCTTCATCTTGGGGGAATGCGAGGAGCATTGTCAGCGCTAAATGATTGCGATCAAGCTGTGCTGGTTCGAGATTAGACCACTCCCGGTCGGAGTTAAGGCATATCGCCTTGAGCTTCGTTGAGCCTGCCCATCCGGCAGCGAGCAACTTTGCAGTGTCGTGCGACCAGTGATGGTCTGGACCCAGTCGGCGCGACGACAGACTCATTAGTTCGTGCATATCGCTTTCAGACTGCACGCCGGTTTGCACCAGTGCCATAATCGCAATCCAACGCATCGCCGGGCTTCGTGACTCACGCGCAAACTTGATGCAATCGGGAAGATCTCTGTGCGTAGGCCACCCGAGGGCAAGAGCTTCCAGAGCCGAGGCTCGCACAGTTGGAGTGAGCGCCGAAAGTGCTAACTGGGAGATCAACCGGCCAACGTCCTCTTGTCCGCGATAACGCTGAGCAATAGCCGCCGCAGCGGCACGTTGATTCCCTGCATCCTCATCATGCAGCCCTCTAAACAGGGCATCACGCACTTTGAAATCTTCCCCATTCCAAGTGGAGATCGCAGAGTACAGGTTACGGCGCCACGATATACCTGGCCACCACTCCTTAACTTTGCCCCGAATCCGGTCACGCACCGTTCCGGGTTTGAGACCTTTTAGAACGCGCGTCAACACTCGCTCTCGATGTTCCGGCCAATGTCCGCGTTCCACTATTTCAATGGTGCGTGCCAGTATGCTGGCTACGACTGAAGGCGGAGCACCGTAATCTCCGCATGCAACCTCAGAAAATAGCAGATCAAGATCGTGACGCTCAACGACACTGACTTGCAGTGATTCGATTGTCTGAATGATCTTGGCAACCTCGCTCGGTCGGTTATTGAGCCGCATCACGCCCAAGATGATTTCGTGCCAGCCGACATCGCGGCAACGGTTAGCTACCACCGCCAGTTGCTGATCAAGCGGCAAACTCGTGAGGTGACGAGCTGCAAAATACTCTTGAAACGAACGATGAAAAAAGCCAACATCCTCCCCAAAACGCAGAGTCAGCAGACCTGTAGATGCGCCTCCACTTTCCACTAAGTGGCGCGCATACTTCCTGGCACTGGGAGCCTCAAATCCAAGATCAACAATGAACTCCTCTGCTGCCATTTCAGCGTCCCTAACAGGCATTGCGCCTTCCGGGAAGTCGCATTGGATTGTGTAGGCGACTCGACCGAGAACTCTCTCGGCATCTTCAGCTGTGAGTACAGAGTCATCTTCGACGCCAGCCGCCACCTTCCGGCTCAGTGGGTGTACGGTGATTAACAGACGAGCCATCTCGTCGTACGCTTTGAAGCGACTGTCAGGTAGCGCGACATTCTGCAGTTTGAGAAATACAAGGACCGAGAGCAAGAGTGGAACTTTCGCCAACTCAGAAAGTTCGGGCTGCGCCAACTCTCCCATCAATTCATTCACTTGCGACTCGATGCGTAGTGTAAGAGCCGCCTCTTCTTCGTTGTCTCTTGGTGTAAGAGCCTTGGCAATCCAATGCCGCGAGAGCATTCGCTGTTGCGAAACAGAGAACTCAGCGATGCGACCGACCTTCCAGCCTTGGCTCAGAGTCCCTAGCTTTCTGAAACCGGCGGGCCGTCCAGCGGCGACAACCGGCACCCCGCGTTGACGGATAAACATCTCAAGCCGCTGTGCAGCAATGTTTGCAGCGGTTTGGTCTGTCCATTCGTCCAAACCGTCAACCAACAACAGTAAGCGATCATCGGCGAAGGCCTTTTCAACGAGCGGCCATAAGCGATCCTCATTCAAACCGTGAAACCACTTCTGCAGTAGGTCTTCGATGGACGTTCCGCTTGTCTCTGATTTGGAAATGAGCTTCGTCCAGAGTGCAAAAGGAACCCACACCGGCACATAATCTCCCCACTGGACGGCGAGACGCGAGAATGCGGGCTGTTCACTCAGAACGTCGAGAGCCAAGAACCGCAGCAATGCACTCTTACCGAGGCCGAATTCTGCGGTAAGTGCGAATTGCTTGCTACCTATGAACCATCCTTCAAGTGGCGCA
>JBGAMO010000039.1:21751-30733 GCA_044222845.1 Phycisphaerales bacterium
ACGGGCGGTTCGCTCGCTATTTGGAGGCCTCGCAAATGCACGATTGGAATCGGCCTTTCCTTCTGCCGATTCAGACGAGTTCGTTGCGGCATCTGCCGCTCGCTCGCCTGGAGCTCCGATTATTTGCCTTTCTTCCAGAATGTCGGGAATCACGTATCGGTCTCGCAGCTGCAGCGAGCTGCCCGCAGAGAGGGAAGCCGCTGGTATCCCACGATCGTGAATGGAGAACAGATGCGAATAGAACCTGTGCAGTTGGGTGCGGAGTTCGCGCAGCTTGTCCGCGTCAAGGCGACCTCTCAACCCCATCGTCGCTTCTTCGCCGCAAAAAGCACTACACCAATTGCTTCCGAAAAAATCGTACACGATCTTCGCATGGGACTTTAAGACGATGTCTAGCTCGTGGGCATCCCATAAGCCGAGAGCGATTCCCTTTTCCTTCAGCCGTGCGGTTTGCTTCACGATCTCATCAGAGCGACTTGTCGAACGAAGGCTTTCACGAGTACACAGCACAAACCCTTTGGCACGCGTCGCCCACTTGCCATTTAAGAACTTAGTGACTGCATCGCAAATCTTTGCCGGACCGAAGTCGCTCTCGTTCTTGCACTGATATACGCGATACGTACCTTCCTTTGGGATTCTGGCGTACAGATCAATCCCTGCCTGAGCGGATCCCGGTTCGCCGTACAGGCGGACACCTTCAACATCGGACTCTTCCCGAGCGCAACGAAGGCATAGACGTTCAAAATCTTCCCAGCGAAGTTGGTCGTACGGTAGCGATTGTAGCTTTGTTGTGACTGGTGGCTTAATCGATGACGATGGGGGGCGAACTAGATGTGCCGGAATCTCGCCTGTAATCGGGTTGTTCATTCGTGTTCTCTTTGAACCGCAAGCAGTTGCCTAACCTGAACGAGCCTCTCCACCGGCGGGTGGCACGCCTCCAGATTTGGGAGGCATGTGCATTCACAGACCATCGCCCCCAAGGCCCCGCCGAACCGCACGCAAGCCACTCATCGCACACACCTTCCCAGCCCGCGGTGTGCTTCCCACTCTGGGCAGTCCTGTGCTGCCCGCTCTTCCCACCCTACCGGTGCGCCGCCAGAAACTCCCGCACATGCCCAAAGTGCTGCTGCATCGCCACGAACAGCCCCGCGTGATTGAGTTCCGGCAGCAGCACCCGCTCGGGCCTGCCCATCCGCTCCCACAGCAAGTTCCCCATCGCCGCGGGCACCGCGTCGTCGTTCTCCGCGATGTACATCAGCGCCGGCACCTTCCCCGCGCCCGCCGCGAGGTGGTACCCGTCCAGGCACGTTGACGCCAGGTACGCCGCCGACGCCCGCTCGTACGTCTCCGCGTCCGGCCGCCCGCCCGCCCACTCGATGCTCACGCCCGTCACGCCCTTGAACACGCAGTGCTCGACGATCAGGAAGAAGTCCGCCCCGCCGCCCACGTGCACCTGCGCCTTGTACCGCCCCGGATCGCGCGCGATCACCACCGGCGCTGTGAGCGACCCCGCGGAGAACCCCACGATCGCCTTTGACAGCGTCGTGTACTTCGGCCGCGCTTCTTCCACGTGCAGCCACGCCGCCTGCGCCGCGTACGCCACCTCGGCGCTCCGCTCGTCCGTCAGCGCCGCCATCCCCTTCATCTGCGGGGCCAGGTCCTGCGCCGGATCGATCTTGAACTCCGCCACCTCGTTGAACCGCGCCGGCTGCGACAGCATCCGCAGCACCGCCCACCCGTCCGCCAGCAGCGTCCGGGTCATCGCGTTGAGCGTGCCCGGGGGCGTGGCGATCATCCCCGGCATCAGCAGCACCGCCCCCTTGGGCTCCGCCGCGGGTTCGTACAGGCAGAACCACGTCCGGTCCACCGCCACCGTCCGCGCCTTCTCCCCCTCCGCCGACGCCACCTCCCGCCCCGACACGAACTTGAACGTCATCGCCGCGTTGTTGCGGTCCTGCTTCCCGCCCTTGCGCGGGACGTGATAACAGAACGACCCCGCGCCCTCCAGCAACACCCTCACCGGCTCCTGCACTCCCGCGGCGGCCCTGATCCGCGTCACCGCGGGCTCGAACTGCTCGTCCACCACAAACCCCATCCCGTCCCGCGCCGCCACCGGCGTGAACTCCGACTCCACGTCCACGCACACACCCTGCACGCCCGGCCCGCTGAACCCGAACCGCGCCGGCCAGCGCAGCGCGGGCGCCGCCACCTCCCCGCCCGGCGACGGCCTCGGGAACGCCGGCTTCTCCACCCCCGCCACCACCGCCGGCGTCGCCGCGACGCCCTGCGCCATCGCCCACGGCGCCGCCGCCATCACCACCGCCAGCCCGAATCTCATGAACCTCATATCCGCTCCTTCGCACATCGCGTCTTACTTCTTCTCCCGCGCCGCCGTCCACCGCAGCACACGCTTCTCCAGCACCGGCAGCGGCAACGCCCCGCCCGACAGCACCACATCGTGGAACGCCCGCAGATCAAAGTTCTCGCCCAGCCGCTGCTTGGCGTTGGCCCGCAGCCCCGAGATCGACAGCTCTCCCAATTTATAAGCGCACGCCTGCCCCGGCCACGAGATATACCGATCAATCTCGCTCTCGATGTCCACCGTCGTCCCCGCCGTGTTGTCCAGCATGTACTTGACCGCCCGCTCGCGCGTCCACCCCTTGGCGTGCATCCCCGTATCCACCACCAGCCGCGCCGCCCGCCAGATCTCGTCCGACAGCCGTCCGAAGTTGTCGTACGGATCCGCGTAGAACCCGCGCGAACTCCTGCCGTCGCCCCCGTCGATCCGCCGCAGCCCCGCGCCCGGGTCCATCTCCAGCCCCAGCTTCTCGCAGTACAGCGCCCACCCCTCCACGTACGCCGTGTACGACGTCAGCGTTCGGAAGGTGTGCACCGTGTCCAACTCGTCCGCGATCGACAACTGGAAGTGATGCCCCGGCACCGCCTCGTGCATCGTCAGCGAGATCATCCCGTACCTGGGCCGCTGACTCAGGTTCGACGCGTTCACCATGAAGTAGCCCGGCACGCCCGACCGGATCGACCCGTTGTAGCAGTACGCCGCCGGGCTCGTCGCCGCCGCGAACCGCGGAATCTCCCGCACCCCGTACGTGTTCCGCGGCAGCGTCCGGAACAACTTCGGCAACTCCGGGTCGATCCGCTTGGCGATGTCCCGATACCCCGCCATCATCTCCTCGCTGTTCGTGAAGTAGAACCGCGGATCGGTCCGCAGATACTCCAGGAACGCCCCCAGCAGCGCATCCCCCGACAGCGAACTCTTCTGCGCAAAGTCCGTCTCCGCGATCCCCGCGATCATCTCCCCCCGCAGCCGCGCCACCTCCCGCAGCCCGATCTTGTGCACGTCCTCAACGCCCGCCGGCGTCGTGGTGTAGAACCGCAGTTTGTACGCGTACGCCGCCGGCCCGTCGACGCCCTCGCTGTACGCGATCCCCTCCGCGCACCCCGGGATGTACTCATCCTTCAGGAACGCCGCCAGCTTGCGGTACGCCGGAACGATCACCGCGCCGATCGCCTCGCGCGCCTTCACCGCCGCCGGCGCATCCGCCGGCCCCGCCCGGAACGGCCGGTAGAACGGGCTCTGCGTCGGGTCCGCCGCGATCTGCTCCCCGCACTGCGCCAGGCACCCCGCCACCGCGTTCTTCAGCACGCCCCGCGGCGGCGTCCGCTTCGCCGCCAGCCCCGCCCGCATCTGTTCGATCAACTGGTCCGCCAGCACGCCCACCTTCGTCAGCCGCGTCGCGTAATCGCTCAACTGCTTGGCCGTGCGCACCGGCACCATGTCGCACATCTGCGGCCACGTCACGTGCGGCCCGTCCAGCGAGTTGACCGGCATCTGCTCCGGATAGAACGCCGCCCCGTCGATCGCCAGCGCCAGCTCGTACTCCAGCAGGTCCGCGTCCAGCGCGTCCTCCTCGGTGAACGCCGAGCGATCAAACGCCTTGAGCCGCGCGAAGCGCGCCCGCATCTCCTCCAGCCGCCGCGCGTACGCCGCGGGCGACTCGTCCCGCAACTGATCGTTGAACCGCTCGTCCCCGCGCCGGCTCGCCCACAGCGGGTCCTCGCGCATCAGGAACTCCACGTGCTCGTCCAGCAGCGTCAGCAGAGCCCCGCTCCGCGCCACGATCTTCTGCGCAATGTTCGGCGGGTTCTTCACCCCCGCCGGCGCCCCCGCCGTGCCCTGCGGCCGCTGCGGGATCACCCGCACCCCCGGCGAAGCGTCCTGCCCGACCGCGCAGGCCGCCAACGCGCACACCAACGCCGCTGTTCGCTTGAGCATGGGCCAACAGTAGAAGCCCCCGCCCCGCCGGGTCCCTACTGCTTCTTCTCCGCCTCGCGCTTCACGATCTTCAGCCGCACCGTGCGCGCCGCCGCCTCCGCCCGCACCCCCGCGGGCAGGTCCGCGAACACCGCTTCCTTGCTCGGGATCGCCCGCTCCAGCTCCTCGAACGACAGCGGCAGCGTCGCGATCACCGTCACCGTCTTGTCCTCGATCTGCCGGATCGCCTCGCTGGGCCCCGTCAGCGACACGTCCGTCAGGAACCGGTCCTGCTCGGGGATCTCGATGTCCCACTTGCCGAACTCCGCCGGCGCCAGCCGCAGGTGCACCGGCACGCTCGCGATCGTGATCGTCCGCGTCTGCGCCCGCAGCGTCACCACCGCGTCGGCCTCCGCGGGGTCGGGCCGCGCATGGTTGCTCGACCGGATCTCCGCCGGCAGCACGATCCGCAGCCCCGGCAGCGTCTGCTTGCGCCCCGGCGTGAGCGAATCCAGCAGGTCAGGCCCGATCGTCACCGTCGCCACGCTCGCCGCGCTCAGCAGCGCCGCCTCGCTCTTGGGCAGACGGATCGAAATCGTCGCCGGCCGCAGTTCCGGCGCCCCGTCCAGCGCATCGGCCGCCACCTGCGCCGCCACCTTCACCGTCCGCGTCTCCATCTCGTCCACGAACACCCGCACCGTCCCCGGCTCCACCCGCTTGATCGTGATGCCCCGCGCCTTGAGCTCCGGCAACTGCCGCAGCGCATCCCGAAGATTAATCGTGTGCTGCCCCGCCTCCTTGGGGATCCCGTTCGCGCCGGGAATAAACGCCACCGGCTTGCGCAGGTACCGCTCCACCGCGTCGATCGCCGCGGCGGACCCTTCCAGGTCCGCCGTCACCTTCACCCGGTTGCTCCCGCCCTCGGTCGCCTCCGTCACATCAATCACCCGGTCGCTCCCCGCGTCCGCCGTGAAGTAGATCTCCGGCGTCACCTCCGCCCCGCGCAGACTCTCCGCCTCCGCGTAGACCCAGATCAGGACCGACACGATGCTCACCGCCAGGAATGTCCGAATAAAACGCCACATAAATAGTCACATCTGATCGGTCAGCCGGGCGATCGGTGCGCATCCTCCGTCAAAGCGGGCTGCCCGGAGATGCTCGCGTCGTTGGGGTCGTTGGGGTCGGGCGTGTACGACACCGGCGCCGCCGCCCGGGCCTGCTGGGCCCGCCGCATCGCCTTGGTCAGCCGTGCTTCTAGTTCCACCTTCAGTTCCGCCGCGTTCATCCGGTCAGAAAGCCTGCCGCGCTCGGCGATGCGGATCGCCCCCGTCTCCTCGCTCACCACCACCACCACCGCGTCGCACTCCTTGGCCAGCCCCACCGCCGCGCGGTGCCGCGAACCCAGCCCCTCCTCGGGCATGTCCTCGGGCTCCGCCAGCGGCAACTGCGCCCCCGCGGCATAAATCGTCCGCCCCCGCACGATCACCGCCAGGTCGTGCAGCGCCGAGCCCGGAAAGAAGATCGTCTGCAGCAGCCGCGCGGACAGCTCCGCGTTCATGATCGTCCCGCCCTCCACCAGCCCCGACAGCCCGATCGACCGCTCGATCGCGATGATCGCGCCGAACTTCGCCCGCGCCAGGTACCCCGCCGCGGCGGACACCTCATCCACCACGTATCGGATGTCCTTGGGCGTGCCGCGTAGGAACGGGGTCTCACCCAGCCGCACCAACGCCCGCCGCAGCTCGGGCTGGAAGATGACAATCAGCCCGATCGCCACCAGCGCGAGGAACCGGTCGTACAGCAGCCCCAGCCGCTGGAACGAGCCCGTGCCCGCCAGCAGGCGGCTGGCCAGGGTCGTCAGCACCAGCAGCAGCAGAAAGCCCTTGAGCGCTCCCGCCGCGCGCGTGCCCTGCACAAACCGGAAGATCGCCAGCACCACCAGCCAGATCAGCGCATACTCCAGAGCGACCTCCCAAAGCGGGTAGGTCGCCAGCCGATCAAGCAGGCCCTGGAGGCGTTCGGAAAACTGCACGAGTGATGAAGTCTATGGAAGAGGCCCCGCGGGAACGAGGCCGCCGACCGGGAAATTCCCGCCCGGATTCCCCTCTCACCGCCCTCTTACTGGCCCCTTCACTGGCCCTCTCACGCCCCCTTCACGGACGCAGCTTCTCGCAGAAAAAGTCCGCCACGCGCCCCTGCAGCCGCTGCATCACCACCGGGTCGGGCACCATGTGCGTGAAGCCCGCCAGCGGCAGGAACTCAAACTCCCGCCCGTTGCGGAACAGCTCGCCCGTCATCTTGAGGCTGTGCATGAAGTACACGTTGTCGTCCGCCGTGCCGTGGATGATCAGCAGCGGCACCGTCAGGTCCTTGCAGTACGTCAGCACGTTCGACGCCTTGTACCCCTCGGGGTTCTGCCCCGGCAGGCTCATGTACCGCTCCGTGTAGTGCGTGTCGTAATCCTCCCACGCGCACACCGGCGCCCCCGCCACCCCGCACTTGAACACATCCGGCCGCCGCATCGCCGCCATCGCCGAGAAATAACCCCCGAAACTCCACCCCGTGATCCCCACCCGCGACATATCCATCTCCGGGAACTTCTCGCCCAGCATCTTGAGCGCATCGCACTGGTCCTTCAGCGGGATGTCGATCAGGTTGTTCTTCGTCACCCGCTCCCACGCCCGCCCACGCCGCGGCGTGCCCCGGTTGTCGATGCTCACCACGATGAACCCGTGGTCCGCCAGCCACTGCTGCAGCAAGAAACCCATCCCCGTCGCGTGCACCGTCGTCGTCCCCGGCCCGCCGTACACCTGCACGATCACCGGGTACTTGCGCCCCGCCACAAACCCCCGCGGCTTCACCACCGCGGCGTAAAACCTGGGGTTCTCGCCCACCGACGTGATCTCAACCCCCGGCACGAACGGCGGCTTCTCCGCCACCGACCCAATCTCCCCCAGCACCCGCTCCTCGCTCGTGCGCACCTTCCAATACAGCCCGCCCGCCCGCGTGCTCGCCGATTCAACGTACACCGTGTGCGATTCCCCGAACGTCGCGTCAAACTCGCCGTCACCATCCAGGATCAGCACCGGGTCCCGCGGCTCGCCCGAGATCGGCATCCGCCACACCTGCTGCCGCGTCGGGTCCGCGCACGCCCGCAGGTACACGTTGCCCGTGCGCTTGTCGAAACTGTCCAGGTCGTACAGCGGGAACCCCTCGGGCGTGATCGTCTTGCGGAACGAGCCGTCGCGGTTGCGCAGCTCCAGCCGCAGATAGTCCTTGCCGGCGCTGCCGCCGTAGCAATCCGTCACCCACAGGAACCCGCTCCCGTCCTCGAGCCACTTGGGGCAGCTCTCGTGGATGTCGATCCACGCATCGTCGGCCTCGCGGAGCAGCGTCGTCGTGGCCCCGGTCTTTTCATCCACCGCCAGCAGCAGTTGCTCGGTCTGATTCCTGTTCTGCACCAAGATCGTCGGTGGCGCGTTCTTCGCCCACGTCACCGTCGCCACGTACGGGTACTTGACGCTGTCCCACTGCACCCACGTCGTCGCCCCGCCGTTGACGGGCACAAAGCCGAGCTTCACCGCCGCGTTCTGCTGCCCCGCCCGCGGGTAGGGCCAGCTCTCGGCCTCCTTGTTCGGGTTCACCGGGTCGGCGATGTGGAACATCTCCATCCCCGCCGTGTCCGTCTGCTGATACAGGATCGTCCGCGCATCCGGCGAGAACCAGAACCCGTGGAACCGCGACATCTCCTCCTGCGCCACGAACTCCGCCAGCCCGTTGCTCACCGTGCCCCCGGCGCCGCTCGTCACCCTCCACTCTCTTCCCGCGGCGATATCCGTCGCGTACACCTCGCCGTTGCGCACGCACGCCAGCAACGACCCGTCCGAGCTGAACCGCGGATCAATCGGGAACCCCGCCTCGCTCCGCAGCTCCTGCTTGGCCCCCGTCGCCCGGTCGATCACGAACAACCGGCCCGAGAGCGGCACCAGGATCTTCGCCCCGTCCTGCGTGAGTTGGTACGAAGCGATGCCGCGTGAAGACATCCGCATCCGCTCCCGCCGCGCCAACTCCTCCGCCGTCAACTTCTCCTCGCCCCCGCCCAGCACCTGGTCCGCCGTCAGCAGCACACGCTCCTTGCCCGTCGCCGTGTCGAAGCAGTACAGGTCCTGCACGAACGACCGCGGCCCGGACCGCAGGAACAACACCGCATCGCCCCCCGGCGTCACCGTGATCGACTTGGGCCGCCCGTGCGAAAACCGATACGTCGCGGCGAACTGCGTGAGGAACTCATCCTGTGTGTGGGCGGGTGTGGTCATGGGGCGGCTCTGCGCCTGCTTCGGCGGCGCACTCTGACAACCAGCAAGCGAAGCAAGCACAACGGCAACAGCGCAGCAACAACGGTGCGGTGAGAGCATGCGACAGCGTAGCGAGCCACACGAAAACCGGCAGGGCCCGGCCAAAGCGGTTGCTGTCCAATCGCAGGTCTTCGCTCCCGACGAGATCAGTGCCGAACGGATCAAGTCGTCGGATGCGCGGATCGCCCGACGCCCGGTCTGAACGGAGGCTCTGCGCAGTGAAGACCGGGATGGCGCGGAGCGGGGGCGAGGGAAGAGGGGATTTCAGATTTCAAAGATCGGGAAGGCAGAGCCCAGATTCAAGATTCCAGATTCAAGAGGCCAGATTCAAGAGGCCGGAGATCGGAGGTCGGG
>JBGAMO010000040.1:0-30572 GCA_044222845.1 Phycisphaerales bacterium
GCTCTCGCCCTTCTCCGGCATCACCATCGGTGACGTCGACAACCCCGCCCAGACTCTGAGCATCACCGTCTCGATCGACACCGCCGCCAAGGGCGCGTTCTCCGCGGGCAGCCTCACCGCCAGCGGCTTCACCGACGCCGGCGGCGGTTCCTACACCTTCAGCGGCTCGGCCTCCGCGGCCACCACCGCCATCCGCCAGCTCGTCTTCGTCCCCACCGAGAACCGCGCGGCCGTCGGCAGCACCGAGACCTCCACGTTCACCATCGCCGTCGACGACGGCGCGAGCGGCACCACCTCCAACAGCACCACCACCGTCGTCTCCACGCCCTACAACGACGCCACCGTCATCACCGGCGCCTCGGTCGGTATCGCCGTCAACGACGACGCCAACACCTCCCCGTTCGCCAGCATCACCGTTTCCGACGCCGACTCCCCGGCGCAGACCATGACCGCCACCGTCAGCATCGATAACGACGCCAAGGGCGTCTTCACCCCCGCCAGCCTCACCACCAGCGGCTTCACCGATGCCGGCGGCGGTTCCTACACCTTCAGCGGCACCGCGTCGCAGATCACCACCGCCCTCCGCGCCCTGGTCTTCAACCCCACCAACGACCGCGTCGCCGTCGGCAGCACCGAGACCTCCACGTTCACCATCAGCGTCGATGACGGCGTCGCAACGCCCGTCACCGATGCCAGCACCACCGTCGTCTCGACCTCGATGAACGACGCCCCCAGCGTCTCCGGCTCCGTCGCGTCGCAGGCCGTCAACGACGACTCGACCATCACCCCCTTCGCCACGGTGCTCATCACCGACAACGACACCTTCCAGACCCAGAGCATCAGCGTCTCGATCGACAACGCCGCCAAGGGTGCCTTCACCTCCGGCAGCCTCGCCGCCAGCGGCTTCGTCAGCGCGGGCGGCGGCATCTACACCTTCTCCGGCACCGCCGAAGAAGCCACCAACGCCATCCGCCAGCTCGTCTTCAGCCCCACGGCCAACCGCTTGACGCCTGGCAACACCGAGACCTCGACGTTTACCATCAGCGTGGACGACGGCGTCGCCGCCGCCGCGACCGACTCCACCACCACCGCGGTCTCCACCAGCATCAACGACGCGCCCTCCATCACCGGCGTCAGCGCCGACCAGGCCGTCCTCGACAACGCCACCGTCTCGCCCTTCACCGGCGTCACCATCGCCGACGCCGACCCGAGCACCACGCTCAGCATCAGCGTCGCGCTCGACGCCTCCGCCAAGGGCGCTTTCACTTCCGGCAGCCTCGCCGCCAGCGGCTTCACCGATGCCGGCGGCGGTGTCTACACCTTCAGCGGCTCGGCCTCCGCGGCGACCACCGCCATCCGCCAGCTCGTCTACGCCCCCAGCGAGAACCGCGTCGTCGTCGGCACCACCGAGACCACGACCTTCAGCATCTCCGCCGACGATTCGCTCGCGTCGCCCACCGTCAACACCGGCGCCACCGTCGTCTCCACCCCGTTCAATGATCCCACGGTCATCACCGGCGCCGTCGCCGGCCAGACCGTCAACGACAACGACGTGCTCGCGATCTTCCAGGGCGTCACCATCTCCGACCCCGATTCGCCCGCACAGACGCTCACCGTCACAGTCACGATCGCCAACCCCAACGCGGCGGTCTTCACACCCGGCAGCCGCGACGACGCGGGATTCAACAACGTCAGCTCAGGCGTCTACACCTTCACCGGCACCGCCGCGCAGGCCACCTCCGCCCTCCGCATGCTGGTGCTCAACCCCACCGACAACCGCACCGCGCCCAACTCTACCGAGACGATCAGCGTCACCATCACCGTCGAAGACGGTTTCGCCAGCCCCGTCACCAACACCACGACCACCGTCGACTCCACCAGCGTGAACGACGCTCCCTCCATCGCCAACGCCGCCGCGGGCCAGGCCGTCAACGACTCCGCGACCATCAACCCGTTCTCGTCCCTCACCCTCGCGGATGTTGACCCCGGCACCACGCTCACCGTCAGCGTCGCCATCGACACCGCCGCCAAAGGCGCCTTCACCCCCGCCAGCCTCACCGCCAGCGGATTCACCGACGCCGGCGGCGGCGTCTACACCTACTCGGGCTCTCCCGCCGCGGCCACCACCGCCATCCGCGCCCTGGTCTTCCGCCCCACCGACAACCGCAACGCCGTGGGCGATACCGAGACCAGTTCCTTCACCGTCACCGTCAACGACGGCGTCGCCTCCGACGTCACCAACACCACGACCACCGTCGTCGTCACCTCCGTGAACGACGCACCCACCGTCACCGGCACGGTCGCCTCCCAGGCCGTGAACGACACCTCGACCGTCTCGCCCTTCACCGGTGTCTCGATCGCCGATGTCGATCTCGGCCAGACCCTGACCGCTAGCGTCACCATCGACAACGCCTCCAAGGGCGCCTTCACCGCCGACAGCCTCACCGCCAGCGGCTTTACCGATGCCGGCGGCGGCGTCTACACCTTCTCCGGTTCCGGCTCTGCAATCACCACCGCCATCCGCCAACTGGTCTTTAACCCCTCCGACAACCGCGTCGCCGTGGGCTCCACCGAGACCACCACCTTCACCATCTCCGTGAACGACGGCGTGGGCGCCCCGGTGGCGAACTCCACCACCACCGCTCTCTCGCTCTCCATCAACGATGCTCCCAGCGTGTCGGGCGCGGAGGCCGGCCAGGCCGTCAACGACAACGCGACGCTCCAGCCCTTCTCCGGATTCACCGTCGCCGACGTCGACCCCGGCCAGACCCAGACCGTCACCGTCTCCCTCGATACCGCCGCCAAGGGCGTCTTCACCCCCGCCAGCCTCACCGCCAGCGGCTTCGCGACCTCCGGCGGCGGCGTCTACACCTTCTCCGGCACCGCCGCCGCGGCCACCACCGCCATCCGGCAACTGGTCTTCCGCCCCACCAACAACCGCAACGCCGTGGGCGCCACCGAAACCACCACTTTCGCCGTGTCCGTCCACGACGGCTCGGCCGAAGCCAACAGCTACACGACCACCGTCGTCACCACCTCGGTGAACGATGCCTCCGTCATCTCCGGCATCGATTCCTCCGGAACGACCATCGACGACTCCGCGTCGACCCTGCCCTTCAGCGCCACCACCTTCACCGACGCTGACGCCGGCCAGCAGTTCACATTCACCGTCACCCTCGACGACGATGACAAGGGCTCCTTCACCTCCGCCAGCCTCACCGCCAGCGGCTTCGCCGATGCCGGCAGCGGCGTCTACACCTTCTCCGGCTCCGCGGCACAGGGCACGGCGGCCATCCGCCAACTCGTCTTCCGCCCCGCCAACAACCGCAACGCCGTGGGCGTCACCGAGTCCACCACCTTCACCGTCTCCATCAACGACGGCGCCACGACGCCCGTGACCAACACCAACGGCCTCGTGCGCTCCACCTCCGTCAACGATGCGCCGACGATCTCCGGCACCTCCTCACCCTCGTCCATCCTTGACACCCAGACTTCCACGCCCTTCAGCGGCGTCACCATCGCCGACGTCGATCCCTCCCAGTCCGTGACCGTCTCGGTCTCGCTCGACAACGCCGCCAAGGGCGCGTTCACCCCCGCCAGCCTCACCGCCAGCGGCTTCGCCGATGCCGGCGGCGGCGTCTACACCTTCAGCGGCTCGGCCTCCGCGGCCACCACCGCCATCCGCGCCCTGGTCTTCAGCCCCACCTTCAACCGCCTCCTGGGCGGCCAGTCGGAGACCACCACCTTCGCCGTCTCCGTGAACGACGGTGTCGCCTCGCCGGTGAACGACAACGGCACCACCCAGGCGAGCATCGGCGTGAACGAACTGCCCACCGCCACCACCGTGACGCCCTCGCTCGTGTCCATCCGCACCGGCCAGACCGTCACCTTCACCGCCACCGGCATCGCCGACACCGACGGCACCATTCAGGCCGTGAAGTTCTACCGCGACTCCAACGCCAGCGGCACCCTCGACGACGCCGACGAACTCCTGGGCGCCGACACCAACGGCACCGACGGCTGGTCGTTCACCGCCACCGCCGCGAGCAACTGGGGCACGGGATCGCTCACCTTCTTCGCCGCCGCGTTGGACAACGACGGCGAGTACAGCTCGGCCCCCACCACCAGCGTCGCGGTGCAGACCAACACCGGCCCGCTGGTCGCGACCCTCAGCGGCTCGCTCAGTTCCGCCACCTACGGCCAGAGCGTCACCATGACCGCCACCGGCGTCTCGACCACCACCGGCACCATCCGCAAGGTCGAGTTCTACGTCGATACCAACGGCAACGGCGTCTGGGACTCGCGCGACAAGAAGCTCGGCACCGACTCCAGCGCCAACGGCGGCTACACCAGCACCTTCAAGGTGCCCACCAACTGGGCCGTCGGCCCGCGCCTCATCTTCGCCCGCGCCGACGCCGGCCGCGGCTTCGGCAGCACCGCCTCCTTCGCGTTTAGCGTCGCCGCCAACACCGCCCCCACCCTCCCGGTCATCGGTTCCAGCGTCTCCACGCTCCCCACGAACCGCAAGGTCACCCTCTCCGCCCCCGGCGTCTCCGATGCCGACGGCACCATCAAGTACGTCGAGTACTTCGCCGACTCCAACGGCAACGGCGTCTTCGACGCCGCCGACAAGAAGATCTCTCGCGTCGGCAGCAGCAAGAACAACTGGGGGCTCAACGTCACCGTCAACCGCGCCTGGATCATCAGCGGGTCCGTCCGCTTCTTCGCCCGCGCCATCGACAACAACGCCGCCGTCGGCAGCGTTGTCTCCCTCCTCATCCCCGCGGCCTGAATCTCTACCGAGTGTGTGCAAAGCCGCCGATCGCGTCCGTCGCGATCGGCGGTTTTTTCATGCCCGAGTTCAATCCCACACCGCCTTCCAATCTCCGCGCAGGGCCCCCGCGTTCGTGAAGATCCCCAGAAACACGTTCGCCCCCGGCCGCCCCGGCGTCGCGTCGTCAGGCTCGTCGAAGAAAATGCAATCCCGCCACCACCCCGCACCGTTCCAATATCCCAACCTCTGCGGAGCCGTCTGCGTCTCGAACTCAACGTGACCATCGCCGTACACGATGTTCCCCTCCCACGTCCGCCGCCCCCCGTGGATGAGCAGCGTGTTGCTGTTGGGGATCTTCGTCCGCACGGCCACCTCCCCACCGTTCCCCGGCGACGCTCCACCCGCCCCCGTCTTGCCGACGTCCGTCACTTCCGGCCCGCGATTCCCCACCACAGCGCACCCCGCGTCCGCCGCCCCGCCCAGGTTCTCTCGCCGCGCATCGTCCGCCGGCGCCAGCCCGAAACTCACGTTCCCCGGCCTCCCCGCCCGCGTGAAGTCCGCGTTGAACCCCGGATCCCACAGCGCCCCAGCCCCGAGCGAGTACCGAAACCCGTTGTACTCCCGAATACTCGGATTCACCTCGGCCGCGCTCACGCACAACTCGGGCGAAATCACGCCTTGGTAGACCAGCATCGAGAAGATATTCCCCGTCGTGTCCTTGACCCGCGGGCTCTCCCCCGCGCCGAGGGCCACCGTCGCGTTGTTCCGGTCGACGTCGGACGGCAACGCCCGCCCACCGTTGGTCTGCCCCCACACCACAAGCCCCTGTTGAACTCCGCGCAGAGCCGTCGAATCCCGCATCCACCGCGAGCCACCCCGCTGCCTCGCCATCACCGGTACCAGCAGCACCACCAGCAGTCCCACCACCACCGCCACCGCGCACACTTCCAGCAGCGTGAACCCTCTGCCCGACCCTCTCCACGCTGTACGCATCGCCTCGTCCTCTTGGCCACTGACATGGCACCGGCACACCCGCCCGCTCGGTGGCGCCCGGTGCGGAGGCATGGGTGAACTTCAGCCGCGCAACCTCAATCTCTTACGGCCCCGCCACGCCGCGGTTCGCGCCACCGTCCCACCATTGGCCCGCCGCTGACACGCCACCGGCACGACCGCCCCTGGAGGCGCCGCGCACCCCGACATCGGGATGGCCGCTACAAACCCCACGGTTCACAGCATCGCGCGCCGCAATCTCCCTGCGAGCGTCGTCCTGTGTCCACTCAATTCCAACCAGACATGCGTCAGCCATCCGCTTGGCGCCTGAACATGGCTTTAGCTCGGTGTCCGCAAGTCGGTGGCCGGCTCAAGGAGATTCGTCGATGAGATCCCCGCGAGTACTCATTGGCGCCCGGATTGCTCCACCTCTTGTCACTGACCATCGTCCGCCGAATCCCGCGGACAAGAGGACCGGATTATCCATCTGGCAGTTCCTTTGCCACCTTCGTCGGCCCGAACCTCGCCGTCTTCCTCGCCATCGCAAACCCCATCAACCCCGCCCCGCACAGGATCATCCCCACGCTCAGCCATTGCCCGCGTGAGAGCCCCACGATCCGCTGCACCGCCAGGTGCGCATCCGGCAACCGGTACAACTCCGTCAGAATCCGCAGCACCCCGTACACCATCAGGAACATCGCCGCGATCGTGCCCGCCCGCCGCTGGCCCCGCCACATCACCACCAGGATCAGCCCCAGCACCAACCCCTCCGCCGCCGCCTGGTACAACTGCGACGGGTGCCGCGCGGAGAGCAACGGTGTCAACTGCTCGGCCACCTTCGCCGCCTCCGCCCTGGGCCCGCTCCGCAGCACGTGCAGGGCGCGATCCAGCGCGCCCGCATCGCCCTGGTTCGGCAGGCGGAACTGGCTCAGCAGCTTCGCCAGCCCCAACTCCTGCGGGCGCGTGAGCGCCGGCGCCTGATCGCTGAGCAGTTCCTGCGGATACCGCACCGACCACCACGGCCCCGGCTCGCCCGGCGCCGCCACGATCTTGCCCAGCAGTTCACCGTTCACGAAGTTCGCCAGCCGCCCGAAGAACAGCCCCGGCGTCGCCGCGTACGCCGTCAGATCCATCACGTGCAGCATCGGCACCGCCCCCGTCCGCTTCCCGTCCGGGCCCTTCACGCCCCGCGCGATCATGTAGCACGCGATCGTCACGCCCACCATCCCGCCGTGGCTCGCCATCCCACCCTTGTTGATCTGCAACAACCCCCACCACGGAAACGAATCGCTCATCGTCACGAACAGCCGCGGCTCGTAGAAAATCGCATACCCCAGCCGCCCGCCAACCACCACGCCCATGCACAGCGCCACCATCGCGTCCGTCAGCCGCTGCTCGCTCAGCGGCGTCACCCCACGCCGCGACAGGTTCCGCAGCAGGAACCACGCCACCACAAACCCCGCGGCGTACGCGGTGCCGTACCAGCGCAGCCCCCACCCGTTGCCCACCTCGATGATGAACGGTGACAGATCGTGCAGCCACGCCGCGAGCGTCGCCGGTGGTACCGCTTGTGCCAGTGAAAGGGTCACGGCTGGGAGGGTAGAACCCGTTGGCGCCGAAGAATCACCGCCACGCGAACCGACCCGCCGCTTCCGACCAATCATGCCCGAAGAAGCCCCCGCCCGTCACGCCCTCCGCGCCCTTGCCCGGCAGCGATGCGTCCAGCACGAGCAAGTCCGGAATCCCCACGCCCGACAGGAAGTTCGCCGTGCGGAACGCCACGCGCATCCCCGGCATCCCCGTGCCCGCGATCACGCCCACCAGGTTCTGCCCCTCGCCCTCCCGCGGGAACGTGAAGTACACGCACGCCCCTTCGCCCGTGTGCTCCGTCGCCCCCAGCTTCCACGAACCCGGAGAAACGCGTACCGGGCAGTCGGTGCGGAGCACGCCCCACGCCTTGTTCATGCCGTCGTGCCCGTAGAGAATCACGTTGCAATCCTGCCGCGGCTTGGCCAGCCACTCCGTGTCGCTCACGAACGAAGCGCTCCCGTTGCCCCGCACCCACCACACCTCCGCGTCGAACCGTGCCTTGCCCATCGCCCACGCGTTCTCTTCCGGCGTCCCGCCCGTGCCATACACCAGCACGAAGTTCCGGTTGAACGCGTGCTTGAACGGCCCGGCCCTTGAAGGCCCCTTGACCGCCGCGTCCGGCACGCCCGACACCGACCACACGTCGTTCTTCTTTTCGAGATTGATCACGCCCCACGCATCCACCGAGGGCACCGCCAGCGTCTGCCCATCCATCACCACCGTCGTCTCCCCGCTCCCCACCAGCGCATCGGTGCGCAGGGCCAGACGCCGCACGTTCTCCGTCGTGCCCGTGAACGCCCGCCGGTGCGGATCGGCCTGGATGTCGATCTTGGACGCCCGCATCGATTCGTTCTGCGCCAGCACGCTCGCCCACGCGCACTGCGAAGACACCGCCGGGTTCACCGTGACAAACTTCACCCGCCGCTCCTCCGCCGCCGCCGGCAGCCGGCGCGACGCGAACAGGTCGAAGAACTCCGGCCAGTCCACGCACAGGGCCCCGGGCTCCTGCCCCCCGCCCCACCAGTGCCCAGCGCCCGGCTGCTCGTGGTACACCGGCTCAACGCCGATCGCCTTGAGCGCATCGCGCATCGCGCGGGCCTCGCGCACCGGCACGTTGTCGTCCGCGTCGCCGTGCAGAATCGCCACGCCCTTGCCGCCGAAGTTCTCGATGAGTTTGGTCGTATCGCTGGCGTTCCCCGCGTCGTACAGCACGCCCTCCACCGGCCCCGCGGGTTCCTGCCGCGAACCCTGCTGATACGTCCAGAAGGAGCACCACCCCGCGCTCGGAGCCGCCGCCGCGAACACACCCGGATAGTGCGCCGCCAGTTGCCACGTGCCGTGCCCCCCCATCGAATGCCCCGTCACGTAGATCCGCGACGGATCCTGGTTGATCACTTCCCCCGCCGCCGCGAGCGCCTCGAACGCGTCCACGCGTCCCCAATCCTCCCAGTCAAACCCATACGGCCGCCGGTTCGTCGGGCACACGATCGCGCACCACTTCTTGGGCGCGTACGAACCCGCCTGCCCTCTGGCCTCCACGCTCGCCCCGTGCAGCGATAGAACCGTCGGCCACTGCCCCGGCTTGGACCGATCAAACCCGATGGGCGGCACGATCGAGCAGTACTGAACGCTCCCGTCGATCCCGCTCCGATACGTGCGGGCGTGCGTCTGGTCCGCCCGCCGCACCGCCAGCGAAAACTCGCGTGAGTCCGGCTTGGCGCCCGAGTCCGGCACGATGGTCACCTTGAACGGGATCGTCTTCTCCGCCATCGACGCGAGAATGCCCACCGGCGGGATCTCAAACGCCGTCTTGGTCGTCGTCAGCGGCCCGACGGAAAAGGGCGACTCAATTTCCGTTGGCGGCTCGCCCACGCTGCACACGATCCTGCCCGCAACCGCCCGGCGCGACGTGTTCTGCACCACGATCGCGCCCAGCAGCGGATCGTTCTCCCCGGGGATCGCGTCCGGCAGCGTCGCGTCCGCCCCATCGATCTGAACCGGCTTGGCGATGTCCGCCGCCGCCGAGAGCTTCGCCCGCACACCGCGCTGGCCCGTGAACAGAAACGTGTTCACGCCCTTGTTCAGCGCCACCGGCAACCGCACCTGCCCGGTCCCGTACGGATCGCCCGCCCGCGGCTCGCCGTTCACGAACACCATCCCGTGCCCCGATGCATCCAGCACCCGCACGCACGCCTCCGGCGAGTCATACTCGACCCACAGGTAACCCGACCGAATCGCATCACCGGGGAACGTCCCGCCCTCATCGGCGTCTATCTTCTTCCACGCCGCCGGCCCCTCCCCCACCACGTCGCCATCTTTCGGCGCGATCTTCCCCCCAGCCACGATGGCCGCCTCGACCGGATCGGTCCGCACGACCGAACGGGAACTCTTCGTCACGCCCGACACCGCCAGGCCGGACCGCAACTCAACCGGCTGGGCGATCACGACACACGCAACAGCAATGAAGATGCTCATCGGGGTCACTGTACCGCCGCGACCGCATCCACGCCGGTCAGGCCAGCAACTCCGGCCGCACTTTGCCGAACACATCCGTCAGGCGATAGTCGCGCCCCTGATGCCGGTAGGTGAGCGCGGTGTGGTCGATCCCCAGCAAATGCAGCATCGTCGCGTGCAGATCATGAACGTCGATCGGCGTCTGCGTGATGTTGTACGAAAAGTCGTCCGTCTCACCCACCACCACGCCCGGCTTCACACCGCCGCCCGCCATGAACAGGGAGAAACACCGGGGGTGATGATCACGCCCGTAGTTGTCCGCCGTCAGCATCCCCTGGCTGTACACCGTCCGCCCGAACTCGCCCGCCCACAGAATCAGCGTGTCGTCCAGCATGCCCCGCTGCTTGAGATCCGCGATGAGCGCGGCCTGCGGCTGGTCCACCGCCTTGGCCTGCAGCCGCATCTCCTTGGGCAGGTTGTTGTGCGCATCCCACCCCCGCATGTACAACTGGATGAACCGCACGCCCCGCTCCGCGAGCCGCCGCGCCAGCAAGCAGTTCGCCGCGAACGTCCCCGGAGTTTTCACATCCGGCCCGTACGACTCCAGCGTCTCGGGCCGTTCGTCGGAAAAGTCCGTCAGTTGCGGCACCGACATCTGCATGCGGAACGCCATCTCGCTCTGCGCGATCCGTGCCTTCACCTCCGGATCAAGGCTCCGCTCGCCCTCGCGCTCGTTGAGCTGGTCCACCATGTCGAGCATGCGCCGCCGATCCGCGCGGTCCACCCCCGCCGGGTCCTTGAGGAACAGCACCGGATCGCCCGCGCTCCGCAGTTTGCACCCCTGGTGCTCGCTGGGCAGGAACCCGCTCCCCCAGAACCGCGCCGAGAGCGCCTGCATGTTCCCGAAGCCCTGCGTGATGAGCACCACGAACGCCGGCAGATCCTTGTTCTCGCTACCCAGCCCGTAACTCATCCAACTGCCGAACGACGGACGCCCCGGCTGCTCGCTGCCAGTCTGGAAGAACGTGATGCCCGGCTCGTGGTTGATCGCCGCCGTGTGCATCGACCGCACGATGCACAACTCCTTGGCCATCCGCGCCGTGTGCGGGATGAGTTCACTCAGGTACGCGCCCTCCGCGTTGTTCTCGTACCGGTCGAACTTGAAGATGCTTGGCGCCACCGGGAACCGCTTCTGCCCGCTCGTCATCCCCGTCAGCCGCTGCCCCTGCCGGATCGAGTCCGGAAGCTCCTCATTGAACCGCTCGTGCAGCCGCGGCTTGTAATCAAACAAGTCCAACTGGCTCGGCGCTCCCTCCATGTGCATGTAGATCACACGCTTGGCCTTCGCCACCCGCGCCGGCACCACCACCGGCGGCTCCCCCGCAGCACGCCTCACCGCGCCCCCCAGCAGCGACGCCAACGCCACAGACCCTATCCCCGCGCCGATAGTGCTCCCCGCGGCTCCGAAAAACCGGCGACGGGTCATGTTCAGTTGATACGCAGCGAGTGGATCCATGAAAAGAAACTCCGGATGCCGACCGGATGATAGAGCCGCCCGCCCAACCGAACCCGCCCCGACGGATTCTCCCGCCCCAACACTCTCAACGGTGGACGGACAACGCCACCCGCCTTTATTGCCCCGCCTCAACCTGATGCCCGATGCCTGTTGCCTGATGCCTTCCCCCCATGACCCCGCTCCAACTCGCCAACTCGCTCGAGTCGATCCACCGAGACATGGACGCCATCAACCCCCGCGTCCGCGAGCAGTTGGATATCGGCCCCTTCCGCCTGAGCATCAACCCCGAAAGCCGCGAGCAGTTCCCCTCCGCCAACCGCAACCGCGCCGAAGCGCTCCGGGGCATCCCGCCCACCCCCCAAGACCTCGACAACGTCATCGCCGCCTTCGCGTCCAAAGGCGTCCACCGCTTCTTCGCCTGGCTCGGACCCGGCAGCGACACACCCCAGGCCATCGCCACCCTCACGCGCCGCGGCTACACGGAATGGCCCTACGTCGAATACCTCGCCCTCTGCCGCCCCGCCATCAACCCGCCAAACGTGCCCCCCGCCCTCACCGTCCAACGCCTCGCCCGCGACCAGACCGTCGCCACCCACGCCCAGCTCGCCGCGATCTTCGGCAACGAATCCTCTGCCGCCTTCTTCTTGGACAGCATCGAGTCCAAAGGCCACGAACACTTCGTCGCCCTCGACGGTTCCGACCCGATCGCCGCCGGCATGCTCTTCGTCCACAACACCATCGGCTACCTCGGCGGCGCAGGCACCCGCGAGAACGCCCGCCGCCGGGGCGGCCAGGCCGCACTCATCGCCGCCCGCATCCAGCGATGCCTCGACCTCAACTGCAACTGGTGCGCGAGCGAAACCAACACCGCCGTCGAAGGCTCCCTGCGCAATCTCCTCCGCGCCGGCTTCACCCGGACCTACGCCCGCCGCGCCTTCGTGTTTGAGTGAACCCCGCTCAGCCCGCCGCCGCGAACAACTTCGCCACCAGTTGCACCAGCCCCGGGTCCGACCGGAACGACTCCGCCACCGAAGCCGTCATCGCCGGCGTCGCCAGCGGCCCGAACCGCTCGCGCGTCTCGGCCTCCACCACTTCCCGCATGATCGCATCCCGGTCCAGCCGCCGCGCCAGCCCGTCGCGGATCCGCCCCGCGATCGCGTTGAACCGCGTCTGCTCCACCGGCGCCACGCCCCCCGCCGCACCGATCTCAAACGGCTTCGACACTCCCGACGCCGGTGCCGCGGGCGTTGCCCCCGCGACATCCTGCGGCTTCGAAGCCCCGGTCGTGCGTCGGATCGGATCCATGCGGCAATGATACCCCCAACCGCCGGGCCGCCGTCCGCGCCGCGTTCGGCCCCCGCCGCTGCCCCTAAACTCCCCGCGTGACTTTCCGCATCGTCATCTTCCTCGCCCTCGCCCTGGTCCTGGGTGTTCCCTTTGCCATGCGTCCCGCCGAAGAACGCGGGGCACAGGTCTCTACCGCCAACACGCTGGTCGTCGTCACGCCCCACGTGCCCCAGATTCAGTTCGAGTTCGCCCGCGCCTTCGCCCGCTGGCACGAACGCCACTACCACGAGCCCGCCCGCATCGACTGGCGCCAACCCGGCGGCACCAGCGAGATCATCAAGCAGTTGGAAGCCCAGTACCTTGCCGCCGCCAAGGCCGGTCGTTTCGATTTCTCCAACCCCAAAAACCCCACCTGCCCCGCCGGCACCGTCGGCTACGACGCCATGCTCGGCGGCGGCACCTACGACCACGGCCGCCTCAAGACCGGCATCACCTTCAAGCCCGACACAGGCCCGGATGTCCGCATCCCCATGTCCATGCCCGCGGGCTTTACGCAGGCGCAGCTCGACGCCTGGTACGGCAAGAACGAACTGGGCTCCGGCACCCTCTACGACCCCGAGCAGTACTGGCTCGGCACCGCCCTCTCCGGCTTCGGCATCGTCTTCAACAAGCCCCTGCTCGCCCAACTCCACGTCAAGGAGCCCACCTCCTTCGAAGACCTCGCCAACCCCGCCCTCCGCGGCTGGGTCGTCTTCGCCGATCCGCGCCAGAGCGGCAGCATCGCCACCACGCTCGACGCCATCCTTTCTTTCTACGGCTGGGACAAAGGCTGGAAACTCCTCCGCGAATCCTGCGCCAACGCCCGCTACTTCTCCAACTCCGCGCCCCGCCCACCCATCGACGTCAGCCAGGGCGAAGCCGCCATCGGCCTCGCCATCGATTTCTACGGCCGCGGCCAGAGCCAGGCCGTCCTCGCCCCGCACCAGGATCCTTCCGAAAGCCGCGTCGGCTACATCGACCCCAAAGGCTCCGTGTACATCGACGCCGACCCCATCTCGCTCCTGCGAGGCGGCCCCAACCCCGCCCTCGCCAAGCGCTTCGCCGAGTTCTGCCTCACCGAAGAAGCCCAGACCCTCTGGCAGTTCCCCGCCGCCACCGACCCCCGAGGCAGCACCAACCCCAGGGGCGAATCCGGCGAACCCCTCGGCCCCGAACGCAACAACCTCCGCCGCATGCCCGCCCGCCGCGCCATGTACGAGAAGTACCGCCAGCACTTCATCGACCAGGCCGACCCCTTCGAGCTCGCCAGCAAAACCAAGCCCGCAGGCTGGCGCGGCACCATCGGCATCATGATGGGCGCCTTCGCCATCGACGTGCAGGAAGACATGCAGCACGCCTGGGCCGCCCTCCTGGCCGCCCGCGCCAACCCCAACTTCCCCAAAGACACCCTCGCCCGCATGGAATCCTTCTTCTACTCCTGGCCCACCACCACGCTCGCCGACGGCAAGCAGCTCCCCTTCACCCCCGAAAACGTCAAAGCCATCTCCGCCGCATGGAAAGACCCCATGTTCAAGGCCCGATGCGAAATCCAATACACCGAGTTCTTCCGCGCCCAATACCGCGCCGTCACCGCTCTCGCCAAGTCCAACTGACCTCGCTCCGCCTCGCCTCTCCTCCCCATGTCCCTCACCCGCCAACTCATCCTCGACCAGTGCCGCCAGTTCCACGAATCCAGGGAACCCGCCGCCTTCATCCCCGGTGAGACGTACATCCCCGTCACCGGCAAGGTCCTCGACGCCGACGATCTGGTCCACCTCGTCGACGCCAGCCTCGACATGTGGCTCACCATGGGCCGCTTCGGCGACCAGTTCGAGGAGCAGGTCGCCAAGGTCTTCGGCACCCGCCACGCCCGACTCACCGTCTCCGGCTCCGCCGCCAACCTGCTCGCCTTCTCCGCGCTCACCAGCCCCATGATCGGCGAGAAGTTCGACAAGCCCCGCCTCCAGCCCGGCGATGAAGTCCTGACCGTCGCCGCGGGCTTCCCCACCACCGTCGCCCCGATCGTCCAGAACGGCTGCGTCCCCGTCTTTGTCGACGTCGACATCGCCACCCACAACGTCGATACCGACGCCCTCGCCGCCGCCGTCACGCCCCGCACCCGCGCCGTGATGATCGCCCACAGCCTGGGCAACCCCTTCAACCTCGCCGCCGTCACCGCCCTCTGCAAAAAGCACAACCTCTGGCTCATCGAGGACTGCTGCGACGCCTTCGGCGCCACGTACAACAACCAGAACATCGGCACCTTCGGCGATCTCGCCACCCTCTCCTTCTACCCCGCCCACCACATCACCATGGGCGAGGGCGGCGCGGTCATGATGAACCACGGCGGCCTCAAGCGCATCGTCGAGAGCCTCCGCGACTGGGGCCGCGACTGCTGGTGCGCCCCCGGCAAGGACAACACCTGCGGCAAGCGCTTCGACTGGCAACTCGGCGACCTGCCCGAAGGCTACGACCACAAGTACATCTACTCGCACCTGGGCTACAACCTCAAGGTCAGCGACATGCAGGCCGCCATCGGCCTCAGCCAGCTCAAAAAGCTCCCCGGCTTCGTCGCCAAACGCCGCGAGAACTTCGACCTCCTGACCGCCGCCTTCCGCGCCGCCGGCATGGAGAAGTACTTCATCCTCCCCGCGGCCACCCCCAACAGCAACCCCAGTTGGTTCGGCTATCTCATGACGCTCCGCGACGGCGCTCCCTTCACCCGCCGCGGCGTCGTCCGCTTCCTCGAAGGCCGCAAGATCGGCACCCGACTCCTCTTCGCCGGCAACCTCACCCGCCAGCCCGCATTCAAAGGTGTCAACTTCCGCGTCCACGGCGCTCTCACCCACACCGACAAGATCATGAACGACGCCTTCTGGATCGGCGTCTGGCCCGGCATCGACGCCCCGCGCCGCGAGTACATCGTCAGCACGTTCCGCGCGCTGCTCAACGAGCCGGCCCTCGCACCTTGACCGCCCTCCGCCAAGCCGCGAAGCCCGCGCCACCGAGCCAACATCCTTGCGCCCCGGTAGAATCGCCGCACGCATGCCCGCACCCGCACCGCAGCGCCTCGCCTCGCTCGACGCCTTCCGAGGCCTGGTCATCGTCGTCATGTTCCTCGTCAACGTCGGCGGAACCGACCCCGCCTTCCCCGCCTGGTTCCCCCACCGCGGCTGGAACAACGGGGCCATGGGCAACGGTCTCGCCGACTTCGTCTTCCCCTGCTTCCTCTTCATCGTCGGCGCCGCCGTCCCCCTCTCCTTGAGCGCCGGCCGCGGCAAGGGCGTCCCCTTCTGGCGCCGCGCCCTCTCCGCCCTGCGCCGTGGCGTCACCATCTATCTGCTCGGCACCGTCATCTGGTGCGCCACCATCGCCTACGACAAGCCCATCACCGCCCAGGTGCTGCTCCACTGGGACATCCTGCCCCTCATCGGCTTCTCGTACTTCCTCACCGTCCTGCTCTGCCACACGCCGCGCTGGGCCCGCATCGCCTTCGTCGTCGCCGTGCTCGTCTTCAAGTGGGCCATCCTCACCCAGATCCCTCTCCCCGGCGCCAACGCCGTCGTCTGGACCGAGCACGACTCCTACCAGAATCACCTCCGCACCGCGCTGGGCTGGTGGGGCGTCGCGCTCACCCAGGGGCTCGCCACCACCGCCACCACCGTGCTCGGCGCGCTCGCCACCGACCTCATCCGCACCGAATCCATCGCCCCGCCCCGCCGCGCCGCCCTGCTCGCCGCCCGCGGCGGCGCACTGATCGCCGCCTCCTACGTCTGGCACCGCTTCGGCGGCATGCCCTACAGCAAGGACTTCTTCACCGCTTCCTACGTCTTGGTCATGGCCGGCACCGGCTGCGTCTGCCTCGCGTTCATGTACTACCTCATGGACGTCACCGGCCGCGCCCGCTTCTCGTTCCTGCGCATCTACGGCTCCAACGCCATCGCCGCGTACTTCCTCGCCGAGTTCATGTGGAAGACCGTCTTCACCCGCTGGAAACTCGTGACGCCCACCGGCGACTCCTCCGTCTTCATCGCGTCCTTCAAGGCCTGGGTCGCCTGGGCCCTGGGCTCGGCCAACGCCGGCGCGTGGGGCACCGTCGCCCTCTACATCCTCTTCTACTGGCTCATCTGCTACGCGCTCTACCGCAAGGGCTGGTTCGTCAAGGTCTGACCGCTCACCCCCCACGGAACGCCGACTCCGCCACGTCAATCGCCCGCGCCAGCGCCGCGGCTTTGTTCACCGTCTCCTGGTACTCATCCTCCGCCTTGGAATCCGCCACGATCCCCCCCGCCGCCTGCAGGTGATACGTCCACACCCGCCCCTCCCGCATCGCGAACGGCACCACCATCGTCCGCAGCGCCAGCGCGATATCCATCTGCCCGTCAAGCCCCACGTAGCCGATGCCGCCCCCGTACGGCCCCCGCCGGATCGGCTCCAACTCATCGATGATCTGCATCGCCCGGATCTTGGGCGCCCCGCTGATCGTCCCCACCGGCAGCGCCGCCCGCAGCGCATCCCAGCAATCCAGCCCCTGGCGCAGCGCCCCCGTCACCGTGCTGCTGATGTGCATCACGTGGCTGTACCGCTCGATCGTCATCACCGCCGGCAACGCCACGCTCCCCGGCCTGGCCACCACGCCCACGTCGTTGCGCCCCAGGTCCACCAGCATGATGTGCTCGGCACGTTCCTTCTCATCCGCCAGCAGTTCCCGCTCCAGCGCCAGATCCTCCTGTGCCGTCGCCCCGCGACGCCGCGTGCCCGCCAGCGGCCGGTTCGTCAGCACCCGCTCCCCGCCCTCCGCCAGCGCCACGCGGCACAGAATCTCCGGGCTGCTCGCCGCCAGCACGCTCCCCTCGCACTGCATGTACACCATGTACGGACTCGGATTCACCGCCCGCAGCGCCCGGTACACATCAAACGGGTCCGCCTCGCTCCGGCGCTCGAACCGCTGCCCCAGCACCACCTGGAAGATGTCCCCCGCGCGGATGTACTCCTTGGCCCTCGCGAGCATCCGCGAATGCTCCTCGCGCGTCATGTTGCTCGGCAGCGCCCCGGCCGGCCCCGCCTCCTGCACCAGCAGCCCGCTCGGCAGCGGCTTGCTGTGCTTCTCGATGCGTGCCAGCAGAACCCGCAGCTCCCCCACCACCTCGTCGTACACCGCGCCCGCGTCATCGCCCGGCCCCACGAACGCCAGCTTCACGATGAACACAACCTTGTCGACGTGGTCGAACGCGATCACACCGTCGTAGAAGCCAAAGTGCAGGTCCGGCAGGCGCCGATCGTCCCGCGGCGCGTGCGCGAACGCGAGCTTGTCCGGCTCCGCGTACCGCACGCTGTCGTACGCCGCGTACCCGAACCAGCCGCCCAGCACGCACGCGGGCAGTTCGTCCTTGCTCCCCCGCTTCGCCGGTCTCACCAGCCGCAGGTGCGCCACCCGATGCCGCAGCACCTCGAACGGGTCCGCCGTGTCGATCGGCGTCGCCTGCGCTGTGGGCGAATCATCCCGGTGCAGCCGCACCTCGATCGACGCCGGCCCCCGCGCGATCACTTCCTCCGTCGGGTGCGCACCCAGAATCGAATACCGCCCCTGCCGCTCGCCCCCCTCCACCGACTCCAGCAGAAACGACGGAGCCTCCCGCTCGTCCGGCGCCACAAGACGCCGGTACGCCAGCACCGGCGTCAACTGATCCGACAGCAGCCGCAGCGATACCGGCACCGCCAGCACGCCCCGCGGCGTGCGGGACCGCTCCGCGGCAATCAACGCTGCAAACTCTTCCCGGCTCAGGTTCGGCATAGACGATGAGGGTAGAACAACGCACGCGCCAGTGCGGATAGCGCGCATCCACGTTCCGCGCCGCGTCTTCGCGGCGCTCGCAGTTCAACGCTCGCCGGCGTTCACTCCGCCAGGCTCCTCAAGAACCCCGTCAGCCTCCCCATCGTCGGGCTCTGCGCATCCCGCACGTACGCCCCGCTCACAGCGCACGCCGTCGCAAGACACTGCTCCAGCGCCAACCCGTGAACCTGCGCAAACGCGAACCCCGCGTTAAAGTGGTCCCCCGCCCCCGTCGACAACTTCGGTGTCGGCGTGAACGGCCCGTCGAACCACGCGGCGTGCCCAGTCGAATCCGCCGCGCCCGCGCCCTCGCGCGGATGGATCACCACGCAGTCCACGCCCAACTTGGCGCGGATCGCCGCCGCCGCCCGCGTCACCGCCTCCGACTGCGTCGCATCCTGGTGGTACGCGCTCACGCCCACCACCGCCGCCAGCCGCTGCGATTCCGCCAGATTTAGCCCCAGCGTGATCGAGATCCCCGGCTGTTCCTCCAACTCCGCCAGCGTCTTCATCGCCCCCGCGATGTCCCCGTCGCTGCGCTTGGCCGGGTCGGAGAGATCGATGAACACGCGGCGGGATGCCTTGGAAAGTCTGGGCAGCACGTCGCGCATCATCCCCCGCCAGATCCCCTCCACCCCGCCCAGCAGCGACCAGTTCACGATCCCCACCAGCCTCGCTTCATCGAACATCCCCACCAGCCGATCCATCCCCACCTTCGCCACCACCGCCTCCCACGTCGCCTTCTGCACCGCCGCCGTGTTGTTGAACATCAACTTCCCGTCATCAAACTCCAGGCAGTGCGTGTAAGACGGCGGGCAGATCGGCACCACCTCGCGGCAGCGGGCCGCGAACGGCTTGAACACCGGATGCACACCCCCCGAATCATCCGCCACCGCGCCGATGTACGTCGTCGGCATCCCCAGCATCGCCGTCGCCCCTCCCATCAGCGGGCCGTTGCCCCCGAACCGCTCCTCGATCAGCACCTGCTCGATGTTCGTGCTCTTCCCGCTCGCCGCCGCACACCGCGCCGCGAACGCCACGATCGTTGAGAGGCGCGTGTACCCCCGCGGCCCCATGTCGTGCCGCGTGTCCACCATGTGAATGATCGAATCAATGAACCCGTCAAAGCCGATCAGGGCCGAAAGCGGTGTGCGAACTGCCTCGAGCGACGCAGCGGCCGCGGCCGCCGGATGAGAACGGGTAGGGTTCATGTTCCCAGATTGAAGGTACGCTCAACCATGAACGGCGCCGGCCACGCGAGAAATCGCGTCACCCGCCGATCATCACCGTCGGACACCCCAGGATGATCGTCCCCCCGTGCGCGCACGAATCACCCATGCGCGCCGCCGGCATCCCGCCGAACATCACCGTCGCAGACCCTTTCAAGATCGTGTCCGGCGGGCCGACGCACGTGCACATCCCGCCTACCACCGCCGCCGGCATCCCGCCGATCAACACAGTCGGGACACCCGGAGGCAGGATCGGCCCGCCAACGTGCGGCACCACTCCGGTCACCATCGGGCACACGTGCATATCTCCGGCTCTCGCGGCTGGGGGCATGATGCAAGAGTATCGGCTCCCCCCACTTCAGCGTTGCACCCCGCCGCGCGCACAAAGGGTGCACACCCAAACAAAGTGTGTACTTTTCGCCCAGCCTGAGCGTACTTCCAAAGTGCCCCCGACCCCCAGTCTGAGCACGAGCCCTGCGAAGCGAAGACCGGTGTCCAAACGCGACAGCCACACCCGCCACACGGTTCCGATAACATGTCCATCCGCCCCCCACACCCACCACCAAAAGTTCATCGCAACCACTCCAATCCAAACCGCCTCCAAACCCTTTTCACAGCCACCTTCTGAATCTCCGGCCACTCCAGGAGTTCGTTCCGCACCACCAAAACTTCATCCCCCGACGCCTGGACTGAGCGCGGGCTCTGCGAAGCGAAGTCCGGGATCGCACGCAGCAGTCGCATCCACCTCGCAAAACGTCCAATAACACATTCCAGCCCGCGCGCATCTCACCAAAACTTCATCCCACCCCCCGCGTGAAAACCCATGGACGGCAGTGCATGGGACTCCTTCCAGGCCCTCGCACACCCACCAAAACTTCATCGCACTCTTCCAAAGCCAGCGTCCCTGAAGCTCCGTCACCAAGCCCCCTGCCAAGCCTCACCACTCCTCAGAGTCCCCCGCACACTCCACCAAAACTTCATCGCGACCATCATGCACTCCTCCCGCACCACCCGATCCGCAACGCCCACTGACTCTGGTAGCCGACCCTCGGCGCGCGCACCAACGGCGCTGCGCTCCCCCTCGGTTGCACCCGTGACGCAACGCCCCTACGGTGAGTCAGATACTTGCGTACAGCGACCGATCGGGTGGTCCAACCGGAGATTCACTGAGCATGGCAGACTACGAGGTCAAGCAAGGCGACTCGATCGCAAGCCTCGCCAAGGCCAAGGACATCCCCAGCGCGGAAGTGTGGAAAGACGGCGCGAATGTCAAGGCACTCGCCAACACCCCCAAGCGCACCGACCCCAACCTGCTCTACCCCGGTGATGTCGTCGATGTGCCGGACAACACGGTCAAGTCCGATTCCGGAGCCGCGACCTCCAAGAAGCACGACTACCAGATCGGCTCCGAGTACATCACCGTCGAGGTCCGCCTTCTGGACGGCGACCACAAGCCCCACAAGAGCAAGAAGGTCGAAGTCAAGATCGACGGCACCGCCACCACCACCGCGGGCCCCACCAACAAGTGCAGCGGCACCACCGACGGCGACGGCGTCGTCAAGATCGAAAAGGTGATGCCCGACGCCAAAAAAGTGGAACTCTCGTACACCGGCCGCACCGTCGAACTCCAGATCGGCTGGCTCGACCCGGTGGACACCAAGTCGGGCGCCATCGGCCGCCTGCAGAACCTGGGCTACCTCAAGAAGGAACTCACCGCCGAGATCCTCGACATCCCCGACGATGACGCGGACTACGTCGCGGCGATCAAGAGCTTCCAGGCCCAGTACGTCTATACCACCGAAGGCGACAAGGCCAAAATCGACGGCCGCTTGTCCAAGGACGTCACCGACAAACTCAAGACGGTTCACGGCTGCTGACGGAGAGTTGAATGGCCCGGCGCATCGCACCCAACCTACGCAACACGCTCGCGGACCCCGCCGAGTACGAACTCCGGCTCTTCTACCGGGGCCACGAATCCTTGGCCAAGGGCGCCCCCGCGCCCGCGGACGATCCCAACGACAAGCGCCCCAAGCTCGCCAGCGACAACAGCCGCCACGGCCCCGTCCAGTACGACGACAACTACAACTGCCTCTGGTGGCTCGACGAGTTCGACCACAAGGAAAAGGCCGAGCAGCAGGCCGCCGCGCACCAGGCCGCCAAGAACGACGCGACGGTGAAGAAGGCCGAACTCCAGGACGCCCAGGACAAGATCCCGCCCCTCAAGAGCGCTTGGGAGAACGCCAAATCCGCCCGCGAAGCCGAAGAAAACAAGCTCCCCCCCTTGAAGCAGAAGTGGGATGAGGAAAAGGCCGCTTGGGAGAACGCCCAGGACGCCGTCGCCCGCGAAAAGGCCGAACTCAAACGCCTCGAAGACGATCTCGCCGACGCGAAGCTGCGAGCCGGCGCCGCGCCCCAGGCCGTCGCAGATGCCAAGCAGAAGCTCGCGGCGGACAAATCCGAGCTCGCACGCCTTGAGGGCGAGGTCAAGCAGGCCGAGCAGCAGCTCACCCGCGACCGCGACGCCGCGACCAAGGCCAGCATGGAGCGTCAGGCCGCTTCCGCCCAGGCCGACTCGTGCTACAAGCGGATCACCGCCGGCGGCCGCACGCCCACGCCCAGCGAGTACGGCGAGTTCGCGAACCTCGAGCAGAAGTTCGTCGAGAAGAAGCGCGAAGCCGCGGAAGCGGAGGCCGTCGCCAAGGCCAGCACCGAGGCCCTCGCCGCCAAGAAGTCCGAGCGTGACGACGCCAAGAGCACCGTGTCCGACTCCGAGCAGGCCGTCAAGGACCGCGAGAAGGAAAAGCAGGACCTGGACAAGGAAGTCTCCGACAAGACCGGCAAGATCAATCCCCAGAAGAAAAAGGTCAGCGACGCCGAGGCCGCCGTGCAGCCCGCCAAGGACAAGCACGACGACGCCGAGAAGAAGCACGCCGACCAACTGCGGGACATCGACGCCAAGAAAGCCGACGAAGACGAGAAGAAGAAGAAATACGACGATGCGGTCGCGGAACGCGACAAGAAGAAGGACGCCTCGACCAAGGCCGACGAACTCGAGGCCTCCACCACCGACGACGCCATCGCCGCCGCCGAGGAAAAGCGCAGTTGGGACGATTCCCAGGGCGCCACCACCGCACGCCGCAAAGCCAACACCGACGACGCCGCCGCCACATCGTCGGAAACCGCTGCGAAGGACAAGGACAAGGTCGCCACCGACAAGGAGAAGGAAGCCACCGACGCCGAAGCCGCGGCCCAGCAGGCCGAGAGCGAGGCCGCGTCGCTCGCGGACGGTCCGGTCAAGACGCAGAAGACCGAGGAGGCGAAGAACCTGCGCAAGACCGCCACCGACAAGCGCAAGGAAGCCACCGACGCCCGCAAGGAAGCCGACGACGCCAAGAACGACGCCACCGCCAAGCGCAGCACCGCCACAGCTTCGGCAACCGCATCAAACAAGGCCGAGAAGAAGTCCTGCAACGAGCCCGAGCCCGTCAAGATCAACACCGAGATCCTGCCCGCCGCGAAAAACAAGAAATACCGCGTGCTGATCACCGACAACCACGCTGGCCGCAACGGCGACAGTTTCTCCGCCTCCAAGCCCGCCGCGTACACCGCCCACGCCTGGATGAAGCACGTCGTCCCGGCGATCCCTTTCGAGGTTGAACTCCGCAAGAGGGCCGACGGCAAGTGCCTGGCCTTCGGCGCCAATGACGTCCGCGTGGTCTGGCGCATCATCGATCCCCCGGAGAACCTCGACAACGTCGAGCTGTTCCAGGGAGCCGCCAAGCCCAAGACCTGGCTCACCCGGTTCTTCAAGGACGCCGCCGAAGGCTACTCGAACAAGACGCTCGATCCCGAATCTCGCAACGACAACTGCGAGGAGCGATTCGGCGGCCTCCGCACCGACGGCGGCCAGGTCTTCGCCACCAAGGTCTTCAAGAAGTACCCCTTCGCCACCGGCGGCCCCGCCGCGATCGACGCCGCACCCGCGGGCGGCGGACTCGGTGTCACGCCGGTCGCCGGCGGCACCGATAGCGACAACAACCTGGTCGGGCTCTCACGCCTGTTCTTCTGCCCCAAGCCCATCGGCGGCGACAACTACCAGTTCCGCATATCGCTGATCGACGCCGAAGACAAGCCGGTGAAGTTCCGCGACGGCGAGGGCAAGCTCGTCGAGTACATCGACACGGGCATATTCACCGTCTGGCGGCGGACCGTCCTGGACATCGTCGCGACTTTCGCGAGCGTGGACCAGGCCTGCATCAAGTGGAACGACGTCCGCAAGAGTTACCTCCCCGCCTTCACCGAGATCGTCGGGCCCGTGTACGTGCGAGCCTTCTCGGAAGCCGAGTGGAAAACCACCGTCAAGGACTACTTCACCAACTACGCGGGCACCATCGGCGGCATCAACGCCGCCGTTCCGCTCGATGAAGTCAACGGCACCGGCGGCAAGCGCGACGCTTACACCCAGTTCAATCTGTACCTGCTCCCGAACTACGACGCGCTCCTCCCGATCGTCCATCCCGGCAACGTCGGCTACGCCAGCCAGAAATCCTCGTACACCCGCTACCCCGGCACTCTCGTCGGGGACACCAACGCTGTCAAGTACGACATCCTCGCCGACGGCACTCAAACCGCGAAGTTCAGCAGTTTCAAGATGGAGACCCGCTGGACCCACATCCAGGGTCTTGCACGCAAGTTCCTCGATCAGACCTACACCGAACTCAAGCGCGACAACCCCCGCGCCGCCGCCTCCGGCACCACACCCGCCGGCATCGACCAGTTGGACTCGCTTCCAGGGCTCGCCGCCTTCCTCGCCAAGTGCCCCGCCGAAGTCACGGACGTGCTCGGCGAGTACATCTGGGAGCGGGAGTTCCAGTTCGTCGAACGCGGAGACGTCACCGAAACATTCTCACACGAGTTCGGCCACGCCGTCTTCCTGGCGCATTCGTGGACCCGTTTCAGCAATGTCGGCGCCACCGGCTATACCCACAAGGTCGAGGGTGACTACCAATGCATCCATCACGATCAGGCCGACTCGATTCCCTGCATCATGGCCTATGAGAACCGCAAGGTCTGGCGTCAGGAGGGCACCTTCCCCTGCGTCGAGCGTGCCGAGGCCAACCCGGTCATCTGGCACTTCTGCGCGGTCTGTCTGCTCAAGCTGCGCTTCTGGGATCTGGACCCCATGCTCGCCCGCACCGACATCCTCGACTGGATCATGGAGGGTCTGGGCCCCGCCGTGGGAACGCCCATCGAGATCCTCAAGAACACCCTCACCCCCCTCGCCGCGGCAGCGCCGTACGACGCGATCGCCAAGAGCGGCAACCTCATGCTCTACCTGACGGGGCAGGCCGAACCCACCGTGAACAACAGCGGCCGCACGCTCCGCAAGCTGCTGAACCACGAGGCCGCACGCCGCCTCTCCCGGCTCACCTTCGACATCACCACCGGTCTGGGAACGATCGCCAACAAGGGCGCGAACCTGGGATCCATCGTCGGCCTGGGCGATACCGTCACCGTCAACCGCGTCATCGACCTGAAAGTCACCTGCCTCGCCGACACCGCCCCGGTCCCCACACCCACCGCCAGCGGTCACGCGTTCGGCTCCACCGCCAAGGTCCAAGTCAATAACACCTGAGGAACGCCGCCGTGGCCGAACTGACTCTCACCCTCTCCATCTCCTCTCCCCGCGTGCTGCGTGGGCAGTCCGCCCCTTTCACACTGACCCTCAAAAACGTCGGCGGCGCACCGGAAACCGTCGACATGATGTCGTTCCGCAACAACAACGTCATCCTCCGCGCCGTCGACAAGTCCGGCAAGGAGTTCGCCGGAAGCGCCCAGCGTCTCAACAAAATCGCCACCGGTCACGACCCGCACAACCGCGAACCCGCCACCATCACGCTCAAGCCCGGCGATACCCACGAGAGCGACGGTGATTTCCTCGCGTACATGGGCGAACTGCCCGTCGGCACCTACACCGTCACCGCGTCGTACACCGCTTCGCCGTTCGCCCAGGCTGAATCCCCGCCCATCGAGTTCAAGATCGAGGACATGCGTCCCCTCTGGCTCGGCAAGGGACCCGAGGGTTTCCGCTCCGCTTGGGCCCCGCGCCGCCTCGCTTGGCTTCACGCCCCGGCCGAGACCGGCGACGCGATTCTCTACCTGCTCGCTCTCGACGCGGCCAACCCGCTCCAATCCGAATCCAATCGCCCGCTCGCACCCATTCCCCGCGACGCCCGGCCGCTCCTCTCGGGCTTCTCGCCGCAGGTGCCCGTACGCACCCACGCCATCTACAGGTGGGGCGAAGGTCCCGTGCGAATCGTCTCGCTCGGCGACCTCGGCGAGCCCACGCTCACCGAAGCGCCGCTCCCGAACCCGGCGCTCAAACCCATGGGGCCTCCGCTCTGCACGGGTGAATCCTCGTTCGTGTTCGTCGCCGCCTCCGCGTCGGGATCTTCCGCGGCCCTCGTGACAGTCTCCGGCGGCAAGCCCAGCCTCGTGGAGTTTGAGCCCCGCCCGGCGTTCAACGCCGCGGCGTGCGTGCACTGGTCGCCCGACGAGAAGGTCCAGATTCTCTGGCACGATCCCGCCACGTCAACCGTGTGGTACCTCGAAGCCCCGCTCCTGACCGAGAAGATTCCTGCCCCGCGCAAGCTGCTCTCCGCGCCAGGACCGGTCAAGCATCTGCGTCTCGACCGCCGCACGATCGACGGCTCACCCAGGACCGTGGCCACAGTGCTGTGCGCCTCGCTCGTGTCCGACGACTGGCACCGCCTGAGCATCAACACCGCCGACGGCTCGGAACTGAACCGGACCTCATGGACATTCAAGGGTGCAAGCCGGTACGGCGTGATCGACTCCTCGATGCACGAGAACGGTGACACGGCCTACCTGTTCTGTGACCTCGTCGGCCAGATCCACTATTGCCCGCCAGACGCCTCGCGGCTCTCGCCCCAGACCGCCGAGTACGCTCGCCCGCTCACCGCCGACCGCTGCCCGGTTCTGCTCTGCAACAAGCCCGACGCGTCCAAGCCGGCATTTTTCCTCGCTTTTCTGCGCGAAGGCAACCAGATCGAACGCAAGAAAGTTGAATGACCCGTCAGCCCACGTCGCGCTTCTGGAACAGCAGCACCGCCACGCTCAGGAATACGCCCACCTGCGCCAGTGAATACGCCACCGCCGTCGCGAAGTACTGGAACGAGACCGGCCGATTCTGCGAGATCGCGTCCAAGAGCCAGTAGTACTGCAGGTTCGGCAACGCGCCCCACGCCGCCAGCGCCCCCGGATTGATCCGGGTGTACTCGGCGAACACGTAATCTCCCGGCTCCGGAGCCCGGTACACCGGCAGAGTCTTTTCGTTGGCCCCAATGTTCCGAATCTTCAACTTCTTGTACGGCGGCTGCCCTTCCGACACCACCACCGCCTGCGCCACCCCGGGCGCTGTAATCGCCTTGATGCTCGACGCGTCGCCTGAGAATGAAACGTACTTCTCCCGCCCCATCATCGGATACCCGTTGGGGCTGGGGCTGTAGTAGAACGCCGTCCCCGGCGGCATCGGCCGCGGCGGGTTCTCGAACTCCACCGTGTACGAGTTGTCCGGTGAGTCAAACTGCGCCTTGGTCGGATCGTCCGGCTTCGCGGCGATCAACATCCCCACCAACTGATTGCGGAACACATACCGCCCGATGAGGTAGTTGTTCAGCAGCGACGCCACGAACACGCCGAAGCAGACGACAATCGTCATGACCTGCCCCAGCCGCGTCGACGCCGCCGTCGCCACGCTGCTCAGCACCATCACCGCCAGCGTCAGACAGATGCAGGCCATCGTGATCTGCGGCTTGAAATCAATCGCCGGGCTCTGCACGCCCCACTTCTTGCTGATCAGCAGCACCCCCGCGTACCCCAGCAGCGAGGCGGGCACCAGCATCAGCATCGCCGTCTGCGGGAAGTTCCAGCCATAAAAGAAGTTGCACCACCCCGCCAGCAGCAGCGAGATCGCCACTCCCCCCAGAGCGAACATCAGAACCGGCCCGTCCAGCTCGTCGGAAGCCGTGCTCATCACCCCGTGGCGGATGCAGAACAGCAGGTAGACCAGCATCACGACCATAGCCGAGAGAATCGCCCCCGACACGCCCAGGAACTTGCCGAACACCAGCGTCGGTCTCGCCACCGGCTTGCTGATGATGGTGAGGACCGTCTTGTTCTCGATCTCGCGGCTCATCACCGCCGTGGCCAGAAACCCCGCCAGCAGCGTGCCGAACACGAACACCGTCGCCAGACCGATGTCCAGCAGGAGCTTGTTGTCGCCGATCACCTCGCTGGTCTCTTCCTGACCCATCGCGAAGCCCGTGCTCCATGTGTTGAAGATCTGCAGGAGCCCGGAGGCCAGCACCATCAGCAGCAGCACCGGTTGGCGCACGGCCTCGATGAAGGTCGTTCGGGCGATGGTCAGAGTCTGGACAATCATGAGGCGGGTGCGGAATCGGTCGGTGGTTGGACGGGTGGCGAGCGCCCCTCGGCCGCGAGCGGAATCGTTCGCCCCGCGGGACAATCTCCGCGGAGAGGGACGAACATAGGTCAATCCCGGACGTACATCAATGCGTTTCGGTATGGAGGGCCTTCGGGCCCTGTTTGAGAATAAGACAATCTTGCGTTGGAGTTCGGTGCCGAGCGGATGACCGGGCCACTCGGGTGGACACAGGGCACTCCACCGGCGACAATACGGCCCTCACGGGGGGGCGAGTTCGTGCCGGGGCTTCGGAAGCGCCGGAAACTTTGCCCCGGATCTTCCGCCCGTCCCAGACCCCTGCCGTTCTGGCGCGGGTTCGCCGGTATAGATTGAACCTCGGCCAACGGGCCGCCCTTGCCCCACACGCGGGCGCGTCGCGGCATCGGCCGCGGAATGATTGAAAACCGCCCATATTCGGGCTCAACAGGTTGGGTGCATGAAAGCAGACTACATCACCTACAGGCAAGCGACGCGGGTGAGCATCGGCGGCATCGTGCTGCAGACGCTTCTCGCCTCCGGCCTGCTCATCCACGGCATCCTTGGCAACGACCACACGTCGGTGACCGGCTCGGCGTTCGCCGCGGCGGGCATCCTCGCGTGGCTCTGCCTCGCCATCGTCTTTGATCAGCACCGCCGCGAACGCATCGAAGCGATGGAAACCGAGGCGCTGGCCACATCCCCCACCGCGGGGACATCGGTGTTCACCGCCGGTTCCGACGAGTTCCGTCCGGCGGCCCGCCGGCTCGCGGGGTTGCACAAGTATTTCGTCCCCATCGTGTCGATCGTCATCGGCCTGATGTTGGTGGGTGTTGGTGTTCTGCGCTTCGTCAGCGCTCGCGGCCGCGTGGCCCCGGAAGATTTTTCCGCACCGACCCGCGAGGGTTGGGGCCTGGGCCTGGGGCTCACCATCGCGGTGCTGGGGTTCACGTTTGCCCGCTACGTCGCGGGATTGGCCAAGCAGCCCGCCTGGGCTCACCTCCGCGGCGGCGCGGCGTTCGCCATCGGCACTTCGCTCATCGGTCTGGCCATGGGAGTGGCCAACTTTGTCGACCTCGTCGGCCCCCCCGCCCCCCTGCGGTATCTGCAGGTGGTGGTCCCCGGCTTCCTCGTGCTGATCGGCGTTGAGGTCTTCCTGCACTTCGTTCTGGGCGTCTACCGCCCGCGCAAGGCCGGCGAACTTCCCCACCCGGCGTTTGATTCCCGCCTGCTCGGCCTGCTCTCGACGCCCGACCGCATCGCCCAGTCCATCAGCGATGCGATCAACTACCAGTTGGGCTTCGACGTCACCGGCGGTTGGTTCTACCAGTTGCTCAGCAAGGCGATCACGCCGCTGATCATTCTGGGGCTGGCGATCGTCTGGCTGCTGTCGTGCGTCGCCGTCATCAAGCCGCACCAGCGCGGCATCCTGCTGCGGTTCGGCGCCGTGACCCGCGCGGACCTGGCCCCGGGCTGGCACTTCAAGCTTCCCTGGCCGATCGATTCGGTCTACATCCCCGAGTACTACTTCCGTCGCGAGGGCCAGACCCGGCCCACCGTGACAGACCTCACCGTCACCGGCCTGCGCACCATCGAACTTGGCACCGCGCCCCCGGCCACCAAAGACCCGATCCTGTGGACCAACGACCACGCGGGCGAGGAAATCTACCAGTTCGTCCGCGCCGCGGCCAAGTCCGGCCCCGACGTCGAGACCGCCACCCGCCGCTCCGAACTCACCGATATCGCGATGATCTCGGCGGAGATGCCGCTGCGGTACGCCATCAAGGACGTGCTGCTGTACGACGAACTCGGCCCCCCGCAGATGCGGGACGACATCCTGAAGACCGCCGCGCAGCGCGTGATCGTGCGGTTCTTCCAGACGCTCACGCTCGATGATGTCCTGGGCGGCACCCGCACGGAGCTGAACAACCGGCTCGGCAAGCTGGTGCAGCAGGCCTTCGACCAGCTCAACCCGGGGCCTGACGGCAAGCCCCGCGGCGCGGGCGTTGAGATCGTCTTCCTGGCCATCTCCGGGGCCCACCCACCCAAGGACGCGGCCGACGCCTTCGAAAAGCCCGTGCAGGCCGACCAGAAGATGCAGGCCCACGTGCAGTCCGCGCGGGCCAACGAGATCAAGGTGCTGACCGAGGTCGCCGGCGACCCCGCGCTCGCCAAGTCGATCGTGAACGAGATCAACGCGCTTGACAAGCTCCGCGAGACCAAGGCCACACCCGCCGCGGTGCGGGAGCAGGAGATCAAGGTCGAGAAGCTGCTGGAGTCCGCGGGCGGTTCCGCCGCGGCGACGCTCGCCTCGGCCCGGGCCGATCGCTGGAAGCACCACATGGAAGTGCGCGGGCTCGCGGCCCGGCACGCCGGGC
>JBGAMO010000250.1:0-4454 GCA_044222845.1 Phycisphaerales bacterium
TACAGGTAACGGCGGTGGTGGGGGTGGATGGGGTGGAGAAGGCGGGGGCGACCAGCCTCCCGGCGTCGCCGGCAAGTGCCGCCGAGACCTGTGGCAGATCACGCTCGGCGACACCCAGTATCGCTGGCTTCGCACTACCTTGACCCAGAGCGAGGCCAAGTTCAAGTTCGTCTTCTCCCACCACGTTCTCGGTACGGGCCGCGGCGGAGTGGAACAGGCCGGCAAGTTCGAATGGGGCGGGAACGATCAGCGAGGTTTCAACCGTTTCTTCCAGATGCGCCCCAAGTGGGAGCAACCCATCCACGACCTGATGCGCGACTCTGGCGTGACGATCTTCTTCCAAGGCCACGACCATCTCTACGCCCATCAGCAACTCGATGGGGTCACCTACCAGGAAGTGCCCAATCCCGCCGATCCGACGTTTACCGCATTCAACAGGCAGGCCTACACCTCCGGCGACATCTTTCCCAACTCCGGCCACCTCCGGGTGACGGTGTCGGCCGACGAGGCCAAGGTTGAGTACGTCAGGTCGTTTCGCAAGCAAGATGAGCACGACGGTGTGTCCAATGAGTCCATCGCGCACTCATACACCGTCAAGCCTCGTGCGCCAGTCCCTGCAAAGGAGCAGCGGCCATGATTCAGCATGCTACCTTCGCCGCCCTCGCCGCGCTCAGCACCTGCACCTGCGTCGCGGCCCATCCCCCGGACCAGCGCGGCCGGCACGACGATGACATCGCATCCGCGACGTCCCGGGCCTCCGCGGCGCGAGTATGGACCAACGAGCGCACGGGCGAAACCGTTCGCGGCTGGTTCCTCGCATGTCGCGACCGAACCGTGAGTATCGAACGCGACTCAGGCGAAGTGGCGAGGTTCCTGTTCAACGACCTGTCCGCCCCGGACCGCGTCGAGGCGGCTCGCCAAATCGCCGACGCCGGCGCGATCAATCAGTTCGCGTTGGCGTCATCGACCCAGCCCGCCGCGCCCACCGCCCCGAATTCCAAAGACGCCGCCGCACCCAAGCCCTCGCAGGCCGCCCCATTCGATCTCTTCGCCCCCTTTGTGAAGACTCGCTGGGACGACCGCTGGCTCTATATCGAGTCCGACGGACTTCCCCACGCCCCCGTCACCTACCCGCTCATGGTCGGCATCAAGTCCTGGCAGCAGCAGGTTCCGCTCCCTCAGTCCTACATCGGCGCAAATGCCTGGCAGATCCCCCTCAAGCCCGAGCTCGCCGAGAAGCCCATCTCCGCGAAAACGCAGCTCTACCGCGGCGCCATCGCCCTCGCTGCCAACGGCGTCCCCATATTCAACGCGCTCAACAACCGGGGCGACGACACCCTCAAGGTCGGCGAGCTTGACGACTTTGGCGGCCACTCCGGCCGCGGCGACGACTACCACTACCACATCGCACCACTCGCCCTCCAGAAAGTGGTCGGCAACGACAAGCCCATCGCCTACGCACTCGACGGCTTCCCGCTCTATGGTCTCTTCGATCCCGCGGCCAAGCCCGGCGACGACAGGGCGTGCCCGATCGGCGGCACCGCCGCTCTCGACGAGCTCAATGGCCACTTCTCGAGCAATGCCGACGGCTCCAAGGGCCTCTATCACTACCACGCCAGCGTCGGCTATCCCTACATCAACGGCGGCATGCGCGGCAAAGTCACAGTCCGCGACGACCAGATCGATCCCCAGCCGCGGGCCCACCCGATCCGCCAATGGCTCCAGCCCCTTCGCGGCGCGGCCATCACCGGCTTCAAATCCCTCGCCGACAAATCCTGGTCGCTTGAATACACGCTCTCGGGTAAGAAGCACCTCGTGAACTACCGCCTCGAAGAGGACGGCAAGTACACCTTCGACTTCATCGATCCCGACGGCTCCAGGAAGACTGAGACCTACGACAGTCGTCCCGACCGCGATCGCCCCCCGGGCGGAGATGATCACCCGCGCCGCGGCGGCCGCCCGGGTGGCAGAGACGATCGCGGCGTACCGCCCCCGAGCGACAAATCCCCATCCGCCACTGCCAACACAACCGGTTTCACGATCGCCAGCCCCGCCGTCGGCGCCGCCGGCAAACTCCCCGCCGAGTTCACCTGCGACGGCGCAAGCCTCGCCCCTCCGCTCACATGGACAAACGTCCCCGAGGGCACCAAGAGCTTTGCGATTACCATGCACCATATCCCGGGGCCGCCACGCCCCGGCGATCGCCCGGGCGAAGACAAGCACGTGTACCTGGTTGTCTACAACCTGCCGGCCTCCGCGCACGCCGTCGACAAAGGAGATTCCAAGAGCGGCACACGCGGCGTCAATACAGTCAACCGCCGAGCCGAGTACGCTCCGCCATGCTCGAAGGGCCCCGGGCTGAAAACCTACACGCTGACCGTGTACGCACTCTCTTGCGAGCCGGTCTTGGCCCCTGCGAAAGAGATCGGCGCCGCCGGCCCGACAATGGAAGCCTTGCTTGCCGCCTTCAAGGACAAAGTCCTCGCCACCGCTACGCTCGATGTGAAGTACGAGCGCCCGTCGGCACGATGACCCCGGAGCACGCCGTGTGAACAGCATTTCCTCTAGGATTACATTGGCGATCTTCGCGGCGGCAACGCTGTTCGCCGGTTCGGCCGCGGCCTTCGACGAATCACGTGCGGAGCCCCAGGAGCCTCGTCGCGGCCGAGGCCTCATCGACCAGATGAGCGCGTTCCAGACCACCGTCCCTCCGCACGCCTTCGACATCATTCTGGCGCGCCCCACATCCACGACCATTGCCATCAGCATCACCAGCGCTACCGACGCGGTCGGATACATCGAGTTTGCGGCGGAGCAGCACTCTCTGCTCAGATACACGCCCCGCCTCCCGCTGAAAGCCGGCGAGCCCGCCACGATCGAGCTTACGGGCCTCACGCCCGACTCCCTCCACCAGTATCGCTGGATCTACACCGACCCGTCATCCGCCGACGCACTCACCGCCGACCCCGGCAAGAAAGACGCTCGCCTCCACGAGAGCCAGGTCTACCGATTCCACACCCCTCGCGCGCCGGGCAAGCCCTTCACGTTCACGGTCCAGGCCGACTCCCACCTCGACCCAAACGTCACCCCCTCCGTCTACGAGCGCACGCTCGCCTCCGCCCTCGCCGAAGCTCCCGACTTCCACATCGATCTCGGCGACACCTTCATGACCGACAAGCGACGTGATTTCCACGACGCCCTGCCCCAGTATCTCGCCCAGCGCTACTACCTCGGCCTCATCTCTCACAGCGCTCCGCTCTTCATGGTCCTCGGCAACCACGATGGCGAGTACGGCTACGCCGGCGCGGCCGCCGACCAGATGGCCGGCTGGTCCTTCGCCCAGCGAACCCGCTTCTTCCCGGATCCCATCACCCCGGGCACCGCCTCGATGTACTCTGGCCGCACCGAGCTCACCCAGGGAAAGGGCTCGCACTACTACGCCTTTGAGTGGGGCGATGCGCTCTTCGTTGTTCTCGATCCTTTTTGGCCCACGATGGAGAAGATGCGGGGGCCCGGCGGACGCGGCGGCGGAGGGAGTGGAGGGAGTGGAGGGGGTGGAGGAGGTGGGGGCGAGAAGGGTGGCCCTCAACCATCGCCCGATGCCGATACCGCGCTCTCCGACCAGAGTTGGACGCTGACCCTCGGGCGTCCCCAATACGACTGGCTCGACCGCACCCTCGCTTCTTCAAAGGCGAAATACAGGTTTGTGTTCATCCACCATCTGGTCGGCGGCCGAGGCCGCGCCGCACGCGGCGGCGTCGAGTCCGCCCCGTTCTTCGAGTGGGGCGGCAAGAACGCCGACGGCACAGATGGCTTCGCCGCCCACCGTCCCGGCTGGCCCATGCCCATTCACCAACTCCTCGCCAAGCGCGGCGTTACGGCCGTGTTCCACGGCCATGATCACCTCTACGTCCACAGCGAACGCGACGGCATCGCCTACCAATGCGTTCCGCAACCCGGCAACCTGCGCGGCGGCACCCAGAGTGCGGCCGAGTACGGATACACCTCCGGAAAGGTCCTCGGAAGCCCAGGTTACCTTCGAGTCACCGTAGGCCCCGAAGCAGCCAGGATCGCCTTCCAGCGGCCGGCCGAAGCCGATGTAAAAGCGATCACAGCGGACGCCTACGAGCTTCCGCCATTCAAGGCGAAATAGAACGCTCCCCTATGCGCTCTGCCCCGGTGGCGGCACGCTGATCGTCGGCATCGCCGGCGCCGGCCGCGATCCCGCCGCTCCGCGGAAGCACGCCCGGCCCACCGAATCGCACGCCCGCGCCGACACCGGCGCATCGTCCGGCCCCACCACGCTCTGCGTGAGCGTGCACAGGAACACGCGTGTGTCCGACCCATCGTCCACCATCCCCGGCGTCATCTGCGCCGGGTCGATGAACATCATCTTGTGCCGCAGGTTCAGGCAGCATGGCCGCATGTTGAGCGGGCGTCCAAACACATCCTGT
>JBGAMO010000041.1:0-30442 GCA_044222845.1 Phycisphaerales bacterium
AATTCGGGTGGGGGTTGCTGCGTGCTATCCCGGTCTTCTCTGCGCAGAGCCTTCGTTCAGACCGGGCGTCGGGGCTTGGGTGCTACAGGCGGGTTTGCACGTTCGGCATCGAAGTCGTGGGGGCCACGACTTCGATGGCACGGGGTGTCGATGGCATCCGCCGATCAAACTTCGATGACACCCCAAAATGGAGAATCAAGGTCTCGCCTGATTATCTTATAGACTTCCTCAGAGCAGAACAGTCCCCCGCCCCAGACCAAACCCCGCCGAACCACTTCTCGCTTACTGAAATAGCATTCGCGACTAAATAGGCCAATCGATGGATCGCCAATTCGCGTCGTCACCAGGTCTTCGGCGTTCTTGTCCCCGTTGAACACTGATATCTCCAGAAGCTCCGGACATGTACTCTCTGGCAAGAACTGCGACCACTCGGCAAAAATCTCAGACATGTCGGCGGTTCTCGCCGCAATACGTGCGAAATTACTGTCATGTTCATACGAATCGTCTCCGGCTCGATACGGATATTCGAACGACCGAACTACACGAATCGGTCGAAGACGCACATCGGCAACTTGCGATATCCGTCTTCCGACTTCAGTGTCACCGATCAAGTTTTGAGACACCATGCTTATCCTCGGAAGTCGGTATGTATTTCTAATTATGTGCAGTGGATCTGCCGCCTTATCCGGCGCCGCCCAACTCCGCCACGGAGATACCTCTACTCCATGGTACATAGTCGATAACACCGGATCAACAAATGGCTCGCGTGAACGATGACCAACGTTGTCAAAATACCGAATCACTTGATGTTCTCCACTCGTTCGGGCCGCTCGCCCGGAACCACCGGCAAGCCCTTGGTGCATGTTCCGTGTAGTCTGGCATTGTAAGCTTGCCTATTGGACATGAACGCACGCCCCTGTTCTGCGGCCCACTCGGAAATCGCCCGCGCCTGAGCGGAATCTATTGGAAGTGGGTTGATCATATTTTATTAAAACACATGCCGACATGGCCTTTTGACCGCTCTTTGGCTCGATCCCAAGGAACACATCGCCGACCGCGATCCGACGCCGGGCACTTCCTTAAGCTCCTTCGCGACGGCACCTAGGCGGCCGTACGCGTCGTAACGCACAGCTTCACGATCCACTGGTACGAAAATGGTCTGGATCATCGCGGCGGGAGTGTATTGCGGATTGGGGAGGTGGTGGATGGGGCATCGAGTGAGACGGGTGGTATTGATGCGAGGGCGGGGAGGAACCGATGACTGCTGTCCGTGGGTTTTCGGGTGAGCGGAGTGGTCGTGCGGTGTTGCTGCGTGCAATCCCGGTCTTCACTGCGCAGAGCCTTCGTTCAGACCGGGCGTCGGGGGGTTGGTGCTGACGGCGATTCCTCCGCCCCGGCTGGGGCGGGGAGAAGAGAGCTTCGGTTCCACGGGTTGCGCGACGCTCAGAGCGGCGTCGCTGCACCCGTGGCGACAACCCGTCGCCCCCGTTGGGGGCGAAGAGGGTGGCGGCGTCAAGTGGGCCGTGGGGTTCAGGAATGAGGTAAGCGCGGGAGGAACCCATGGACTGTGGTACATGGGTTTTCGGGTGGGGTGTGCGGTGTTGCTGCGGGCCATCCTGGTCTTCACTGCGCAGAGCATTCGTTCAGACCGGGCGTCGGGGGGTTGGGTGCTGCGGGCGGCATTGCACGTTCGGCATCGAGGTCGTCCAGGGCGACGACCTCTGATGGCACGGGAAGGTCGATGCTGCCCGCCCACTCAGTTCGGCGCGAGGTTCTGCCTCCGTACACTGCGTCCATGACCCCCTTCATCGCCTACGACGACGGCCGCGGCGTGCTTTCGCCGCTCAACGACCTGCGTGCGACGTTTGATATCCGCACCGGCGCGGTCACCACGCTGGAGCGGATCCAATCGCTGCTGGGCGGGTTTGCGATCGGGCTGTTCGTGCCCGAATCGCTCGCGGCGCTCACGCGGGAGCGGCACGCGGCCCCGGTGAACGAGACTCCGCCGCACGCGGCGATGGTGGTGAACGGTCGGTGCCCGCTGCCGCCGCCGTCGGTGAACTTTCTGCGGCTGGGCGAGGCGATCGTTGAGGAGGGATCGGGCGACCTGGTCGCGGCGCACCTGGCACCGCAAGACGCGGCGGCGCTGCTCAAGGGCGAGACACCGCGGTACACGATCACCGAGACCCTCGCCGCGCCGGCGCTGATGTCGCGTCCGGGGCACGTGCGGACGTTCCGCGATGCGTGCCTGGACGTTGACCTTGGGGCGCACAGCGGCGCGCCGGCGCGGGAGATGCCCAAAGGCGCGGTGTGCTTCGGCCAGCACAAGCTCTGGATCTCGCCGAGCGCGAAGGTGTACCCGGGCGCGACGATTGACCTTGAGAACGGGCCGGTGGCGATCGAGGACCACGCGGTGGTGCGTCCGGGGGCGATTCTCATCGGGCCCTGCTCGGTGGGCCCGCATTCCACGGTGCTGGAGCGTGCCACGATCCGGCCGCACACGGCGATCGGCCCGTGGTGCAAGGTGAACGGCGAGGTGGGCGGGGTGATCTTCCAGGGGTTTGCGAACAAGGCCCACGACGGCTACCTGGGCGACTCGTTCGTCGGCGAGTGGGTGAACCTGGGGGCGGGCACCACGATCAGCAACCTGCTCAACACCTACGGGGAGGTGATCGCGCGGGCGTCGGTCTCGACCGGCAACGAGCGGAGCGGGCAGCAGTTCCTGGGGCCGATCATCGGCGACCACGTGAAGACTGCGATCTGCACGCGGCTCATGACCGGCTCGGTGATCCACACCGGCGCGATGATCGCGAGCACCGCCGCGGCGTCGGGGTGCGTGCCGCGGTTTGCGTGGATCACGGACAGCGGGCAGCGCACCTACCGGCCCGAGAAGTTCGCGGAGGTGATGCGAGCGGCGATGGCGCGGCGGAAGGTTGAGCCATCCGCGGCGTACAGCGCACGCATCGCCGCGTTGCACACGGGGGCGTGAGCGGGGATTCAGCCGCGGACGAACGGGTTGGTGCGGCGTTCGTGGCCGATGGTGCCGGGCTCGCCGTGCCCGGGATAAAACCGGGTGTCGGCGGGGAGCATGTAGATCTTCTCGCGGATGGAGGAGGCGAGTTGCTCGAAACTACACCCGGGGAAGTCCGTGCGGCCGATTGATCCGCTGAAGAGCGCATCGCCCACGAACGCGATGTGCGATGCGGGTTCGTAGAGCGTGATGCCGCCGGGGGAGTGACCGGGGGTGTGGAGCACCCGCCACTTCGTGGAGCCCAGTTCGAGCAGATCCCCCTCGTTCAGCACGCGGTCGGGTCCGGGGGCGGTGACGGGCATGCCGGTAAAGGCGCTCAGGTTCAGTTCGGGGTCGCCGAGCCAGCGTTCCTCTTCCCTATGGATCCAGACGGGCAGGCGGGGGAAGGCCGCCAGGACGTCGCGGACGCCGGCGATGTGATCGATGTGAGCGTGGGTCAGGATGAGGGCGACTGGGGTGAGGCCCTGGGACCGGACGCGGCGGATGAGGGGCTGGGGCTCGAAACTGGCGTCGATGATCCAGCATTCACGCCCGCCGGGGACGCTGACCACGTAGCAGTTGGTGGCGTAGGGGCCGAGGGTAAAAGATTCAACCTGAGGGGGGGATGACGTGGGAGACGCCTCGCTCATCGGTTCAGGGTAGATACGCTTGGGCAAGCCGGAAGACTCGCCCCGCGGCGAGGACGAGGCCTGTAGGAATGGAAGCCGAACGACGCCCACGGGACCTGTGGGAAACACCCGGACCACCGATGACAACATCCCCGACGCCCTCAACACCTTCCTCACCCGCGGCTTCGCAATACTCGGCGAACTCGGCGGCGCAGAACGCTCGCAAAGCGGCCCGCAAGGGCGGCGGCGGGACGCTGGCGATCCTGACGATTCTGTACGCCGCGGCGTTGGCGCTGAGCATTTACCTCGCGATGCGGCCGGAGTACTTCCAGATGGGCGCCGGGGGCGTGCTGCTGGTGCTGACGCTGGCGCCGGTGGCGTTCGTGCTGGCGATGAAGCGCGGCGACAAGGAACTGACGGATCGGGTGGACGAGATCTCTCGAAACGTGCGGTCGTTCCGCGACCTGGCGTCGCTCTCGGAAGATGCCCGGCGGGTGCTCTCCCGCAAGAACGACCGCGAACTGCTGACGCAGGCGATCGAAGAGGATATCGCGAACCGCAACTGGGACGCGGCGATGGTGCTGGTGAAGGAACTGGCCGACCGCTTCGGCTACCGCTCGGACGCGGAGGACTACCGGCACAAGATCGATGAAGCACGGGCGCAGACGGTGGACCGGGAGGTGACCGAGGCGATCGCGTACCTGGACGGGCTGATCATCCAGCGGCGGTGGGACGCGGCGTACGCCGACGCGGCCCGGCTGCTGCGGCTATACCCGGATTCGGCGCGGGTCTTCGGGCTGCGCGGGCGGGTGGAGCAGGCGCAGCAATCGTGCAAGGCCGAACTGGAGCGCAAGTTCCTGATGGCGGCGCAGGAAGGCCGCACCGAAGAGGCGATGACGCTGCTCAAGGACCTGGACACCTACCTGAGCCCCATGGAGGCCGAGCCGCTGCGCGAGCTGGCCCGCGGGGTGATCGGCAAGACGCGCGAGAACCTGGGGGCGCAGTTCAAACTGGCCGTGCAGGACCGCAACTGGCGCGACGCGGCCCGGCTGGGCGAGCGGATCCTCAGCGACTTCCCCAACTCGAGGATGGCGGCGGAGATCCGCGACGTGATCGACGGCATCCGCATCCGCGCCAGCCAGATGGCCTGAGCAGCACGGGACAGAGACACAAGAAACACAATGTCAAGACACGTTCATCCACCGTCCGCTCGCACCGAGGCGCCCAGGGTCGCCATCGTCGTGAGCCGCTACAACGAATCGATCACCGAGCCGATGCTGCACGGGGCGATCGAGGAGTTCTCACTGCTCGCGGACCGGGGGCGGGTGGACATCATCCCCGCGCCGGGCGCGTACGAGCTGCCCGCGCTGGCGAACGCCGCGGCACGCACCGGACGGTACGACGGCGTGCTGGCGCTGGGGTGCATCATCAAGGGCGAGACGAGCCATGATGTGTACATCGCGCAGGCGGTGGCGGAGGGGCTGGTGAACGTGACGCTGCTGACCGGGGTGCCGGTGGCGCTGGGCGTGCTGACGACCAACAACGCGGCGCAGGCCAAGGCCCGCGCGGGCGGCAAGAAGGGCAACAAGGGCGCGGAGGCGATGTCCGCGCTGCTGGACACGATCCGCTCGATCGAGGCGCTCAACCGCGGCAAGACCGTGGGCGCCTCGATGGGCCGCCGGCCCGACAAGGCGCGGAGGCGCGCATGAGCATCACCGAGCAGATGCGGCGGCTGGCGTTCGACGTGCTGTACCTGTTGCCCGAGGCCACGGAGAAGGGCGGGCCGGACGGGGCGGAGGAACTGGCGGCGCTCCCTCCGGATCAGCGTGGGCGGGTGATGCGGATCGCGTCGCGGCGGCTGGCGCTGCAGATTCTCTTCCAGATGGACGCCCGCGGGGTGCACGACCCGGCGTTCGTCAAGAGCACGCTGGCCACGGTCGACGGGCTGGGGCCGATCGCGGCGGCGGAGATCGAGGCGATGGTGGTGGGCGCGGACGGGCGTCGGCACAAGGCCGATGCGCTGTTCCGGGAGCTCGCGCCCGAGTGGCCCACGCACCGGCTCGCGGGCGTTGACCGGGCGCTGCTGCGGCTGGGCTACCACGAGATCGTGGAGGGCAAAACGCCCGCGGCGATCATCCTGAACGAAGCGGTGGAGCTGGCCAAGCACTTCAGCACCGAGCGTTCGCCGGCGTTCATCAACGCGCTGCTCGACAAGGCGGCGCAGCGGATGGCGGCGCCTGCGGGGGGGCCGGTGTAATGGCGTTCTTCAAGTCGCTGGTTGACAAGCTCAAGCAGGGGCTTGAAAAAACACGGCAGACGCTGGTCACGGGCGTGCAGGGGCTGCGGAACCTGCTGATGGGCCGGCGGCTGGACGAGCAGCTCATCGCGGATCTCGAACGGCGGCTGATCGAGGCGGACGTGGGCGTCAAGACCACGGCGAAGCTGATCGACGGCATCCGGGCGGATTTTCGCGCGGGCACCATCAGCACCGGCGATGAGGTGATGGAGTATCTGAAGCGCGAGCTCAAGGCGCTGTGGCCCGCGGAGGATCGCGAGCTGAGGCTCGCGGCGCAGGGGCCGACGGTGATCCTGATGACGGGCGTGAACGGGGTGGGCAAGACCACGAGCATCGCGAAACTCTGCCGCGTGCTGACGGGGCAGGGCAAGACGGTGATGCTGGGCGCGTGCGACACGTTCCGGGCGGGGGCGGTGGCGCAGTTGGAGATCTGGAGCAAGCGGCTGGGCGTGGAGGTGGTGAAGGGGCAGCAGGGCGGCGACCCGGCGGCGGTGGCGTTCGACGCGTGTGCCGCGGCGAAGTCTCGCGGGGTGGATGTGCTGATCATCGACACGGCGGGGCGTTTGCAGACGCAGGACCCGCTGATGCGGCAACTGACCAAGATCCGGTCGGTGGTGGCGAAGCAGATTCCTGATGCGCCGCACGAGACGCTGCTGGTGCTGGACGCGACGGCGGGCCAGAACGCGCTGCGGCAGGCGGAAGAGTTCAACAAGGCGGCGGGGGTGACGGGGATATTCCTGACGAAGCTCGACGGCACGGCCAAGGGCGGCATCGTCATCGCGGTGCGGGAGACGACGTCGATCCCGGTCAAGTTCATCGGGATCGGGGAGACGCCCGACGACGTGCAGCCGTTTGATCCCGAGGCGTTCGTGGACGCGATGTTCGCGGCGTAGTGATCAGGCGAGGAAGCGGTCGCGGAGTTCGGGGGTCGGGACCATGCATTCATCGCGGCGACCGAACCAGCGGTACCGGTGGCGGGCGATGATGCCGTACAGCCAGTCGCGGATCGGGCGGGGGATGAGGATGAACGCATAGAACAGAGGCCAGGGGAACTTGAGCTTTCGCGCGATGCGCAGCGCGGCGGTGGACTTGAGGTGCGTCCGGCCATTCTCGACCAGCACGATGCTGTCCGGAAGGGGCGCAGCGTGGGGCGTCGCGGCCAGCAGCGTGATCGCTGGGCGAGAGTCGAGGGCGGCGAAGCGGAAGTATCCGGCGCGGTCGCGGCGGATGATGAAGCGGACTGCGCCGTTGCAGAGGTTGCAGACACCGTCAAAGAGGACGACGGCGTGGTGGGTGGTTGAGGGCGGTGCGGTGGGCGGCATGGGCGTTGCACGAACCCATGATCCTATGGACCGGCGGCTACTTGTAGCAGCGGTACACGAACGCGGGCGGAACGTTGAGCCAGACGGGTGCGCTGCGTTCGACGCGGGAGAAGTAGTTGGGGAGCGACGCGGCGAATCGTTTGCCCGCGGGGAGCAGCAGCCCCTGGTAGTACGCGAAGGTCGCCATCATGCCGCCGGGGCGGAGGGCCTTGACGGCGGCGGTGAGGATGCTCTCCTGGAGCGATGAAGGGAATGCGGCCCAGGGGAGGCCGCTGATAATGAGGTCCAGGGAGTTGTCGGGGGCGAGGCCTTCTTCGACGCAGGCTTCACGCACTTCGGCGGCGCTGCGGACGTGGAGCTTCACGTTGGGGAAGCGGTGGGCGAACTCGCGGGCCATCGCGGGGTTGAACTCCATCGCGAAGAAGACGGCGCTGGGGGCGAGATGATCGACGACGCGGCGGGTGAAGACGCCCGCGCCGGGGCCGAACTCGGCGACGGCGGAGACGCGCGAGAAATCAACACCTTCGATCATGCGTTCGGCGAGGAAACGGCTGCTGGGCGCCACCGCGCCGACGCCGCCTGGCGAGCGCAGGAACTGGCGCATGAAGAGCAGGGCAGAGTTGGTGCGGCGTGCGCCTGCGGGGGCGGTTGGTTTGGCGGCGTGGCGGGCGTTCATGCGGTGGTGTTGTTGGGAACGGGCACGCACGCGTTGCGGGGGTGCGGAGAGGGTCGTGGATGAAGAACCCGGACGATCATGATTCTCGCGGCGTCTTGGACCATAGGTCGTCCAACTGCTTGGCGGTTGCGGCGGGGCCGCCGATCTCGGGCGCGAACGCGCAGACGCGGAACTCCTCCACGGCCCAGCGGTACGCGGCCACGGGCTTGGGCAATGCGCCGGGGCGCAACGCCCATTCGCCGGCATCGACGTTGACGGTCGGGGCGGCACGCTTGGCGCCGGGGAGGGGCTGCTTGGACTTGCCGGTCTTCGCGGCGGCGTCGCCGGCCTGTTCGGCGAGGAGACGCTCGCGGGACATCGCGGCGGCGACCCACCCGGTGAACCGCTTCCAGTGTGGAAGAACGGATGCGAGCGAGGCGGATTCGACGTCGCGGCCGTCTTCGCGCAGTTTGAACAGGCGGGCGCGGAGTGCCGCGGCGTATCGCGGGTATTCGCGGAGGCGCTCCCAGGACGTGAGGCGGAGGAAGCCGCGGGGCATGAGGTACGCGGCGTGCTCGCGGATATCGGCGATGCTGGTGGCCCACTGGCGGGGCGTACCACCGGCGAGGCGGCCGGCGACGCGGAAGCGGGACTCGAGCATCGCGGCGACGGCGGCGCCGACTTCGAGCGTTGACTGGCCCAGACGCCCCCACTGCTCGAGTTGGCGAGACTCGAACGTCTGTGCGTTCCGGACGGGTGGCTGGCCCACGAGGAAGACGCGTTCGGCGATGAGGAGCGAGAGGGCATCGCGGAGCTCGTCGTCGGTGCCGAGGGCCTTGTGCTGGCGCTTCATCTCGTCCCAGCCGGGGAGGACCTCGATGCGATGGGCGAGTTCTTCGCGGGCGGCGATGGCGAAGAGGCGGCGGATGCCCAGGCGCGTGTGCTCGGCGGCGCGGGAAGCATCGTCGAGGAGCGTGAGGGAGACGGAGTTAGTGTCGTCGATCAGGGCGGGGAATGCGGTGACGGACTGATCGTCGAGCACGGTGGGTACATCATCGGGGAGTTCGCCGAATGTCCAGGCGGTAATGCCGCGTTGTTCGAAGCGGGCACGGGCGGCGCCGGCCTGGGCGCGACGCAGACGGCCCGCGAGGCGCTCGCGGAGTTCGGCCAGGTCACGGCCCGCGGCCAGTTCTTTGCCGTGGTCGTCTTCGACGAGAACTCGCATACGCAGATAGTCGGGGACGGAGACCAGCATCGCCTCGGGCGGCACCTTGACGCCCCGGAGCACTTCGATGGCTTCGCTGAGAGCGGGTGCGAGCGGGCCCTTGGCAAAGGTCATGACCGAGGCGCACTGTTCGGCCAACGAGGAGAGCGATTCCTTGGCGTTTGACTCCAGCGGGGCGCGGTACTGCTTGGGAAGTGCCTTGAAGATGGCGGTGATCTTGTCGGGCAGAAGGCCGGGGACGAGCCAGTCGGCGCGATCGTCATCGAGCTTGGGGAGATGCAGGAGATTGATGCGGGCGGTGATGCCGTCTTCGTCCTTTCCCGGGTCAAGGTGGTATTCGAGGCGGGCGACTGCGCCGTCGAGCGTGATGTCATCGGGGAACTGGTCGGGGCCGGCGGCGGCGATAGCCTGTGGTGTCAGGACATCCGCGAGGGGGATGGACAGGGCGCGGGTCGCGACGGGGTTGGTTGAAAGGAACTGCTCGAGCGTGGTGCGATCGAGAATGGTCTTGGGAAGGCGGGAATCGAACCATGCGATGAGGGAGGATTCGTCGCGGATCATGCCGCGGCGGCGGCACTTGGCTTCGAGGGATGCGGCGCGGGCCATGACGGCGCGGTTGGCAACGGCGAACGGGGCGTCGGTGTCGAGTTCGCCACGGACGAGAGCGTGACGGATGAAGAGCGTGCGGGCGGCGGCGGGGTCGATCCTGGCGAGCGGGGCGCGGCGGCGCGGGACGACGACAGCGCCGGCGAGGGTGAGCCGCTCCCACACGGCGGCTTCGCCTTTGTCCTTGTCCCAATGGGAGTCGCCGCCGGTGCGGGTCATGACGTGTTCGGCGAGTTCTTCGATCCAGGCGGGGTCAACCTTGGCGCAGGTACGGGCGAAGAGCTTGGTGGTGAGGACGAGTTCGGCGGCCATGAGCCACTTGGGGCCCTTCCTAAACAGCACGGAACCGGGGAAGATGGTGACGCGGTTGCCCCGGCTGCCCTGATACTCGAAGGGGCCGCCCTCGTCGCGGCAGCAGAGGTTGGAGAGAAGCCCGGTCATGAGGGCGCGGTGGATGCGGTCGTGGAGCGGGCGCGGGGCGACCTTGGCGTGCACGTGCGGCGCGGCTTCTTCGGGCACTTCCTCTTCGTCATCACCCATGACCATGGAGCGGAGTTGGCGGCGGGTTTCGGACCACTCGCGGAGGCGGTTGAAGTTGACGAACCGTTCGCGGCACCAGGAGAGGAGAGGGCCGTGGGAGAGTTTGGAGGAGGCGTCCTGGAACTGGTCCCAGATGTTGAGCAGGACGAGGAAGTCCGAGGTTTCGTTCCAGAAAACAAGGTGCGCGGTGTCGGCGTCGCGCTGGCGGCTCATGGGGCGGTCGCGGGGATCCTGGATGGAGAGTGCCGCGGCGAGAGTGAGGACTTCTTCGACGCAGTCTTCCTCTTCGGCGGCGATGACCATGCGGCCGATGTTGGGCTCGAGCGGGAGGACGGCGAGGCGGCGACCGATGGGGGTGAGTTCGCCGGTTGCGTCGGGGGCGGTGAGCGCTCCGAGTTCGAAGAGAGTCTGGTAGCCGTCGCGGATCATCGCGGCGGAGGGAACGTCTAGGAATGGGAACTCCTCGACCGGGCCCAGCGCCAGGCTTTTCATGCGGAGGATGACGCTGGCGAGGCTGGAGCGGAGGATTTCAGGCGTGGTGAACGCGGGCCACGCGTTAAACTGAGATTCGGCGTACAGGCGGATGCAAACGCCCGCGGCGACGCGGCCGCAGCGGCCGCTGCGCTGGCGTGCGGAAGCCTGTGAGATGGTCGCGACAGGGAGGCGCTGGACGCGGGTGCGGGGGTCGTACTTGCTCTGGCGCGAGAGGCCGGTGTCGACGACGTAACGGATGCCGGGAACGGTGACGGAGGTCTCGGCGACATTGGTCGCGATGATGATGCGGCGGCGCTGGGCGGGGCGGAAGATGCGGTCCTGCTCGGCGGGAGAGAGGCGCGCGTACAGGGGCAGCACATCGGCGTCGATGCGGCTGCCGCTCATGAGAGCGCGGGCGCAGGAGCGGATCTCACGCTCGCCGGGGACGAAGACCAGGACATCGCCCTTGGGGAGCCTTGGGGAGCAGAGTTCTTCGACGGCGTCGACGACGGCGTGCTCCTCGACTTCCTCGAAATCCTCGGCGTCGTCGCCGACGGGGCGGTAGCGCAGTTCAACGGGGTAGGTGCGGCCTGAGACTTCGATGACGGGCGCGACGGAGGGGCCGCCGAAGTGGTCGCTGAACTTCGCCGGGTCGATGGTGGCGGACGTGACGATGAGCTTGAGGTCGGGGCGACGCGGGAGAAGGCGCCGGAGGTAGCCCATCAGGAAGTCAATGTTGAGGCTGCGCTCGTGTGCCTCGTCGAGGATGATGGTGTCGTAGTCGAGCAGGTCGGGGTCGGTCTGGGTCTCGGCGAGCAGGATGCCGTCGGTCATCAGTTTGATGAGCGTGTGATTTGAAGTCTGGTCGCCGAAGCGGACTTTGAAGCCGACCGGGCCGCCGAGGGGAACGTCGAGTTCTTCGGCGATTCGGGCGGCGACGCTGCGTGCGGCGATGCGGCGGGGCTGGGTGTGGCCGATCATGCCGGCGACGCCGCGGCCGAGAGAGAGGCAGATCTGCGGCAACTGGGTGGTCTTGCCGCTGCCGGTTTCGCCGCAGAGGATGACGACCTGGTGGGCCTTGATCGCCTCGGCGATCTCGGCGCGGCGGGCGATGACGGGGAGATCGGCCGAGAGGGACGGTTTGGGAGCGCGGGTGGCACGCTGGGCGCGGAAGGAGATGCTGTCTTCGAGTTTTCGCTGCAGGTCGGCGAGTCGCTGGGGGGTGAGGCCGCCGGCATCAAGCGCGGTCTTGAGACGCGCGGCGTCGGCGGTCATGGCGAGCGGGGCGCGGGAGAGGAGGGATGAGATGGAGGATGACAAAGGTCTGGATCGCCGATACGGAGTGCTTCATGGAGCGCGCGGGCCGATGCCGGCCGGTGCGGGCTGGGTGTGAAAAGGGTAATGGTTGGAGGGCGGGAAAGAAAGGTCCGGCTTGTAAGGCCCGGAATCTTGAGTTGAGCACACACGCTCACAGACTTGAACGCGGATCGCGGCCGGGAACATGAATGCCCAGTCCGGGCCGGGAATCTGGCTTCAATGGTCGGGTGTCGGCATTCACTGACCGCGAGATACTTGGGGGAAGGGGCGAGAGCGATCGAATCGCTCAGTTGCCGTGATTGCCGCGGGCCGTGAGACGTTCGATGGCGGCGGTGGCTATGGTGGCCAGTTCGTTGAAGTAATCGGAACGCAGGCCGCGGGCGTGAGCGGACTCTGCGAGGGTGAGTGCGCGATGTGCGTGCTCGATGGCGGAGTCGGTATCGGCGCGGAGCTCGGCGAGTTTGGCGCGGGCGAGGCAGACGTTGGTACGGACGATGAGCAGTTCGAGGGTGTCGTTGTCGCTCTGGGGGAAATCGGCGAGGATGCGTTCGGCGCGACGGCAGAGACCTTCCATCGCGGAAAGGGTGTCGCGGGGCGCGGGGCGATCGGTGTTGAATTCACGCGCGATGAAGTGGGCGCGGTGGGCCATGGCGTTGACCACCTCGCTCACGTACCGGCGTTCCTCGGGATCCGCGGCGATGAGGCATTCGCCGGTGGTGAGCATCATGCCGTACGCCCGGTCCGCCCCCGGCTCATCACCGAGGCTGACGCGCATGAAGTAGTCCGCCTGGTGCGCGCTGTAGAGGGCCCAGAGCGAGCGCGGCGTCGGGCCTTCGATCTCGAGTTGACGATCGGCCTGTTGGATGTGCCGCAACACAAAGCATGCGCCTTGGAAAGAATCGCCCATACGGTCATAGAGGATTCCGATGCGCCGGTAGCTCCACGTCACGTCGTCGGCGAGCGCGGGGTTGAGAGGTTGCTGCTCGCGGAGTTGCTCCTGGATGCCAAGAGCCTCCAGGTAGAAAGTCAACGCGGGCTCGCATTCACCGGCGTCTTCGAAGATGTTGCCCATGCGCACCACGGAGAGTGACAGTGCGTGGCGGAACTCGAACAGGTTCGGGTCCTTGGTCGGGGTCTGCGCCACGAGGTCTCTCATGATCGCGAGTTCCCTCTCCCTCCAGACTCTCAGCGCGCGGGGGTTTCCGTTATCGCGGGCGAGGTCGCCGCCGGTGCTGCACAGCCGGGCGAGGAGGCGTTGCAGGCGCGGGTCGTGCGGATGGGTCTTTGCGAGATCCTTGATCACGGGGAGATAGGCCTCGAACATGGCCTGGCGGGCGGGGCGAGAGCCGACGCGGAACTGGAGAAAGTCCATGGCGTCCGCCGCGGCGGCGATCATGCGGCTGCTGGTTTGCTTTTCGCGTTCCCCTTCCCGCCAAGACCACGCCCAGCCACCGAAGACGGCGATGGCGATGGCGGCTAGGCCGACGGTGAGCGCCGGTCTGCGTTTGGCGGCTCGGAAGAGCTGGGCGGCCGGCCCCGGCGGGCGGGCGAGGACGCTCTCGCCTCGGAGGTACCTGTTCAAATCACCGCTGAACGCGGCGACGGATTCGTACCGGTGCTCGGGAGATTTGCTCAGCGCCCTGAGGAGTATCGCGGCGAGATCACGGTTGCAGGCGGGGTTGAGCTTTGACGGGTGCTGCGGCTCGGTATTCTTGATGCGGTCGAAGGCCTGGAAGATATCCTGGCCACGGACTGCGATGGGCGGTCGGCCGCAGATGAGTTCGTACAGAATCGCGGCGATGGAGTAGAGATCGGAACCGGTACCCGCTTCGCCCCGGATCTGCTCGGGGCTGACGTACTCGAGCGTGCCGATGAGCCAGGAGCCTGCTGTGGTGGCGTTTGGCTGGTCGAGTGTGGTGAGGCGTGCCACGCCGAAGTCCACGATCTTGATGTTGCCCTCGTTGCTGACAAGCAGATTGGCGGGTTTGAGATCGCGGTGGATGACGCCCTTGGAGTGCGCGTAATGCACGGCTTCGCAGGCATGAACGATGAGCCGGACCATCGCGTGCGCGTCGAGCTTGTGTTCGCGGGCGTAATCGGTGATGCGGCGGGCGCCGGGCACGAGCTCCATCGCGATGTAGGGACGGGCGAGGGCCGGGTCGATGTCGAGTTCGTAGGCGTGGGCGATGGCGGGATGGACCAGCAGTGCCATCAGTTGCGCTTCTTGCACGAATCGGCGGCGCGGCACGCCGGCGTTGGCGCCGGGATGAAGGAGTTTCACGGCGACGCCGCGGGCGGGGTGTTCCTGCCGGGCTTCGTAGACGACGCCGCTGGCGCCGGCGCCGAGCCTTGCGATCACGCTGTAGCGGCCGATGCGGGTGGGGATCGGCTCATGGTCGGCGGCTTCGTGGGTCGGTTCGAGCTGAGTAGAGGTGCCAGCGTCAAACCGATCTAGATGCGTAGTGTCGTCGGCGACCATCATGGCGACGCGGCCATCGAGAAAGGACCTCTGAGAATCGGCTTCGATCAGTTCGAGCACCTCACCGGCGAGGTCGCGGTCGTCGCCCGCGGCGGTGTTCACGAACGCGGCGCGGGACTCGGGGGCGAGAGCCGCGGCATCGCAGAAGATCGACTTGATGCGGGCTTCGCGCGAGGCGTCGGGCTGGTGATGTGAGGCGGTCCCGGTCATGCGCTTTCGTCGGTGAGCCCCGCGGTTTCAGTCGCGGATCGGCTGGGCTTCGCCCCGGAGCCTCCTGGCGATCCAGGCACGGGCGTAACGCCATTCGCGATCGGCCTGGGCGAAGGGGATGTTCAACGCGTCGGCGGCCTGAGCCATGGTCAGGCCGCCGAAGAAGCGGAGCTCGATGATGCGGGCCGCGCCGGGGTCGCTGCGTTCGAGTTGCTCGATCGCATCGTTCAGGGCGAGGGCGTCGAACGACTCCATCGGCGATGTTTGCTGGGATTCACCCCCGACGGCGACGATCATCATGGCCCGGCCCTTGGCATCGCGGCGGCGGATCGAGTCGATGACAACGCGGCGGATGGTGGTCGCGGCGATGGCGGCGAGATGGTCGGCGTCTTTGAGTTCCAGCACGTTGCCGCGGCCTTCAAACTCCGCGAGACGGATGAAGGCCTCGTGAACGAGTTCCGTGGGCTGGAAGGTGGCGCCGGGCGGGCAGGACGCGAGACGGGCGTGCGCGAGTCGGCGCAGCGTTTCGTAGAGGGGGGAGTTGTCGCCGAGCCGGTCGAGAACGGAAGCCACACTGCGCCTTTCTGGAGACGGGCACAGCGTAGGGAAGAGGTTGGGGGAAGTGGCGTGGTTATTGCCATCGGGGGGGGCGAATGGCGGGCGAGTGTGCTGCTCATTGGCAGTTCAGCAGCCTCGCTCCCAGTAGTAGTAGAAGAACTGGACATCCGCGCCGTCGACGCCGCCGTCGAGATTGACATCGGCGGAAGGGTCTCCGGTTTCCCAGGCGGTGAAGAAGGCGTCGACGTCGGTGCCGTCGGAGCCGCCGTCCATGTTGAAGTCGCCGGGGGCCTGGACGTTGAGCGTCGCGGCGGCGCTGGGGAAGCAGCCGCAGGAGTCGCAGACGAGGCAGTCGTAGGTGCCCGCGCCGGTGCAGTCGATGGCGGAGATGAAGAGGGTGTTGGTGTTCACCTCGGTGAAGATGCCGCGTTCGCCCTCGGTGAGCGGGATGAACTCGCCCGAGGCGTTCTTCTTGCGCCACTGGAAGGAGAGAGCGCCGTTGGAGGACGTGGCCTGGAGGCTGAGTTGGAAGTAATCGCCGCCGCGGTAGTCGCCGCTTTGGGGTTGGGAGGAGATGTTGATGGCGGAGGAGCCGAAGTAGACGGAGCCGGGTTCGCCATTGCGATACCCGATGCAACCGTTGGCACGGATATTCGACAGAGGCACCGTGACATTGCACGAGTACACCGCGATGCGACCGCCGCCGCCGCCGCCGTAACGGCCGTCGGTGTAGGTTCCGCCGTTGGCCGCGATCGTTCCGGTTCCCGCCAATGATCCGCACGTGAGCCAGATGCTGCCGCCCGCGCCACCATCACGATTCTCGCCGCCGTTGGAGAGGATTGATCCGTCAACCGTCAAAGTCCCGGCCACTGTCAACCGCACCGCGCCCCCGCCGCGTGCCGTGGAGCCGCCGCTGCCCAAGTTCGTGGGCTGAGTGACCGAGCCGTTCACCGCGCCGATCGGCTCGACCCAGACTCCGGCGCCGCCTCGACCGCCGTGGCTCCCACCGTTGCCGCCGTTGCTGGTGCTCGCGCCGGGGCCTTGCTGCGCCGCGTAGCCGCGGGACGAGACATCGATCCGGCTGGTCGCGTCGATCGAAGCGTTGCCCAACACGGTAAGCGGTGCTCCCGCCGCGTTCGCAAACTCATGGGTGATGAGGCCGCCGGAGTTCACGTCGAGCGCCGCGACTGTGAAGGGCTCATTGAGCTGCAGCAACGCACCGCGACGGACGACGAGCATCGAGATTGTTCCGCTCATTTGGGCCTGGACAAGGGGGCTCTCGGCGTGCCCGGCGAGGGTTGTTCCGTTGTCAAAGGTGAGTGTGCCGACTGTGGTACCCAGAGGCGCGGTGAAGACAGAACCCGCCCCTCCCCGCTGATTGCCGTTGCCACCGAACGCTGTGGTCACGCCGGTGAACGATGAACTCGCGTAGTACACCGCGACCCGGCCGCCACCGCCGCCCCCGAAACGGGCGTCTGTGAACGTTCCGCCGTTGGCGGCGATCGTGCCAACTCCCGCGAGCGATCCGCACGTGAGCCAGATGCTCCCGCCCGCACCGCCATCCCCGGCCGCGCCGCCGTTGGACAGGATTGATCCGTCAACCGTCAGAGTCCCGGCCACTGTCAACCGCACCGCGCCCCCGCCGCGTGATGCGCCTCCGCCGCTGCCGAGACTTGTCGGTTGTGGGATCGAGCCGTTCACCGCGCCGATTGACGCGCTGAACTGTCCGAGTCCGCCTCGGCCACCGTAGCTCCCGCCGTTGCCGCTGCCATAGGGGCTCGCTCCGGGGCCTTGCCCACCGGCGTAGCCACGGGACGAGACATCGATCCGGGCTGTGGCAAGCACGCTCACATCACCGGCCGCGGTGATGTTCAGTCCGGCCGGGCTCTCGAACGGGTGCGTGAGCACGGCTTGGCCCCGGACGATCAAGTGATCGAACGAGTTCTCGCCGGGAACGAGCCACGTCTCGCCGCCGGTTCCGTTGCCGTTGTCGTAGATCGTCGTGCCCAGACCTGACGAGGGTTTGAGATACACCGAGCCGGCGCCGCCACGTACCTGGCCATCACCGCCGAAAGCGGTGATGACTCCCATGAATGATGAGTTGTCGTAAAACGCCGAGATGCGGCCCCCGCCGCCACCACCGAAGCGGCCGTCCGTGAAGGTTCCTCCGTTGGCGGCGATCGTTCCTGTTCCGGCCAGCGATCCGCAGGTAAGCCAGATGCTCCCGCCAGCACCGCCATCGCCCAACGCGCCGCCGTTGGAAAGGATTGACCCGTCCACCGTTAACGTCCCGGCCACTGTCAACCGCAGCGCGCCGCCGCCGCGTGATGCGCCGCCGCCGCTACCTAGGTTGGTGGGCTGCGTAATCGATCCGTTCACCGCGCCAATCGATGCGCTGAACTGTCCGGCACCGCCTCGGCCGCCGTGACTCCCGCCGTTACCGCTGCCGTACGGGCTCGCACCGGGACCTTGTCCCCCCGCGTAGCCGCGGAACGAGACATCGATCCGGCTCGTCGCATCGATCGAAGCGTTGCCCAGTACGTTGAGCGGTGCGCCCGAGGCGTTTGCGAACTCATGAGTGATAAGGCCGCCGGAGTTCACATCCAGCGCCGCGACGGTGAAGGGTTCATTGAGTTGCAGCAGGGCACCGCGACGGACGACGAGCATCGAGATCGTTCCGCTCAACTGGGCCTGGACAAGCGGGCTCTCGGCATGGCCGGCGGGGGTTGTTCCGTTGTCAAAGATGAGTGTGCCGACTGTGGTACCCAGAGGCGCGGTGAAGACAGAACCCGCCCCTCCCCGCTGATTACCGTTGCCTCCGAATGCTGTGGTCACGCCGGTGAACGACGAGCTGTTGTAATACACGGCGACCCGGCCCCCACCGCCGCCCCCGAAACGGGCGTCTGTGAACGTTCCGCCGTTGGCGGCGATCGTGCCAACTCCCGCGAGCGATCCGCAGGTAAGCCAGATACTACCGCCCGCACCGCCATCCCCGGCCGCGCCGCCGTTGGAGAGGATTGATCCGTCAACCGTCAGCGTGCCCGCCACCGTCAGTCGCACCACGCCCCCGCCAAATGAAGCACCTCCGCCGCTGCCGAGACTTGTCGGTTGTGTGATCGAGCCGTTCACCGCGCCGATTGACGCGCTGAACTGTCCGAGTCCGCCTCGGCCACCGTAGCTCCCGCCGTTGCCGCTGCCGTAGGGGCTCGCGCCGGGGCCTTGCCCCCCGGCGTAGCCGTTTGAGGAAACGTCAATTTGGCTTGCAGTTCGAACCGTGACATCTCCGCCGGTGGGGTTGGGTTGCACGCTGAGTTGCATTCCGCTCACCACATCCGTTTCCGCGCCGCCCGAATAGTCGAACGTGAACCCCTGGGAGTGGGTCACTACGCCGTTGTTCTCTACTACCAGCGACCTGATCGTGTGGCGGCCGTTGATGGTGAGTGTGGTGCCGCGGACGGTGATGTCGGCGGTGGCGAGGGGTACTCCAGCGATGGTCGCGTCGTTGGGGCCCACGGTGGTGGCGCTGGTGATCACAACCGGCTGCGCGCCGGCGTGTGCCAGCGGGAGTGCCGCGGCGGCGGTGAGGAGCAGGCGGCGGAGGGCGGAGGCGAAACGAGAGAACGGGGGTACGGGCGACTGGGTGTGGGGCACGGGCGGGCTTCCTTCGGACGGGTTCCTCTTTTCACGATTGCGCACGGCGATCACCGGCGGGAGGCCGCCGGCTACCACTTACACGAACAAGGCGAGGGTGGCTGGCGGAAAATTGGAAAAAACTTGAATGACACATCGAGGCTGAGGAAGGGCCTGGGAATGCATGGGAGCGTGGCAAACGGGGCAAGGAGGGAGGACGGGGGGTTCGTGGGAGCGGATGTGGAGCGGTTTGGCGTTTCGCGAGGGGAGGCGTGGCCGGCGAGCGACACGCCGATGCACGCGCGCGGCTGGCGAGGGGCCCACGAGAATGCCGGAGGAGCGACCGATAGCCGGACGCGGGGAGGCGATGGAGCGCCGCGCGGAAAATATCGCGAACAACCGCGGGAAAAGCGGGGGCGGGCGCTTGACGTTTGCCGGTGGGATGCTTAGATTGTCTCGGGTGTCGAGTTCATTGTGTTAGTGAACAACGCGTGACACCGAAGGGATCGCGGGACATTGGAAGTTGTTACATCCTGACGGTTGCGTTACTGCGTCCAGGGCTGTAGGTTCGGCCTGATCAGGGCGTGGTGCGTTCATTGCGGCAGGATGTCACTGGGGGTCTCTCGCGAGCGGGCTCTTGACGGAGAGGACCATGAGCGGGAACGCATGGACGGTGGCGGTGTGCGCGTGCTGTTTTGGGGGGATGGCGGCGGGGCAGCCGGTGGGGGCTGAGAATCTGCGGGAGTTCTGGGCCGCGGCGGGGACGCGGCGGGTGGATGTCGTGCAGATCGGCGACTCGACGCAGTTGTTCGGTGGGCACGGGTGGGACGAGGGGTGGAACCGCGGGCTGCATGATCGATTCGGGCTGTACGCCACGGGTGTGCACTCGGCGGGCGAGAACGCGGGGAACGGTGCGGGTGTGGGCTGGGAGTGCACGACGATGGCGTCGGCCTCGCAGCATCAGTTCCTGTACGCGGGCGCGCCGGCGGAAGTAGACGCGACGTGCCAGAGCACGCTGATTCCGCTGGGGTATCTGTACGTGCCGCCGGGATCAACGGCGAACAGCAACTCCAACTCCGGGATGGCGCTGTCGGCGGCGAGCCCGCTGGGCGTGAACGGGCCGCTGCGGTTTCATTACCGGTTTGGGCGGTTCGCCACCGTGAACGCGGGGACGTTCAGGCCGGTGGTGAGGCTCGATGTGCCGCCGTACACCAACTTGTCGCCGCTGATCAGCATCGGAACAGACGGGCAGCCGGGGCTCAACGCGGGGTTTATCGATGTTCCCGCGGCGGTGCGTGATGCGCCGGTGGCGTTCCGGTGGGCGCAGGCGGGCGGGCCGGCGATCAGCGGGCCGTTCTTCGGTTCGTGGATGCGGGTGGAGCGTGTGGACAAGGCCGCGGGCGCGGCGGTGAGCGCGCTGTACGCCGCGGGGAGCAAGACGACGCGAGACGGCGCGTTGGCGCTGATGAACGTAAACGATCAGACGCTGGTGACTTTCTTCTCGGTGGTGAGGTCGTTGCAGCCGGCGCCGGCGCGGGTGCTGATCCGTGTGAGCTTCGGAGTCAACGACCGCAACATGGTCGCTGGCTCGGTCGGAACGGGGGGATACTCGCCGGGGAACTCCGGTGCAGCGTTCGGCGACAACACGCGGGCGATCATCTCTCGGATCGAACAACTGTGGACAGCGCAGGGGTGGGAGTTGAGCGAGTTGTTCTTTGTCATCTCGCCTTCTGCGCCGATCGCCGAGCCGGACGATCCGTTTCTGCTGCAATATCGCGACGCGGCGGACGCGGTCGCGGCGTCGCTGCCGCGGGTGGCGAGCGTGCGGTTCGACCGACTCACGAACGACGCGGAGATGGCCGCGAAAGGGTGGTACAACGCGTCGTTCGATCACATCCACCTGAGCCGTGCCGGGTTCGTGGCGCTGTCGGATCGGGAGATCGGGGCGTTGATGTCCGGCGCGTCGACGATGGCGATGCCGTGGCGCACGCTCGATGGCGGCGGGGTCACGGTCTCGAGCGCTGGGACACTCTCCATGTCGGCCACGATCGCGCAGCCGGATGCGGGCGCGATGGAGAACGGGAGTCTGGCCTTCTGGGGCGGGTTCTGGGGGATCGAGGGGACCGAGTACCGGTGCCCGGCGGACTACAACCACGACGGAGGGATCGACGGCGCGGATGTGCAGGTCTTCTTCATGGATTGGGAGGGCGGGCTGGCGCGGGCGGATGTGAACCAGGACGGCGGCGTGGACGGCGCGGATGTTGAGGCGTTCTACGCGATCTGGGAGGTCGGGTCGTGCTGAGCCGGGCCATATCATCGGGCGTTGGGCGCGATGCACGCCTGCCGCGGCGTGCTTGTGTGGGAGAAGGAGCCACGCGGCCGGAAGATGTTCGACATGATCAATCGCGCCAAGGCCAACTCTGTTGCACTCGAAACGACGCTGCTCCTGCACGGGGTGCCGGCGGGGGCGGGGTTACCGCTCGCGGGTGAGTTGGCGGGGATCGCGCGGGAGCACGGGGGCGATCCGTGCCTCATCGGGGTGGTGAGCGGGCGGCCGGTGGTCGGGCTGACGGATGACGAGCTCCAAGCGCTGATCGCCGCGGGGAAAGTGGAGAAGGCCAACACGGCGAACCTGGGCGTGCTGATGCATCGCGGGGCGCACGCCGCGACGACGGTGAGCACGACGATGGAGATCGCTTCGGCGGCGGGTGTGCGGGTCTTCGCGACGGGCGGGCTGGGCGGGGTGCACCGCGGCTATGGCGCGGAATGGGATGTGAGCGCCGACCTCGCGGCGTTCACTCGGTTCCCGGTGGCGGTGGTGACGAGCGGGGTCAAGAGCATTCTGGATGTGGAAGCGACACGCGAGGCGCTGGAGACGCTGGGCGTGCCGGTGGTGGGATATCAAACCGACCGGTTCCCGGCGTTCTACCTGCGCGAATCGGGGGCGAGCGTGGATGCGAGGTTCGATGATCTGGATTCGCTCGCGGCGTACATCCGGGCGGAACTGAAACGCACGGGGCGGGGGATTGTGGTGGCGAACCCGATCCCGCGTGCGGATGAAATCGCACGCAAGGACTGGGACCGGTGGCTTGAAGAGGCGCAGGGAAAGGCCGAAGCCGCGGGCGTGAAGGGGCGGGCGGTGACGCCGTTCTTGCTCGGGCAGTTGCACGCGCTCTCCGGCGGTAGGACGCTCGCGGCGAACCTGGCGCTGGTGAAGTGGAATACGGCGGTGGCGGCGGGGTTGGCGGCTCGCCTGGCGGCGTGAGGTGTGTGAGCGGGGCGGGCGGGGCGACTTTTCGCGACCTACCTTCCGGTCACTATGTCAGCCACCACTCCAGAACAGAATATCGCGGCCCTGGGTCTCACTCTTCCCGCGGCGTCCAAGCCGGTCGCGGCGTACATCCCGACGCGCCGCGTGGGGAATCTGCTGTACATCTCCGGGCAGATCCCGATGCGGGACGGGCAGATGGTCGCCAAGGGCGCCGTGCCCAGCCAGGTCTCGCTTGAACTGGCGCAGCAGTGCGCTGTGCAGTGCACGCTCAACGGGCTCGCCGCGGTGAAGGCAGAGCTGGGCGAGTTGTCGCGGATCAAACAGGTGGTGCGCGTCGGTGCGTTCGTGTGCAGCGATCCGGGGTTCGGCGACCAGCCGAAGGTGGCGAACGCGTGCAGCGAACTGCTGGTGAAGGTGTTGGGAGATGCTGGCAAGCACTGCCGCGCCGCGGTGGGTTCGGTGGCGCTGCCTCTGGGCGCGGCGGTGGAGATTGAGTTCCTGTTTGAGGTGGAGTGACCGGAGGCGGCGCCGGTGCCGCGGCACGGTGGCGCGGCGTCGCTGTGAATATCGCACGCACGTTGGCTGCTTCACGGTGTTGATGCCTTCGTCGCGGCACAAAGCGCGGCGAGAAGCAGGATGCGTGCGCCACAATCACCTACTATTGGCCGTTCCGGGGCGGTAGCTCAATTGGTAGAGCACTAGCTTTGCAAGCTAGGGGTCGAGGGTTCGAGTCCCTTCCGCTCCATTCAACGTAAGTCCCGCTGAATCCGTAGGTTACGGAGTCCCGCCGACGTAGGCGGTGCAGCCTGAACGCCCAAAGCAGCGCGGTGTCACACCGCGCTGAACCGCGCAGGAAGCACCGGCCATGGCCAAGACACCCTCGTACCGTCCGCGAACCGGGTACTCGCAAGCGATCGTCACCCTCACCGACAGCGCCACGGGCAAGCGCCGCGACTACTGGCTTGGCGAGTTCGGCACGCCCGCCAGCCGCGAGATGTACCACCGCCTCGTCGCGGAGTGGGAGGGCAACGGGCGGAGGTTGCCCGGAGCCTCGCCGCCGCCGCTGGTCGCCTCCACTCCCCACTACCGACCATCGCTACCGCCCCGTGTTCGCCGCGGCGGGGCCGTCGCCGCTGTCGGTCGTGCGCTCATCCGCGCGTACTGGGGTTGGGCCAAGGGGTACTACGCGGGGGCTTCGACGTGCTGCGTGAAGATGGCCCTGCGGGTGCTGCGGGAGTGCTACGGCACGGCCGACGCGGGGTGGTTCGGGCCCAACGCGCTGCGGATCGTCCGCGAGTCGATGGTGCGGGGGAGCCCGGAGGGCCCCCGGCCGCGCCAGCCGCTCTGCCGCCGGACCGCCAACGCGCGGGTGGGGCACATCATCCGCATGTACCGCTGGGCCGCGTCGCGCGAGATGGTGCCGGCGCAGGTCTACCAAGCCCTGCAGACCCTGCCGCCGCTCAAGCGCGGCCGGTGCGGGGCGGTGGAGCACCCCCCCGTCGGGCCCGTCACCCAAGAGGCGGTGGACGCGGTCAAGCCGTTCGTCAGCAGGCAGGTCGCCGCGCTCATCGACCTGCAGTTGCTCACGGGCGCTCGCCCCGGCGAGCTGCTGGCGCTGCGGGCCGCGGAACTGGACACCTCCGACGGCGAGGTGTGGTGCTACCGCCCGCGGGACCACAAGAACGAGCACCGGGGGATCGAGCGGGTCATCCGGTTCGGGCCCAAGGCCCGCGCGGTGCTCGCGCCGTTCCTCGCCGACCGCCCGCTCGACGCGTACCTCTTCAGCCCGGCAGAGGCGGAGAGAGAACGGCGGGCGGCGCTGCACGCCCGCCGCGTGACGCCCCGCTCGTGCGGGAACGCGCCGGGGACGAACACCAGCGATTCACCCGCCCACGCGCCTGGCGACCGGTACACCACGCCGTCGTACCGCCGCGCGATCGAACGGGCGTGCGACGCGGCGTTCCCGCCGCCGGAACACCTGCGGGTCAGGACGCTGCCCAAGGGGCAGCGGGGACCGGCGCGGAAGGAGACCGAGTTGGAACTGCTGGCGCGGCTCACGCCGAACCAGCGGGCGGAGTTGAAGGCGTGGCGGGAGTCTCACCGGTGGCACCCGAACCAGTTGCGGCACGCCGCGGCGACGCGGATCCGCCGCGAGTTCGGGATCGAGGCGGCGCAGATTCTGCTGGGGCACAGCAGCGCTGCGCTGACGGACGCGGTGTACGCGGAGCGGGACAGCGAGAAGTTGGGGGAGGTGTTGAAGCGGGTAGGGTAACAGGGAGCGGTTGTAAAACCCCAGCGTGCTGGTCCTCCGCCAAGCCCATCGGCCTCAAAGTGCCCCGCGCGGACGGCGGCAAGAATGCCGTATGTACACGCTGCATCTTGATCTCAAGATCAACTTCCTGCCCCCGATGCAGGAACACGGGCCGGGCATCGTGCTCACTCGCGCCATCAAGATCCCTTTCCCGCCGCACGATGGGCTGATTCTCCACAGCCAAGCCATCGACGAGTGCTCGGGCCCGGAGGGCTTCATGATTAAGCAAGTTATCTGGGACATCGACCGCGAGGTGTTTCTCGCCCGAACCGAGTTGGTCGATTCCGGGACGCCGATCGGGGCGATCGTGTATCAAATCCAGAATTGGCTCGACCGCGGATGGGAACTTGGTAGTTACCGCGACACGTACCCAGAGACCGTCAAACCCCCGCCCCGGCCGCGTGGAAGGCGTCGCCGCAGGAAGACGGACTGGGACGAACTTGAACGCATGCAGGAAAACAGACTGCCGCGTAGGCCCGAGTGGTTCATGGACGAGTTCCGCGCCTGGGTACGCTTTCACGTTGACAACTACAGTGAGTTTTGGGCATTTGCGATGGATCAGACCGGAGTGGTCTCGCCTCCCTGTCAGTACAAACGGGATGGCTCGGAGAACACCGCCTGGAACGAATGGCAAACGGTTCTTCAGGGATACGGCAAGTTATCCGATTCAGATCGCCAAGCGTGGCTTCGCAAGGTCAAGCGGTATCCAAGATGGACGACGCTGCTTCCGGCATGAGCGGACTCGCTTTCCGGCCGCCTCTGCCGCAGTTTCTCTCTCGGGCACAGTGCGCTGTCCCGGAACGCCGTCGAACTATCCGGGGCGAAGACCGACAAGGACAACCTGTTGCTGGCGACCTTGACGAGCCTGGTCCAGAAGCATCCGCGGATGGGCTGTTGGATAGTCACTCTTCAGGAAGAACCCAACGACTGCGGCCCGGGCTTTGGCCACTGAAAGTGCACTTCGCCACGCAGGTCCGTCCGTCGCACCCCGTTGGGCCAGCCCACGCGAATGCGAGAGAGCCGATCCATTGGCTTATTGCCGGAGCCGATGCTCAATCCCAGTGCTTCTTCGATCAGCGGCGTCGCACCTTCGATGGGCATCGTTGCCAATACAAAGGGCACACCGTAAAGCCGGAAGCAGACTACCACTTGCTCCGGCATGTTCGAGGCGTGAATCCAATACACGCCAAGATGCTCCGTGCTCGCTTCAAATCGCGTTCCCTTCCCGGCGAAGAGGTAAAACCCAATCCGTGGGTCGTCCAATGTGCTGAACGCGTATCGGATCAGCGCTTTATGAACTGGATCTCCGCTCGACGCGGCGATACTGCAGGCCGTCTTGGCCGCCCACTTGGCCAGCAAGAATCCGTCTATGGTCTTGACCAGTTCTGGGCCGTCCCCGGGTAGCGCGGAGTCTCGCAACATCCAGTCCATCACTTCAAGCCAACGCTTGGCCTCCGAATCGCAAGGGGACAGCCGATTGTTGTGGGAGCGGCAGAGGCAATGCGAGACCAGGCTGGCAATCCCGACCGTCTTGAACTCGCTGACGCACCACCGCATACCGCGCACAGATACTTGTTTCTTGAACAAGCAGTCACTGACAAGGTGTTCGCCTGTCAACGGACCTTCGCAGTCGCCAAGAAGTTCCGCCCAACAGCCCTTCGCCATTTGGTTGCTCTGACGGGATGTTCCTCAATCCAAGTTCAACTCATCAAAAAGTCCGAGTTCCTTCAGTGCGGTTCGAGTCTCCGCGGCCTTGGCGTTGTCTAAATCCCCTTCGGCCGGCGCCTCGAAAGAAACTCTGAGTGTCATTCCCGGAACATTGCTGTACTTGCTCAGCACCTTCGTGTAAAAGTTCATCCACTTCTGCGGCGGTACCGCTCCGGACCACCGGACCATCCTCTTCCCGCTCGGCGGCGGGGGCGGCGGCGGTTGATCTCTTCCCTCCTTTTGCACGCTCACCGGCGCGGTCGCCTCCACGCCTTCCGCAGCCGCTGTTACGGAGAACTCACCCGGCGCTGATCCGGCCGTGAACATCCCCGTTGACGCCTCGATAGCGCCGCCTACGGCCGTCCAAATCAGGTTCGGGACGGCGATCTTGGCCCCGTACTGGTCCGCTCCCTGAGCCGCGAACGCTACCTTCGCGCCAAAGCCCACGGTTGCCCGGTCGGGCTGGATCGTCAGTCTCAACAATCGGGGTGGTTCAACGAGTTTCTGAGCGTCCTCGGCCTTTAGGATGCAGGCATCTTCACTGACCTCAACGTCCTGCTCGGAAAGGCTCTCACCGGGCCGCTTCAGCAGATTCAGTCCACCGCCAGACTTCCGCCGTGCGTATCCCAGATCGCCCTTGGACACGCCGTCGGCGATGGTTCGCTTGATCGAGTCGGGGTTGGAGAGGCGAGGCAGGGCGGGCGATGCAAAAAAGGCGTCTCGAACGTCCCTCGTGGCCCACTCTGTGAACGCGGGCGGCCAGTAGCGTACGAGCTTACTCGGTCCCACGCCGTCGGACACCTCGTCGAGCTTGAGCAGCTCCCGCATGACAAGATCGGAGATGCGACCACCCTCAATCGAACTGGACGTGATCTGGCCGAGGTCGATGACCTTGGCCTTGTTGTCCTTTCCGAGGAGCATGACGTTTCGGTAGCTGCGGAAGAGCGCTTCCTTGAGATCTCGGGCGGACTTCTTGAGGTTCGACTCCAACGCCTTGGCCTGATCGTCGAGCCGCTTCTTTGCTTCGTCGTCGGCGTCGATGTCCTCCCAAGCGAGCAGGTTGCGAGCGGCTTCGACGGCAGCGGTCGAGGAGTCAGGAACGACAAAGACCAGTCCCGACTTGTACGTCCTCCCGCTGGTGCCGGAGCTCCTGATGATCTCTTCGACGAGCTTGGCGGTCCCGGCGTCCGAGGCTGGCGTGTCCATCCCCATGACCACAAGCGTCAGCTGCGGGCGGTCCGGCACGTCGTTGCTTCGCTGGGGTGCGTACTTGCGGTCGATGCCCTTCGCCCCGTCCTTGAAGAGCGCCTCGATCTCCTCCCGAATGCGGGCGTCGATGTCCTTCGGCTTCACGTTGCCCCGAGACTGGACGAGCATCTGGTTCAGATTGGGCTTGAGGCCAAACCGGTACTTATTGCGGTCCCAGACGAGGTAGTAGCACGTCGAGGTCAGGCCTTCGAGGATCGTCTCCACCTCAGCAAGGTTGAAGTCAGGCCCTCCAAGCGCCGTGCGGATCTCGGGAACAGTCGCATCGGCCTTGGTCTGGCTCTGCCCGCCGTTGGACTCAAAGAAAATCGTCGTCGCCACTTTCTGGTGCAGGCGAGCCTTCTTGACCTCGGGCGTCGCTTCATTGTCCAGGCGGATGGCGTGGGCATCGGACTTGCCAGCGATGTCGGTATTCACCGGCACCTTGAGCTTGTCCTCGCCAAGCTGCTCGAAGACTGAATCACAAAAGGTCGGGTCGTAGAGCGGGGCCGATCCCAACTGGATCAGCGGCTCACCCGTCACCTTGTCGTACCCGTCCCGGTACGCCCTGCTCACCCAAAGCGCCAACAGCCGCAGTATGCCTCGGGTCCGCTGGAATCGAGGAAGGCTCTGCCACTTGCGCTCAAAAACGGAGATCACGGACGGATGGAACGGGTAGCAGTTCTTGAAGAGATCGGCGATGTTTTCTCCGCCCATGCTGGCGAGTTCGCCCGCATGGTCCCGTGCCCACTCGGCGTAGGCCGCCGCCGCCTTGCGGCCATCCTCGGGCAAGCCCTGCCATTCAAAGAGCCGGCGACGGATGATCTCCGTTACCTCGCCCTCGTTCGACATGCTGATCGCCTTGCCCACCCGGTCGAGCATCTTCTTGAACGCTTCGTACTCCGCCCGATCCACGGCGTCGGGTAGTTCGGTCTCGCTCGACGATGGAATCGAGACCGCCAGCACCACTCGGTCTGCCGCAGATGCCACGCCCGTCAGATTTTGAAGGAACGAGAGCGTCTGCATGCCGAGTCCCGACTTCCTCGCTCGACTGACGTAGTTCATCAACTCATCCATGAGGATGAGGGCCGCTCCGTTCTCCCCGCACGCCGTTTCCAACATGCGGCTGATCACATCGCCGCCGGGAGCAGTCGTCTCAGCGTCATGATTGGCGACGACATCAAACGCCTTTTGACCGCCCAACTGCCAGGCGATCTCGCCCCACGGCGTCTTGCGCTTCGGTTCGCCCTTGTCGCCACGTCCCTCCACCACGTCAAACTCGGTCCCGACGAATACGGCCACCTGCGCCTTGGGAACTGCGGGGATTTGCGCGCGCACAAGGATCGAATCGACGCCCTGCCACTCCTTGGCAACAGGGCCGCTTTTGGCGAGGTGGTATAGCGCCAGCAGCGAGTGCGTCTTTCCGCCACCGAACTGAGTCGCCATGTTGAAGACGGCGGATGTCTCGACCTTGATGCCGGACAGCCGCCGCAGCACCTGCGAAGACAACTCCATGAGGCTCTTGGTCAGGTACGTCCGCTGAAAGAAGCGGTCGGGCTTGACGTAATCCTCGTGGGCCTTGCGGTCCCGGATATGGTCCAGATGGACGGCGAACTCGGAGGCGTCCAGCGGGCGATTCTCCCGAAGATCCTCTCGGGGAGTGACGACTTGATACCAGGGTTTGAGCTTCATAGGGATCTCTTACCAAGGAGGGCGTGTTCCAGTGGCTGCCATCACCCGAGAGGCGATTTCGATCTCAAAGACTTCCGAGAACTTCCTGACCATTCGATTCCACGCACGCAGTTGCGAAAGAGTCACGCCTGGCTGCTTGCCGTGGGCAATCTGGCCACGGACTTCGACGAGTTTGTTAAGAGATTTCTTGAATGACTCATTTGAGAACTTCTTCCATCGGATTGTTCTCAACACCCAAGGCATTCCGAGATTGAAATAGAGAAGATTAGTTTTCTGTACATTCGCCGTGTTCAAGGGCTTCGTCGTGTGTTCAAAGAGATCGGCAAGCTCCGTGGGTGTCAACCCAGAAAAGACCAACCGAGCCGCATCCTGAAACAATTCTTCGATGAATGCCTCCGTGGCGGCGGCAAGCAGAATCACTCCTGACCGCACCAATGCCCGTCCCTCGCGACCGCCCGGACGCCCTCTGCCGCCACCCGTCACAGTGGCATGGGCTGAAATCAGATCATCCACGTCAGTGAGGCGGTTCCCGAGAGCGATGCGAGAAGGAGATGGCATCAGAATCCCAGTCCTTTCTTGCGAGCCAAGACGCCATCGACCCAGCGCTTCTCGTCCGTACCGGTGGGGTACAGCGCCGAGAGCGACTGAGCGAGCTTCCAGAACCGACCGTCCTTGCCAACGCCGTCTTCGACGAGGAACCGCTTGAGCGCCTCGCCTCGGCCAGCGGCGAAGAGGATCATGGATTGATGAACCTTGTCGAGGACCGTTGCCCCCGGCTTGGCCCCTTCGAGTCCGCCGAACCGACCACCCGTGCTGGCAGCCTCGGCCTCGATAGCGTCGAGTTCCTCGAAAAGACTTCCCTGCTTGGCCTTCTTCTTGGCCTTGCGGGTCTTCGCCGTGTCTTCTTCGGCGTCCTTGCCAAAGAGGTGACGGGTTCGCTCCGACACGGGCAGCAGTCGAGCCGAGTCGCCCTTCACCTCAACGATGGACTCGCTCTTTTCGAGGTGGATGCCGAGGCCCTGAGCGATCTTGCGGGCGGCGTCGAACTCAAGGACAAAGCCTGCAACCTTGCCGCCCTTCTTGCTCGTGGCCTCCTCTTCATCTTCGCTCTCGGTTTCTTCGCCGTCCTCGCCTTCACTCTTCGCTTGCGGTTTCCCGCCGCCGAGCGTCCATAGCCACATGGCCGTCAGCCGAGCATCCGGCTCAAGCCCAGCGGCATCGGCATCCTTGAAGATCATGGAAAGCGCCTCGCTGGAAACGGCGGC
>JBGAMO010000251.1:0-4413 GCA_044222845.1 Phycisphaerales bacterium
TGCTTTGGCTCGGTGTGTGCGCGGGCGTGGTTGGGACCGCTGACGCGGCGACAACGCTCGCGATCAGCAACACACCGTTTGCGCCGCGCAACCTGGTGGTCGTGCTCGCGGGGCTGACGTTCCTGCTGCTGCTCATTCACATGCGGGGCCTGCTCAGGCACCCTATGCCCGCGAGCCGGCGCCGCATCCGTCTTGCGAACGGTGCGCTCATGCTGGCGACGACGCCTGTTACTGCGTACGCCCTGGGCTTCGTGTCCCCAGCGCAGACGCGGCCCTTCACGTTTGCGTGGGTGCTGGTCACGGGGATGGTGATCATCGTGATCTTCATGGCCATGCTGGACATTTTCAATAACTGGCGGCTGGGAGCCAAGGAACACCGAGACATCGCCGGAGAGATCCTGGGACGACTGCCGCGAGTTGCCGACAAGCAACCGCCACCGTTCGAGGGTGGGCGCGACGATGGGGCGGCGTCGCCATGACCCCGATTTCCGGGCCCGACCAACCCCGCCCGAGCGGAACGCCCGCGCGCGGACCACTGCCGGGCGTGCTGGGGCGGGTGGCCTCCGCGCTGTACGGCGAAGTCATCGGCCGACGCAATCGGCGGTTCGACGCGGGGCGGGGCGTGATCAGGTTCGACAGGCCCGTGATCAGCGTGGGGAACCTCTCGGTGGGCGGGACGAGCAAAACGCCGATGGTGGCGCACATCGTGGCGACGCTCGTCGCGGCGGGGCATTCGCCGTGCATCGCGATGCGTGGATACGCGGCGGCTGGGGGGGAATCCGACGAGGCCGGCGTGTACAAACGAGAGTTGCCCGGTGTGCCGGTGGTGGCGCAGCCGGATCGGGCGGAGGGGTTGATCGAACTGTTCGCTACCGAGCGGGGCGAGCGGGTGGATTGCGTTGTCCTGGATGATGGCTTTCAGCATCGGCGGATTGCGCGTGACTTGGACATCGTCCTCATCGACGCGACGAGGTCGCCGTGGGAGGATCGGCTGCTTCCGGCGGGGTGGCTGCGCGAGCCGCCGGCCAGCCTTGCGCGTGCGAATGCCGTTGTGTGGACACATGCCGGGGCTGTCTCCGCGGAGGTGCTCGGGGCGCAGATGAAGAGGGCTCTGTCGGTCGCGGGCGGCCAGACGTTGTTCGCGGCGTGCGATCACGTTTGGGCGGGCTTTGCGGGGGCCGAGGCGCCCGCGTTGTGCGGTCTTCGGGGTCAGCGTGTGGCGGCGTGCTGCGCGATCGGTAATCCCGGGCCGTTCATATCACGCTGCCGCGAGGAAGCGGGGGGCACACTCGCGGCGGAACTGGTGCTGCGCGATCACGACCCGTTCGCACCGGCGACGGTGGCGAAACTCAGGGCGATGCTCGCGGACTGTGGAGCGCGGGCCCTGCTGGTGACGGAGAAGGACTGGACCAAACTCGCGAGATACTCGGATTGGCCATGCCCGGTGTATCGCCCCCAACTCGCGTTGCGGTTCGTGCGAAGCGGGGCGGAGTTTGAGGCCGCGGTGCTCGCGGCGGCGACGACGCGGGCGGATTCAACAGGCAACGAGTAGCGTCACGGGATCACGAGGGAACGGCTGCCTTTTCCGCGCCGCGGCGAGTCACGCGGACCTCGGGGATCGGGGCGGCTCCTCCATATATGTAGATGGAACGGTCGAGCCCTGCGTGTGAATCTTCCAGGATCTTGCCGTTGCTGGCGATCACCTCGGCGTACCAGTGGGCCGAATCCTTGAGGGTGCGCTTCTGGGTTTCGAAGTCAACGTGCACCAGTCCGAAGCGGTCCTTGTACCCCTCGGCCCACTCGAAGTTGTCCATGATGGACCAGTGGAAGTAGCCGCGGATGTCGGCACCGTCCTGGATGGCGCGGCGGAGCTGGACGAGGTAGCGACGCGTGTAGTCGATGCGCTGGGGATCGTGCACGGCGCCGTCCATGTGCACCCAGTCGAGGTTGGTCATGCCGTTCTCGGTGATGATGACCGGGAGCTTGTAGCGTTCGTGCAGGAACCTGGGTCCCCAGCGGAGGGCTTCGGGCGCGACGGCCCAGTCCAGCGCGTTGCGGGCATGACCGGCGCCCAGCGGCATGGGAACAGCCTTGCCGTTCTCACCGGCCTTGACGCGTGCGCCGCTGTAGATGTTGACACCGTAGAAGTCGAGCTTTTGGCTGATGGTCTCCATGTCGCCGGGGTGCGGCTTGGGGGCGTCCGCGCCGAAGACCTTCAGGGCGTCCTCGGGATAGCGGCCGAAGATCGCCGCGTCGCCGAACCAGGTGTTGCTCCAGACGCTCTTGTCCGTCGCCGCCATGGTGGAGGCTCGCGCGGCGTCGATATCCGCTGGGGAATCCGTAGCGGGGTAATCGACCTTGCCGACCGGGGCCCATCCCACTTGCGGGGCCTTCTTGGCGACGGCGCGGATGACCTGAGCAGACCTGCCGTGCGCCAGCATCGTGTGGTGGCCGGCGAGCAGGCCCTGTTCGAAGGGGAGCTTCACGCCAGGGGCGTGCTTGACGTCAAGGTGACCCAGTCCGATATAGACCTGGGGCTCGTTGATGGTGATCCAGTGCTGCACACGATCGGAGAGACGGTCGACGACGATCTTGGTGTAGTCGGCGAACCAATGCTGACTGTCGCGGTTGAGCCAGCCGCCCGCGAGGTAGAGTTCCTGCGGGAAATCCCAGTGGAACAGGGTGACCCACGGCTGGATGCCCGCGGCCAGGAGTTCATCCACGAGGCGGTCGTAGAAACCAAGTCCGGTTTCGTTGACCGCGCCGACGCCCTTGGGAAGCACGCGGGGCCAGGCGACAGAAAAGCGGTAGGCGGCGAGCCCCATCTCCTTCATCATCGCCACGTCCTGCTTGTAGCGGTTGTAATGCTCGCACGCGCGGTCGCCGGTGTGACCTTGATAGACAGCGCCGGGGGTGCGGCAGAAGGCGTCCCACACGCTGGGGCCGCGGCCGCCCTCGGCGGCGGCGCCCTCTACCTGGTACGAAGATGAAGCTGAACCCCAAAGAAATCCGGTAGGAAACATCAATCCTCCGAGTCGGTGGGCCGTGCGATCAGCACGCGCCCCGCTCCCAGGAAATAAAGAACTCGGCGACATCGGCGCCGTCGACGCCGCCGTCGGCGTTGAGGTCGGCGTCGGCGGAACCGGAGACCCAATCTGTGTAGAACATTTCGATGTCTGCGCCGTCGACGCCGCCGTCGCGGTTGTAATCGGCGGCGCACAGAGGGCAGTCGACGGGGCCGAATACCACATCGTCAAAGAACGCGGCGCCGGCGGCCGTGGCGGGCTGTGTGAATCGGACAAGCAGCCGGGCCCGAGCGGTGTTCGCGGGTGCGCGGCCCGAGATGACCGGCCGCATCCAGACGTCCACAGGGCTCGACGCGTTCAAGACAGTGGTGGAGTCGGCCCGGATCAACTGGTCGCTCGCGCTGCGCCACTCGATCGTCATGGAGACGGTGTTGCCCGATTGCATTCGATCGTCGGAGCGGTTCATGAACCAAGCGTTCGCGGCCCACAGTTCACCCTCGGCGGCGGGGCGGTCCTGGTAGACTCCCGAGGAGTTCGCTCCACCGGTGAAGTTGCCGTACAACTTGCCCGCGTTGGCGCCGCTGCGGGCTCCGCGGGGTTCGGCGAAGGCGTTCCCGAACTTGCCCCAGCCGGCGAGCAGCGGGGCGTCCTCGAAGCTGGTGTTGGAGGCGGCCTGGGTGGGCTCCAACTGGCGGTAGACGCGGACGTAGTCCACGATGAACCGCTGGGGGAAGACCGTGGTGGCGTCGGGGTTTCCGGGCCACAGACCGCCCACGGCCGTGTTCAGGATGACGTACATCGGTTCGTGGGGCAATCCCGAGTTGCGGTGCGTGGTGCGGCGTACGCCGTCGACGAAGAAGTCGATGCGGTCGGGGAACCACTCGGCGGCGATCGTGTGGAATCCGGCGGAAAAGTTCGGGCCGGTGTATTCGGTCGTCTGGTGGGCCACGGCGGGGTAGGTGCCCCAGTGGTTGGAAAAGTAGACGCGGGTGGGGTCGTGACCGAGCATCTCCATGATGTCGATCTCGGGGGGCCAGCGGTTGGCGGGTAGCAGCCAGAAGGCCGGCCAAATTCCCTGGGTTGCCGGGAGCTTGGCACGCATCTCGAACCGGCCGTACTGCTGCAGGAAGCTGTTCATCGTGCTGATACGGCCTGAGGCGTACGGCGGGTTGTAGCGAGTGTCGTAGGTGCTCGTGATCGTGAGTTGGCCATTGGCGACGGTGCACGCCTGCGGCTCGTACGACTCGAGTTCGGCGTTGTACGGCCAGCGCCCGACTTCGGAGCGCCAGCGCGACCAGTCGACGCTGTTGCCGTCGAACTCGTCGGACCAGGTCAGCACCCACAGGTTGTCGGGGCACTGGGCGACGGCGCGGGTTGCGGTGAACAG
>JBGAMO010000252.1:0-4381 GCA_044222845.1 Phycisphaerales bacterium
CGCTACATCTCTCAGCTCACCCACGACCGCACCGCCCAGCCCGGCACCGACGACCAGTCCGTACTGCACTCCCGCCCCTGGCCCGCCGGCCGCACCAACCACTACCTCTTCGACCTCAACCGCGATTGGATCATGGGCGTTCACCCCGAGACCCGCGGCCGCGTGAAAGCTATCGGCGAGTGGCACCCCCAACTGTTCATGGAAAGCCACGAGATGGGCAGCCAGGACACCTTCCTGTTCAGCCCTCCCCGCGAGCCGGTGAACCCCAACCTCGCCCCCACCATGAAGAAATGGTGGGACGCCTTCGGCAGCGATCTCGCCGGCGCGTTCGACGCCCACCAGTGGCGTTACTACCACGGCGAATGGAACGAAGAGTGGTACCCCGGTTACTCCAGCGCGTGGGCCGGCTACCGCGGCGCGATCGACATCCTCTTTGAGCAGGCCAGCATCGCCACCGACGCCGTCCGCAAGGGCAGCGGCGTGCTCGAAACCTACCGCGAGAGCGTCCACCATCAACTCGTCGCGTCCATGGCGAACCTGCAGACCCTGGCCGCGAACCGCGAGGGGATCCTCGCGGATTACCTCGCCCAGCGCCGTTTCGCGGTGTCGGCAGATTCACCCTTCGCCAAGCGCACGTACGCGATCGTGCCGAGCGCCAACGCCTCGCGCGTGCGGACCTTCGTCGACACCATGCGGCTGCAGGGCTTCGAGGTCTTCACCGCCGGCGAGCCCTTCAAGGCTTCCGGCAAGGACCAGTTCGGGCGCGACATCGCCGACCGCGAGTTCCCCGCGGGCACGATCCTCATCCCCAACCGCCAGCCCGAAGCCCGCCTGCTCGCCGCGATGCTCGAGTTCGACACCCGGATGAGCGACGACTTCCTCAAGGACGAGTACCGCGAACTGCTCCGCTTCGGCCGCTCCAAGCTGTACGACGTGACCGGCTGGAGCATGTCGATGCTCCACGGCGTGGAGGCCTGCGAGCTCAAGACCGCGCTGCCGGACAAGGCCGCGCCCTTCGCCTCGCCCCCCACGGTCGCGCCCATCGCTGACGTCTCCGCCGCCACCGCCTTCGTGATCGACGGCGCGGACGATCTCTCCGTCGCCGCGGCGGGCCGCCTGATGGAACGCGGCGTCCGCTGCCGCGCCGCCGACAAACCCTTCGCGTGGGGCGGGGTCTCCTTCGCCCGGGGCAGCATCGTGGTGTCCGTCGCCGACAACCGCCTCTTCAGCGGCGATCTCAAGGCGACCGTCGCCAAGGCGTGCGAGGAACTGGGCCTGCAGGCCCGCGCCTCGGCCACCGGCTTGGGGCCCGGCGAAGACCCGGACATCGGCGGCGAGCACTTCGTGCTGCTCGAACAGCCCCGGATCGCCGTGCTCTCGCGCGACCCGTTCAGCGTGCTCTCCTTCGGCGAGACCTGGTACCTGCTCGATCACACGCTGGGCGTGCGCGCCACGTACCTCGACTCCGCCGAACTGGGCGGCGCCGATCTGCGCCGCTACAACGTGCTGATCGTGCCCGAAGGCGGCGGCGACAGCCTCAAGCCGCAACTCGACTCCCTGCGCGCGTGGGTCAAGAGCGGCGGCACGCTCATCGCCATCGGCGGCAGCGCCGGCTTCTTCGCCACCGAAGCCACGAGCATCGGCGGCGCCCGGCAGATCCAGGACGTGATCACCAAGCTGGACGATTACGCCCTGGCGATCTCACGCGAGTGGGAAGGCCGCCAGGGCGCACCGCTGGCCGATCAGGTCTGGAGCTTCCTCGCGCCCAAGGCCGTCGCCTACCCGTGGACGCCGCTGAAGTCCGACGACAAGCCCAGCGACGATGAAGCCAAGCGCCGCGACGCCTTCCGCGCCATCTTCATGCCCACCGGCGCGGTCCTCGCGGCACGCGTTGATGATCGCAGTTGGCTCACCGCCGGCTGCGGCGACTTCGTGCCCGTAATGATGGGCCAGGGCCCCGTGCTGATGGCCGCGGCGGCAGTCCAGGCCCCCGTCCGCTTCGGCGTCTACTCCCCCGCTCCTCCTCCGCCGCCCCCAAAGCCCGAGACGCCGAAGGGGGAGTCCAAGCCGGCAGACTCCAAGGACAAACCCGACAAAGACAAGTCTGACAAAGACAAATCTGACAAAGACGACAAGGACGAGCCCAAGGGCCCGCCGCCCCACTGGGCGCCGCTGCCCGCGGGTCAGGAACTGCGCCTGCGCATGGCCGGGCTCCTGTGGCCGCACGCCGCGGACCGCCTGGCGGACGCCGCGTTCGTCACGCGCGAGAGCGTTGGCGCGGGTCAGGTGATCCTGTTCGCCGACTCACCCACGTTCCGCGGCAGCGCCAAAGGCACCACCCGAATCATGTCCAACGCCGCCATCCTGGGCCCGGGCATGGGCGCCAGCCAGCCGATCAGGCTGAAACGCGAGGAGTGACCGTCGGCATTCACCCGCAGCCGCCCGCCTCCCACGCCGCGAAGAAGGCGCTGACATCCGCGCCGTCCACCCCGCCGTCCTGATTCACATCCGCGGATGAATCGCCGCTTTCCCACGCCGCGAAGAACGCGTCCACATCGCCGCCGTCGATGCCGCCATCCTGGTTGAAGTCCGCGGGGCACGGAGTCGAGCCGCAGTCGTAGATGCCGAACAACCACTTGGAGGTGTACGGCGCGGCGACGGTACTGCACTCATCGGCGGCGTCCAGGTCGTGCAGAGAGTTGCCCGTGTAAATGTACAAATGCCCCACACCCTCGAACAGGGGGTGCGTCGAGTTGATCGGGAGCAACGAACTGCCCGGCGTGTCGTACGAGGTATTGAACGCCAGGCCGAACGGCGCGAGGAACGCATTGGCCGAGGCAACCGAGCCGTTGCCCGCACAGATGTACACGCTCCCGCCCGCGTTGACGTAACTGATCAGAACCGGGGCCGACTGCGTGTTGACATCGCCGACCTGCACGAAGACCGCGTCGTACGGCGACAGCGCCGCCGACGTGAACGGGACCTGGGTGCTGATCGTCCAGGAGTGCCCCGCGTTGAGCATGGTGGTGCGCAAGGAGCTCTCCGCCAGCCCGAAGTTAGTCGAGCGCACCAGGAAGTTACCGCTCCGGTCGCCGACGAAGAACCGGCCGACATTGCGGGCGAAGACCGCCGCATCGGGCCCATTCGTGAACCCCGAGTTGCTCAACGTCCACTCATCGTTCGAGGCGACGATGCGGCCGGGCTGAGCCCAGGCATGCGTGCAGACAACGGTCGCCGCGAGGGCGAGCATCGCAGTGGTATCGCTTTTCATATCGCTTCTCCCCCGGAGAGCGCGATGGTGAGGCCGCGTTCGTCGTGCCGCGCCGCCGCGTCGACTCCGGAACACTCCGAGCGACGCGGCCACATGCACACGAAGTGTCGCGGCCCGGAAGCGCATTCTATGCAAACCGGCACCCAGGCTGGGGATGCTCGCGTTCTGCCGCAGGGAACTTCATGAGAATTCAGGCCCCAGGGCGATGGACGCTGACCTTGGGCACCGACGCGGCGAACCGCACAACTCCAACTCGCGAATCACGCGGGAGATACTCATCAGCCGCAGATGCTCCTCATCAGGGCACGGCCTTCACCGAGATCTCGAGCCCAGCAGCCCGACCCCCGATTCCCGATTCCCGATTCCCGATTCCCGATTCCCGATTCCCGATTCCCGACTCCCGACTCCCGACTCCCGATTCCCGATTCCCGATTCCCGATTCCCGATTCCCGATTCCCCACGCCAAAACGAAAACAGCCTCCGATAAGGGAGGCTGTCTCGAACGCTCACGCGTTGTAGAAGGCAAACAGTTGGGTACCGCTTCAACGATGGTCTCCCATCGAATATCCGCGCGAGGCGGACAAGAGTGCGTTGACTCAAATCGTGGTCGGATCTCTCCGAAACACGACCTAAGGAAATCCCTTAGAAAGGAGGTGATCCAGCCGCAGGTTCTCCTACGGCTACCTTGTTACGACTTCGTCCCAGTCACCGATCTTGCCGTGGGCACTGCTGAAATGCAGCGGCTTCGGGCACTCTCGGCTCCCATGACGTGACGGGCGGTGTGTACAAGGCTCAGGAACACATTCACCGCGGCGTAGCTGATCCGCGATTACTAGCGATTCCGGCTTCATGCAGGCGAATTGCAGCCTGCAATCCGAACTGGGGTGCATTTTTTGCGATTTGCTCCATCTCGCGATCTTGCATCGCTTTGTATGCACCATTGTAGCACGTTTGCAACCCTGGATGTAAGGGCCATGAGGACTTGACGTCATCCCCACCTTCCTCCGGTTTGACACCGGCAGTCTCGCTAGAGTACTGGCTTGCGCCGAGCAACTAACGATAGGGGTTGCGCTCGTTAAAGGACTTAACCTGACACTTCACAGCACGAGC
>JBGAMO010000042.1:0-30001 GCA_044222845.1 Phycisphaerales bacterium
GCCGGCGACGGTGAACCGGCCGGCCGCGACCACGGCGCCGTCCGGCAGCACCGTCAGCGCCGCGACGCCGGTCCCGAACCCGGTGCCGATGCCCGAGCCCAGCGCGGACCAGGTGCCCGTCGTCGCCGAGGTCGGGTGGAAGCGGGCGACCATGCTCGCCGCGATGCCCCCGGCCTGCGAGAACGCACCGCCCACGATGACATCACCATCCGGGAGCACCGTCAGAGCGGCGACGGTGTCGTTCACTCCTTCGCCCATCGCGGACCAGGTGCCGGTGTTCGTTGAGGTGGGGTGGTAGCGCGCGATCCGGTTCGCGGCGACGCCCCCGGCCGTGGAGAATGTGCCGCCCACGATCAGGTCACCGCCCGGCAGCACCGCCAACGCGGTGACAGTACCGTCCGTCCCGGGAGTCCCGATGCCCGCCAGCCACTGCGGGGCGCACTGCGCCGTCGCCGCGTTGGGTGTGATCATGGCCAGCACCAGAGCAAGCGTCGCGAGCAGCCACGATGGCATGCCGCGGCGAACAAACGAGGCGGGGTTTGTTCGACGTCCGATCAAGCGGCGCAACATGGATATCTCCTTCGTTCATGGCACCGCAGCCCGCCTTGCGGAGTTTGACGGCCCTTGGGCCGTTCGCGTGATCCCGCGTCCGCACCATCAAAGAAGCGTGCGGGGCGGGCACCGGGGCGAGGAGTTGGGTGCGCCCACATCGTTCGTCGGTCCCGCCGTGAACGGGCGGGCTCGGGACAGATCAGGGAAGTTTCCCTCACCCGTGCATTCACCGGCGCGATCGACACCGCCGGCGAAAGCGCCGGGCGACGCCGCGGTGATTGTGCGAGGCGTTACCAGCAGCCGCCGGCCTCCCACGCGGCGAAGAAGGTGCTCACATCTGCTCCGTCAACGCCGCCATCGAGATTGACGTCCGCCGTGAAGTCTCCCAGTTCCCACGCCGCGAAGAAGTCCTGCACATCGCCGCCGTCGACGCCGCCGTCCTGGTTGAAGTCGGCGGGGCACGTCGCGGCGGTCACGATCCGCAGCGTGTCGAGCCCGATGTTGCTGTCCGGATACTGGTTGTTGGAATCGCCCTCGTTGATGTCCACGCGCGCGATGTTGAAGTCCGAGGACACGATGCCCCAGAAGTCCACGCCCGCCGGCGCTCCGCCGCCGCCGAGGTTCGAGATCGGCACCGAACCGCTGTACAGCACCGCGCCCGATGTGGTGCGCACGACGATGGACGTGAATCCCAAGCCGTCCGCGGACTGCGAGATGTGATCGAACCCGAACGCCTTCACCGGCGTGCTGAACAGCAGCGTCAGATCATCGTCCTCAATCTCCGGATTGGGCCCCGGCCCGAGCACCGCCCCGCCGGGCGAGAGCACGCGAACCCCGGTCGTGGCGATCAGCTTGTTCGTCTCCGGGTGCGGCGTGCCGGAGAAGCCCGCGGGCGTCACCGTGTCCGCGGCGTTCACCACGATCGGCGCCGCCCCGCCCGGCTGCATGAAGATGATGCCGCCGAGCATCTGGTCCGCGATGTTGGTGCCGGCCGGCACGGATTCAAAGTCCACGGCGATGATGGATTCGGGAGCCGCGGCGAGAAACCCCGGCAGGTTCCGCGCGTACACCGTCGTGGCCGCGTGCGCCGCGTTCACGACACTAATTGTCAGGATGCACCAGGAGATGTTCATGGCTGACCTTTCTCCGCGGCGCGGCAAGCGCCACGGCGGCACATTCCGCCGGCGCAGACCGCAGAGGTTGGTCGCGGCGGAAACGCTCGCGCCCGGCGCGAGCGGCCGTTCTTGTGCCAAAAGTCTACCGATATCCCGAGTGAAACTGTACAGGGAAAAGTCCCCGATCCGGTGCGCGGCGGGGCACCACCCATCAAAAGGCACGGCGTGCCGCGGGATGTTTCGCCGCGGCACGCCGAAGGATCGATCTGAGGTGCATTCCGCTTTTCAGCAGCCGCCGTTCTCCCACGCCGCGTAGAAGACGGACACATCGCTCCCGTCCACGCCGCCGTCGCAGTTCACATCGGCGCGGAAGCTGCCGCCCTCCCAGTCGTTGAAGAAGTCCGAGACGTCGGCCCCGTCAACACCGCCGTCGGCGTTGTAATCCGCCGGGCAGCCCCCGTTGCCGTAGATGTACAGGGTGCCCGAGCCCAGGCTGTTCGCCGCGTAGCCGCCGATCCGCAGGAGGTACTCGGTGCCCTCCACCAGGCTCGCGCTCACGACCGACCGCAGCCCGCATGCATCGCTGTCGTCGTTGCAGGCCACCGGGCCATGACCCACGCCCGCGCACCCGCCCTCGTACAACGCCATGACGGTGTCGAAGTCCGCGTCGCACGCGCTGAAGGTGTACAACCCGCTGCACGCCGGGGTGTAGCTGTACCACACGTCGTTGTGCATCGTGCCAGAGCCGGTGCAGGCCAGGTCGTTGAGGCCGTCGTCGGTGGCCTGCGTGTTGCAGAACCGCGCGCCGTACCCGCTGGTGACCACCGCGGTGTCGCACGTGTCGTTCGCGGGGCCCTGCGGCAGGGAGATGTTGAGTTGATAGAGCCCCTCGGCGCCGACGTACCCGCACACGCGGATCAGCACCGGCCCGCCCACCCGCACCTGCACGCGGGACTGTCGGCCAAGACCCGGGAAGTCGTCGTTGCACGCCACCATCGCGCCGCCCGCGTCCGGGCAACCGTCGAACACCGAGAGCACGGTGTCGAAGTTTGAGTTGACGGTGTCGATGGTGTACAGGCCCGGGCACGGCGGATCGAAGCGGTACCACGCCGCGCGAGCCACGCCGGTGGGCTGGCAGACCGTGAGCCCGTCGAGCGCGCCGTTGCCCGTGCAGCCGTGGTGCTCGCCGAACCCGGCGGCCGCTGCGTCAGCGCACGTGCGGCCTCCCTCGCGGTACGGCAGCGCCGCCCAGATAGCCACGCCCGCGCGGCTGTACCCGCCGAACCGATTCTCGGTCATGCCCACGGCGACGTGATCGCCCACGAGGGCGACGTTGGACGCCGCGGTATTGAGGTCCGGGTCGCGGCTTGTGATCACCGTGCCGCTGCGCGTCCAGCCCAAGGCGCCCAGGTCCCACGTGTCCACGCGGAACGGCGAGTTGCCCTCCCCCACCACGATCTTGCCGCCGTCCGAGGCGATGTCGAACGCCGTGGCGTACGCCGTGCCGGCGCCGACTGTATTGCCCAGTTCAACCACGCCGCTGAAGCCCGAGCCCTGCGTCCGCATGACCTTGAGCCCGCCGGTGTTGCGCTGCAGCGCGCCGAACGTGTCGTTGCGCACGCGGACGCGGCTGCCCAGCGCGCCGAACTGCGCATCGCCGCTGATGCCCGAGACCAGGCCCCACGTGCCCCCGGTGAGTTTGTACACGTACGCCACGCCCGAGCGCGGCACCGCCGTGTTGGCGTTGGGCGCGCCCACGATCATGAAACCGCCGTCGATGCTCACCGACTGCCCGAACCCGGCGCCGGAATCGCCGTTGGGGTTCGTGATCCGCTGCTCCACCTGCCACGCCGAGCCCGTGTAGCGGTACACCACGACCGCGCCCGTCCCAGCGCTGGAGCCCACCGCGATTCGGTTGCCCCGCACCGATACGGCCTGCCCGAAGTTGGCGTACGGCGCGGCATCCTGTGAGGGTGGGGCGAGGTTCGCCGTCAGCAGCCAGTTGTTGCCGGATTGCTGCAGCACCAGCAACTGGCCGAAGGAAGGCTGGTTTCCGGCGGGCGAGTAGTTGCGATTGCCGATCACCAGCCATCCGCCGTCGGCATCGAGCGCGTCGCCGAAGCTCCCCGATTGCGTGGGAGAGGGCGCGTGGATCGACTGGCTGAACAGCCACGGGCCGCCGTTGGTCCGGTGGAACACATCGACGACGCCCGCGCGGAGCTGGCCCAGCGCCGTGCTGCCCGATGCGCCGGCGAAGAGCCAGTCGCCGCTGACGGCCAGAGAATCACCGAAGGCCCCGCTGTCCTGAGGCTGGAACGCCCCGAAGACCTGGTCCAGGCATTGACCGCGGGCGACGCCGCAGAGGGTGAGGAGCAGGGCGGGCGCGAGCAGCGTCCGGCCACGGACAGCGTGAGTGAGGTTCATGGTGAGTTCCACGAGCGTGTGGTGTGGGTGCCGACCACGCCCGTCGCGTGGTCTACCTGTCGTGCGCAATCCGTGATCGCCGCGGCGGGAAAATGATCGCAGCCCCGCAGATTTTCGTTTCCCCACAACCTGCGCGAGTTCGCACGCCGGGCGGTGCCCCAGGTGTTACTGCACCAAACCCTTGGTCAGCCGCATGAACGCCGTCTCCAGGTTCACCGGCTCTTCCGCGAACTTGGTCAGCCGGAAGCCGTTGTTCACCAGCACGTTGGGGATGTCCGTGGCCGAAGCGCCCGAGGCCTCGTCGTACGTCACGTGCAGCACGCGGCCGACCTTGCCGTCGGGCTTGTCGTCGTTGGCGATCGCGACCTTCTTGACGCCAGAGAGCTTGGCGAGCACCTTGGCCGCGTCCTCGATGCGCTCGGTGACGCCCACGTGCAGCACGTACCCGACCTTGGCGCGCTTGAGCGCCTCTTCAACGGTGCCGTTGAAGAGCAGGCTCCCGCGCTCGATGATGCCCACCACGTTGCACAGCTCCGCGAGCTCGGGGAGGATGTGGCTGGAGATCAGGATCGTCTTGCCCATCCGGCGCAGTTCCTTGAGCAGTTCGCGCATCTCGATGCGGGCCCGCGGGTCCAGGCCGCTGGCGGGCTCGTCCATCAGCAGCACCTTGGGGTCGTGCAGCAGCACGCGGGCCACCGCCAGCCGCTGCTGCATGCCGCGCGAGAGCGAGTTCACTTCCGCCGTCGCCTTGTAGCCCAGGTCCGTCAGCTCCAGCACGTCGGAGACGACCTTCTTGCGCTGCGTGCCGTGGATGTTGTACGCCGCGGCGAAGAACTCAAGATACTCGGTGACGACCATGTCCTCGTACGCGCCCATGAAGTCCGGGACGTAGCCGATCATCGGCCGGATCTGGCGGTTCTGGTAGCCGACGGTGAGCCCGGCGATGTTCGCCTGCCCGCTGGAGGGCTTGAGCAGCGTGGCGAGGATCTTGATGGTCGTGGTCTTGCCGGCGCCGTTGGGGCCGATGAAGCCGAAGCAATCCCCCTCGTTGATCGTGAGGTTGAGATTGTTGAGCGCGACGAGATCGCCGTAGCGCTTGGTCAGGTTGATGGTTTCGATCATCGGCACGGTCGTTTGACTCCGTTCAACGTTCGTTCTCGCTGGGCGATCAGCCGGGGTTGGCGGGCGCGTCGGACTTGGCGTCCGAACTGACGGGGAACCGGGGCGGATTGTCGGGCAGAGGGTACACCCAGCGCACCAGCGTGCGCCCCAGCGTCTGGGCCTTCTCGCCGTCAACGGTCAGCGGCACGGGCGATTCCGCGGGCACGCTCGCGCCCAGTTGGCCGACGATGATCACGCACGGCTGCGTGAACCACACGCCCAGGTCCCAGCCGTGGGTCGCGAGCCGCTGGGGGATGTAGTTGATCCGCATGGTCGCGGTGCGGTCGGGCTGGGGCAGTTGCGAGAGGAACGCCAGCGCCGTGTACCGGTCCGACGGCCGGCCGATGGGGTCGCCGGTGGGAACGTACTGCTGGCTGGGCGCGGTGGGGATCAGGCCTTCCAGGTACGCGGCCGCGCTGCTCCGCGCCATCGCGTTGGTCTCGTTGCGCACCACGGTGGCGTTGTCCATGTACAGCGGCTGGCCCGGCGGCCAGACGCCCGCGACCGGAAAGGCGTAGGCGGTGCACCGCATCGGGCCCGGCAGTGAGAGGTTCTTGGGCGCCGGCCGGACCTGGTCCAGCGGTGTCTGGCGCGTGACCACGACGATCATCACGTCCGACAGCGTCCCGGGCAGATTGTGCTGGAGCGTGCCGGTCACCAGCGGCTGGCCGTTGGTGGGCGTGCGCTCGCCACGGAGCACCAGCGTGCCGCCCGTGGCCTTGCCCTCTTCCCCGATGGGGAAGGGCATCTCCCACGGTGGGCCCCCGGCCCAATCCACCTGCACCTGCTTCACCGTGGAGCGCGTGGGCACGGTCATCTGGTCCGGGTAACGCGAGTCCACCGTGTACCCCTGTGCATCGGGGAAGCCGCCGAAGTCCGTTGCCGCGCCCGGGTCGGGCGCATCCCACGGCGAGATCGCGTTGAGAGAGCCCTTCGCCGGCACGGGTGTCTTGGGGTCTCCCACGCCGATGGTCGCCTTGCCATACCGCGGCACCAGCACGCTGGCCCACATGCGGGCCCGCTGCACCGGCTGGCCGAAGACGTGATCCAGCACGGTAAAGTGCGTCGCCTCGATGCGCTTGGGCCGCAGCGCCGTCGCGCCGCCCCACGCCAGCGCCGTGAACACGCCCGCCGACGCGATGAAGAAGACCCACGAGTGATGCGACAGCCCGCGACGCTTGAGCACCGCGAACCCGATCGGACCCGCGATCGCCCAGTACAGCGCGAAGACGATGAGTCCTGCCAGCACGCCCGCGGCGGACCGGCCCGTCTTGGCGATCTGCGCGGCGATGTCCTGATCGACCGTGTACGCCTGGTTCTGCCCGGGAATCCAGGAGGGGCTGCGCTGCGAGTTGGCGGAGTTGGCGTTGGGGTCGATCAGCGTGCCGCGCTTGCCCAGCACGCGGTGCCAGAAGACCTCCGCCTGGATCTGGCTGCCCTGCGCCAGCGCCGTCTGGTTGAGATCAAGCCCCACCAGCGTCACCGCTCCCGCGCCCACCAGCCGGCGTGCCACGACGCAGTCGTTGTCCGGCCCGTTGAGCACCCTGATTGCTTCCGCCGGACCCGCCTCGGGGCGGGGCGTGAGCACCTGGATCGTCGAGGTCTTCGGGAACAGCGGGTTCTCGTACAGCGAGAAGAGCGGGCGGTACGGCTCGAAGTCCACCTTCTCCCGCGTCACGACGCTCACGGCGGGCATGATGTCGTACAGCTCGTTGGAGGTGGGGTTGGTGAAGGTCTGGCCCACGTTGGGCAGGATGATGATGAGGTGCCCGCCCCGGTTCACCCAGTCCCGCACCGCTTTGGATTGATCGCCCCGGAGCCTGGCCGGGTCGCCGTCGGCCCACACCACGGCCTCCATCGGCGCCAGGCCCATCCAGCGGTCGGGCATGTCCTGCGGCGAAAGGTCCGTCGCCCGTTCGATGACTTCCGTGCCGAGTTCGTGGAACGTGTCGGTCGTCCCGTTGCGGCGTGCGTACTGCTCCAGCCCCAGCGATCGCTTGCCGAAGACCCCGATCAGCCCGATCTGCGCCGGGAGCACCCGTCCCTGGTTCGGAGCCACCGGCAACTCGCCCAGCAATCTGCCCGCCCGAAACCCTGCCGCACCGGCCTCGCCGGCACCCGAGGTCTCTTCTGCGGCGTACACGCGCACCAGCAGCCGCGACCCGCTGTTGTTGCCGAAATCAAACGGCAGCCGCAGGTACAGCCAGACCGGCTGGTTCGTCCCCGAGTTGCTCGAGAACTGCCGCTGGTACAGCGGCTTGTCCCCGTCGGCGTCGCGCGTCTCCAGCCGCACGATCACCTCGCGGCTGGGCTTGGTCGAGTTGTCCAGCATCCCGATCCGGATGCCCGCCCAGTCGCCCACCCGGGCCTGATCGCCCACGCCGAATCGCTCCAGCGCGAGCGAAATCTCGCCCCCCGCCCCGGGAACGGGCGGCGGCGTCGGTGTGGCGGGCGGCGCATCCTGGGCGCGCACGATCGGCAGCACCCCGAGCAGACACAGGATGAGCGCGAACAAGCGTGCTGTGCGCGGCCTGCGGTCAACCTTCTGCGTAATCACCATGGTCCCCTGTTCATCAACCCCTGTTGCAGCCTGGCGGTCTCGCGACGGGCCGAGCACCCGCGGCGAATGGCCGTAAAGATAGTCGCCACGTTCGGGTTGCGTCTGCGCCGACGCCGCCCCGGTCGCCACACCATCACCGGACGACCGCCCGGAATCCTGCACCCCGGGGGGTTGGTCTGTATGGCCCGCACCGTCTGGGCGTTCTACCGCTTCTTAAGCCCATAGGTTCGCGGTCCGATTCTCTCGGTATGTCGGACTTCGACATCCAGTTGGCGATCGCCGCGCTCGGAGTGTGGGGGATCGCCTGCCTGCTCCGGCTCGTCGCCGAGTGCATCCGCCACCTCACGTCTCTGCACGACCTGAAGGTGCGGGTGGCCGAACTGCGCCGCGAACGCCTCGTGCGCTTCGGACCCGTGGAAGCCGCGGAACAACCGTCCGCGGTTGAAGAGCCGCACCGCGCCGCCGCGTAGCCGCGAGCGACGCCCGCCGGGCCTCGATCGGACCGGCCTACCTGACACACACCAATCCTGCCGCGAAACCGCGCTCCGGATCGGCTCACTACCGGTCGCGCGCGGTTACTCGCCTTTTATCGCGATAGTCAAGAAATCCGCGAGGTCGCTTGCGCCCGGGCGTGACGAACTTCGTTACTGGTGGTGCACGGATGCAATCGTCTGGATGCCCGTGACCGGGAGTTGATACCCGGCCTCGGCCACTTCCGCGATGCAGGCTCGTTGTGCTGTACCGGACCGCGGCACAGCGTGCCTGCGATCACCCACCCGTGCCGGAGATCGCCGTCATGTTTCGCCCGTCCACCCCTCAATCCGCGTATACCACACCCCGCGCGAGCCTCGCCCCGGACGGCATCACCCGAGTGTGGCGCCGCGTGCGATCGGCCCTGCTGAAAGCCGCGGCGGCCCTCGTGCTCATCCCCGCGACCTCCCAGGCCCAGGTCTGCAACACCGCCGCCGGCGGTTTGGTATACGTCGACGCGTGTTGCTTCAAGGTCCAGCCCTCGTCCGGCTACCGGTGGTGCCAAGGCAGCTACGAGCAGGTGACGATCACGGCGAGCTTTCTGGGCGCCGAACCACAAGGGTTCCTCGAGAACCAGACCGTGACCTGGATCTGGCAGCGTCAACAAGGCAATGACTGGGTTGATAGCGGGCCCGCCGGTGAAGGTGTGGACGCCGAGATGAACGTGGTCCTGGGCGACCCTGCTTACGCCGGCAACTACCGCTGCCATTTCAACGAGGGGTACAACACCGACCACCCGACGATTCTTCCCTGCGGCGACAAGTACTCGAGCTCCTGCTCCATCACCGTCATCCCAGCACCCGGCACCATCTCCATCCAGCAAGTCAGCCAGGAGATTTGCCCGGGCACCAACTTCGAACTCGACGTCAGCGGCCCCGCGCCGGACGCCGTCACGACGTACCAGTGGTACAAGAACGGCGCACCGATCAGCAACTCCAACACCCAGCAACTGTTCTTCAACAATGTCGCCGAGAGCGACGAGGCCGCGTACTACTGCGTGCTCCAACGCACCGGCACCTGCCCCGTCACCCGCACCTCCAACACCATGAATCTCACGGTGCTCCCCGGACCGCCGGTGGTCACCAACGTGCCGAACCAGTCCGTGTTTTCCACCTGCCCGGGAACCCCGATCACCCTGGGTCCTGTCGTCGCCACAGGCCTGGACGTGACGTATCAGTGGTACGTGACCATCGGCACGACGACGATCCAACTCTCTGACGGGTTCCCTTTGGCGAACCAGACCGAGTTCTCGGGCACCGCCACCGGAACGCTCTCCATCTCCAGCGCTTCGAGCAACGCCGCGGGCACGTACTTCTGCACGGTCGCCAACACCTGCCGCACCCTCCGGGCGTACGAGTGCTCGCTCACCGTCATCCCCGGGCTGCAGTTCGACAACTCGTACTTCGGCATCGATCCGAGCACCAACGACCACAACTACTGCCAAAGCTACCCGGTCACCGACGGCATTTACATCCGTTCGCTCGCAGACAGCAGTACGCAGGGCACGGTGTACTACCGCTGGTTCAAGCGCAACGGCAACAACTGGGACTACCTCTTCAACTCGACGACCGCGTTCTCCTGGGCGGATATCTCCGGCGCGAGCACCCCGAACCTGCGCCTGCGCAACTATACCGCTGCGGCGTCAGGCGACTACCGGTGCACCGCCAGCACCGACCCCAACTTCTCCGCCACGTGCGGCACCGCCACCGGGCGCATCCTGACCCTGAGCGTCGTGAACTCCACGCCCCACATCATCTCCAGACCGGACGACCAGAAGGTCTGCGTGGGCGGCGACGCGGTCTTTTCCGCGCAGGCCACGCTGAACCCCACGTACGCGTGGTACGGCCCCAACGGAACGCAGCTCCAGGACGGCCTCCAGGCCAACGGCACCACGGTCGTCGGCGCTCACACCGGCACGCTGCAACTCCTGGGCATTCACCAGTCGGACCTGGGCTCGTACACCTGTGCCGCGCCCAACAGTTGCGGCGCGACCGAAGTTTTCTCTCCGGCCACGCTCTCCACCTTCGCCGGGCCCACCATCGTCTCCCAACCCCCGGCCACGATGACGGGCTGCATCGACGGCACGACGTTCCTCACCGTGAACGCCACCGGCGAAGGCCTCTCGTACCAGTGGCGCCGCAACGGCAACAACCTCTCCGAGTCGAGCACCTACGTCAACGTCAACTCCCCCACGCTGCAGGTCAACATCGGATCGTCCTTCGCCACCGCCAACTTCACCTGCCGCGTCACCGGCGTCTGCAGCAACGTCACCACCACAGCCACCAATCTCTCGCGCAGCAGCCCGATCATCATCACCAGTCAGCCTGTCGCGACGACCGGTTGCGCCAATACCGAAGCCGTCTTCTCCGTCGCCGTCACCGGCACCAACCCCACCTACCAATGGCGACGCAACGGCATCGCGCTTGCGGATAGCGCGGCGATCTCCGGCTCGACGACACCCACGCTCACGATCAGCCCCATCGCCGAGGCCGACGCGGGCAACTACCGCTGCGACATCACCAACGCCTGCGGCACCATCTCCACCGACACCGTCCCGCTCGATGTCACCACGCCCTACATCATCACCAACCCCGTCTCCACCTCCACCTGCACCGGCGGCACCTTCTCATTCACCGTCGTCGCCGAGGGCCCCAACCTCACCTACGAGTGGCGCAACGGCAACCAGAACCTGGTCACCAACGGCGTGAAGGCCAACGGCACCATCGTCTCGGGCGCCACCACCAACACCATCACGTTCACCAACGCCCAGGACGCCGACATCGCCAACTTCCACCACGCCCGCGTCATCAACAGTTGCGGCACAACCTCCAGCCTCGCGGCCGGCATCACGTTCAACCCGGCCCCCGCCATCACCGTCAACCCGACGCCGCGGACCTTGTGCGCGGGCGGCAACGTCGCTCTCTCCGCCGCCGCGACCGGGCTGAATGTCTCGTACAAGTGGCAGAAGGACAGCGTGGACCTGTCCGACGGCGGCCAGTACTCCGGAACGAGCACCCCCAACCTCACCATCACCAACGCTCAGGCCGGCGACACCGGTTCGTACCGCTGCGGCGTCACGTCCAACTGCGGCTCAGTCGTCGTGGTGTACACCACCGCCGCGCTCGTCACCGTCAACCCGCTGGTGGCGATCTCCGCCCAGCCCGGCGATCAGTTCGTCTGCCCGAACTCCTCCGCCGTCTTCTCCGTCGCCGCCACCGGCGGCACGCTCACCTACCAATGGCAGAAGGGCACCGTCAATCTCGCCAACGGCGGCAATATCTCCGGCGCCACCACCGCCACGCTCAGCGTCTCTCCCGCCACCAGCACCGACGCCGGTCTGTACCGCTGCGTCATCACCAACAACTGCGGTTCCCTCACCAGCGCCCAGGCCAACCTGACGATCAACGTCCCGGTCATCACGACGCAACCCCCCGCGACCAACGGTTGCGCCGGCGGCAGCGCGTCGATCACTGTCGCCGCGTCCGGCGCCAACCTCACCTACCAATGGAAGAAGGGCGCCACGGTGCTCGCCAACTCCGGCCGTGTCTCGGGCGCCACCTCCCCCACGCTCACGATCTCCGGACTGGTCGCGGCCGACGCGGGCAACTACACCTGCGTGGTCACCTCTCCCTGCGGCTCGGTCACCTCCAGCGCCGCGGCACTGGGCGTCAACACCCCGCTGGTCATCACCGTCCAACCGGTCCCCCTGAACCTCTGCCAGAACGGCACCGGCTTCCTCCAGGTTGCCGCCACCGGCGGCGGCCTCACCTACCGCTGGCAACGCGACGGCGTGAACCTCAACGACGACGGCCAGATCTCCGGATCCCGGGCCGCACTCCTCACCATCTCGGCCGGCGGATTTTCGGGCAATCTCAACGGCAGCTACCGCTGTGTCGTCACCAACGCCTGCGGCTCGGTCACCAGCAACTCCGCCGCAGTCGCAGTCTACCTCCCGGTCGCCATCAACACTCAACCTCTCTCGACGACCCTGTGTGAATCAACCGGATCCGCCACCATATTTGTGTCCACGAGCAACGCAACCACTTTCCAGTGGCAGAAGAACGGGGTCGACATCGCTGACGGTAACGGCATCACCGGCACCACCACCGCCGGCCTCGTATTCAACCCGATCACCGCATCACAAACGGGTGTCTACCGCTGCCGCGCGAGCAACGGATGCAACTCGCTTAACACCAGCAACGCGACGGTGACGGTCAACTCGCCGCCCAGCGTGACGGTGCAGCCCCTCACGCAGACCGGCTGCAACGGCGGCAACACCACGCTCAGCATCACCGCCACCGGCACCAGCCTCACCTACCGCTGGCAGAAGAACGGCGTCTTCCTCAGTGACGGCGCACATTACTCGGGGACTTTGACCCCCGCGCTCACCATCATCGGCGTCACCGCCGCCGACGCCGACCGGTATCGCTGCCGCGTCACCGGCGTCTGCGAGCCTTCGCCGGTCTTCAGCAGCTACGCCAACCTCGCCGTCAGCGACACGCCGCCCCAGATCACGCTCCAGCCCGTCGCCGCCGGCATCTGCCAGGGCGCGGATGCCACCTTCTCCGTCACTGCAACGAGCGCCGACACGTACCTCTGGAAGAAGAACGGCTCGCCCCTCGCCGACGGACCCGGCATCTCCGGCGCCGCCACCGCCACTCTCACGCTCATCGCCGTCGATCCCGGCGACGTCGCCTCCTACTCCTGCGCTATCACCAACGGATGCGGCACCTCCACCAGCGATGCCGCGCCCCTCACCATCTCCACCGATACGCTGCCCGTGATCACCGGCCAACCGCAGTCCGCGAGCAGTTGCGACCCCGCCTCCGCGACCTTCTCCATCACCGCGACCAGCGCCGACGCCATGACCTACCAGTGGCAGTGGTTCCCTTCCGGCGCGGCGGGCTGGGCCAACCTCGTTGAAGGCGACAACTCCAACATCGGCGTCCCCGTGCTCAACGCTACGGGAGTCACCACCGCAGGCCTCACGGTCTCGCCCCTCGCGGGCGACGCCGCCAACGCGTCCCTTCGCTGCATCGTCTCCAACCTCTGCGGCCCGGTCACCAGCGACCCCGCCGACTTCTCTACCGCCTTCTGCTGCCCCGCCGACTTCAACCAGGACGGCGGTATTGACGGCGCTGACGTGGACTCCTTCTTCGCGGCGTGGGAAACCGGCGACCCCACCGCCGACGTCAATCAGGACGGCGGCGTCGACGGCTCCGATGTGGATTACTTCTTCTCCGTGTGGCAGGCCGGCGGCTGCAACTGATTCCAATCACCGCCGAATCTCGCGCGAGGTGTAGTCGCAAGCACAGACCGACTTGAGCACGCCCTGCGTCAGTCGTTGCCAGGCTTTGGCGCCGGCGTCCAGACGCGTGGTCAGCTTCGCGGCGGCCTCGCCCCCAAGAGCGGACGCCCGCCCGCCGCGGGGTTTTAAAACGATGGCGTCGATCCCGCCGTCGCGGTAGGCGTAGGCCCATCGCTGAACGAACTTGCGGCTGCGGAGGATCGCCGCGGCGAAGTCAAGCGTCTCCATGCCGCCCGGCGCGTGGTGGACCGCCAGCAGGCGGTCATGCTGCTCCATGTTCTTCGCCGCCCTGGCCAACTCCAGCAGTTAGTTCTGATCGCCCTGGATTCGTTCCTTGATTTGCATGCCATGCTCCGTGTTGGCTTGCATCATCCATGAAGACACCAGCTCGCGCAACCATGCAAACGCCGAACGTGCGCCTTTTCTAGCAGAAATCTTGCTTACTACCGGACGCGCGGTCGATCGCTTTTCTTCGCGATCATCAGGAATTCCGCGCGATGGCTTGCGCCCGGGCGTGACGAACTTCGTTGAAGGTGGTGCACGGATGCAATCGTCTGAATGCCCGCGACCGGGAGTTGATACCCGGCTTGGGCCGCTTCCGCGATGCAGGCTCGTTGTGCCGTGCCGAAACACAGCACAGCGTGCCTGCGATCAACCACCCGCGCCGGAGATCGCCGCCATGTTTCACCCGCCCACCCCTCAGTCCGCGTACACCACACCCCGCGCGGGCCTCTCACTGGCCGGCATCACCCGAGTGTGGCGCTGCGTGCGATCGGCCCTGCTGACAGCCGCGGCGGCCCTCTGGCCTTGCACGGCTCAGGCCCAAACCTGCAATACCGTCGCGGGCGGAATTGTCTACGCTGATGCGTGCTGCTTCAAAGTGCAGCCCCAGAGCTACCAGAAGTCATGCGAAGGCTCTTCGGGAATCGTCACGCTTCAAGCGGAGTTTCTGGGCGCTGAGCCCCACGGATTTCTTGAATCAAATACCGTGACCTGGCAATGGGAGAAACAGTCCGCGAGTGGTTCGTGGCAGGATTACGGTGCTCCGGGTGAGAACGTGGAAGCCTCGCTGAGTATTCCTCTGGGCCAGCCCGCATACGCGGGCACCTACCGGTGCAGGTTTTATGAGGGTTACAACACCGACCACCCGAGCATTGTGCCGTGCGGCACGACGTACTCCGCGACGTCCACCATCGTGGTTGAGGCCGTGCCTTCGCCCATTTATGTTCAACAAGTCAGTCAGACGATCTGCCCAAATACAAACTTTTCATTGAATGTGAGCGGCCCGGTTCCAGACTCGAACAACACGTATCAATGGTACAAGAACGGCGTGGCCATCACGGATGGCAACTACTACGGCGCCACCAGCAATGAACTCTACATCAACAACGTAACTGAGGCCAACGAAGCGGCGTATCACTGCGTTCTCACGCACTCGCCCAGCTGCGCATTGGTTCGGACCTCCAATACCGTGAACATCACGGTGGAGCCCCCCGGCCCAACGCTCACGTCTCGTCCCAGCGACCGCGCAAAGTCGACGTGCCCGGGAACCCCTGTCAGTCTCGGGCCTGTGGTTGCAACGGGTGTGGACTTTACCTATCAGTGGTACAAAGTGCTCACTCCCACGACCAACTTGCGGCTTTCTGATGGGTTTCCACTGGGAAATCAGACCCAGTTCAGCGGGACCAATACGGGCACACTCACGATTTCGAACGCGGCGTTGAGTGCAACGGGCACCTACTTCTGCACGATTGCAGGGGTCTGCAACACGATTGACCCAGCCTACACATGTGATGTCACGATTACCCCGAGCCTTGAGTTCGATGAGTCCTTTGGGATCGATCCTGTCGTCTCCCCCGTCGGAACATTTTGCGAGGCGTATCCGCCCCCGACAGGGGTGTTCATTCGGGCACAAGCGACTCCGTACCCACCCGGGTCCACGGTCTACTACAAATGGTACAAGAAAACCGGAGCCAACTTCGTACCCATCATTGATGGAAACCAACCGGGTAACGCTTCGTACATCACCGGCGCCGGAACCAACCAGATACGACTGGTCAACATTCGCACGGCAGCATCGGGCGACTATCGCTGCAAGGCAAGTACGGATCCCGGCTTCAATCCTGCGTGCGGAACAGTGGATGGCAGGATTCAAACGCTTACGGTCGTCAATACGACATCGAGCATTGTCTCTTATCCCACAGACCTTCAACTGTGCCCGGGTTCCGATGCTGTGTTCGCTGTTACCGCCACGGGCAGCCCGCGGTATCTCTGGTCCGGGCCTACATCCACGGGCGGATACGTTCAACTCCATGACGGCGTGCAGGCCGGAACAGGCACGGTTGTTTCCGGCGCCACCACCAATACGCTGCGCTTGACAGGCATTCACGCGGCGGACTTCGGTGGGTACAAGTGCGAGGTCGTTAACAGTTGCGGCTTCGGTGGGGGGGGCTTGGCGACCGCTCACCTGACCACGTTTGATGCGCCAACCATCACCACCCAACCGCCGGCAACGATGTCGGGATGCATCGGCAGCACAGCCTTTGTTTCCGTTGCCGCCACCGGCAGCGAACTCACCTATCAGTGGATGCGAAACGGCGTCGATCTGAACCAAACCTCGACCTACAGCAATGTGAACACCCCCACGCTGCTGGTAGCCATCGGCGCAAACTTCACCACCGCGAACTTCAGTTGCAGAATCACCGGCACCTGCACGAGCATCGTCAGCAACGCCACGAGCCTCTCGCGCAGCACCCCGGTCGTGATCTCGACTCAACCGGTTGCAGTCTCGGGCTGCGCGGGGATCAACGCGAACTTCTCGGTGGCCATCTCCGCGGGTACCAACCCGACCTATCAATGGCGCAGGAACGGCATTGCCCTGGTCGATGGAACAGGAATTTCAGGCGCCACTTCGACCGCGCTCGCGCTCACGAATGTTTCCTCTGCGAGCGCGGGATACTACCGCTGCGACATCACCAATGCGTGCGGCGTGATCTCATCCGACTCCGTCTTGTTGAACGTCGAATCGCCGGTAGTGATCACCCCTCCCGTCGGGCAATCGGCATGCAACGGCGGCACCATCTCCTTCAGCGTTGAGGCGGCGGGTTCGAACCTGACCTTTGATTGGCGCAACGGCAGCCAGACTGTAATTACGCCCGGCGTGAAGGCCAACGGCACGGTGGTGAGCATCTCGAGCACCGCCACGACCAGCACGTTGACGATGACCAATACGCAAGACGCGGACATCGCAAACTTCTATCATGCTCGCATCACCAACAGTTGTGGCTTCATCAATAGCCCCGCCGCGGCGGTCACGTTCAACCCCTCCGCCACGATCACCACGCACCCGCAGCCGCAAACCGTGTGCGCCGGCAGCCCCGCAAGCCTCAGCGTTGCCGCTTCCGGAGGCGCCGTGACCTTCCAGTGGCAAAAAGATGGCGTGAACATCGCCAACGGCGGCATCTATTCGGGCGTCACGACGTCCGTGCTGAGCATCAGCAATGGCCAAACAGGCGATTCGGGCATGTACCGCTGCCGCGTCACCAACCTGTGCGGCACGGGCACCCTGGACAGCAACGCCGCCCTGGTGACGATCAATCCGCTGGTGGTGATCACCACCCAGCCCGTTGCCCAGCCCGTGTGCCTGAACAGCACCGCAGTGTTCAGTGTGGCCGCGACGGGCGGTCCTTTCACGTACCAGTGGCAGAAAGATACCGTAAATATCGCCGGGGCGACTTCCGCCACGCTCACCCTCCCCGGCATCACCGCGGCGAGTGTCGGCAGTTACAGGTGCAAGGTGACCAACAACTGCAATTTCGTTTTCAGCAGCGCGGCGGCGCTCACGATCAACACGCCCGCGATCACCAACCAGCCTGATGCATTCGCGGGTTGTACTGGCAGCAACGCCACCTTCGCCATCACCGTCTCCGGCTCTAACCCCACCTACCAGTGGAAAAAGGGATCCACGATACTAAGTGATGGGGGGCGCATCTCCGGTGCCACCACGCGGATTCTCACGATTTCCGCGCTGGTTGCGGGGGACGCGGCGACCAACTACAACTGCGTGGTGACCACTCCGTGCGGCTCTGTCACCTCGAGCAATGCGGCCCTGACCGTGAGCAATACACCCCCGGTGATCACCACCCAGCCCGTATCCCAGGACACCTGCAGCGGCAGTTCCGCCTTCCTCAGGGTGATCGCCAGCGGCTCAAATCTGAAGTATCAGTGGCAGAAGAACGGGGTCAATATGTCTGGCGAGACAAATTCCACCCTCGTTCTCGGCAATAGCGGCGCCTACCGCTGCATCGTGAGTAACGGCTGCGGCAGCGTGACCAGCGACTCGGCGACCGTCACAGCCTACGACCCGACTTCAATCCTCTCACAACCTCTCTCCCCAACGGTGTGTGCGGGGACCGGTATCACTCTCAGCGTGGCCACAAATCTCGCTCAACGGTGGCAGTGGCAGAAACTAACAGCACCAAACGTTTGGACCAATATGGTGGATGGGGGAAACGTCAGCGGCTCGAGCAGTCCTAATCTCCAGTTTTCCCCTCTCTCCGCGGGCGATGCCGGTAGCTATCGGTGCATTGCCTCAAACGGTTGCAACAGCGTCACTTCCACCACTTCGGTGCTCACCGTGAACACTCCCGTCGTGATCACCGCGTCCCCGTTTGCTCACGCGGCGTGCGAGTCGGGCAATACCACGTTCTCCGTAGGTGCGACCGGCTCGGGCCTGGCCTATCGGTGGCAGAGGAACAATTCCAATCTTACGGATGGCGGCCAGTACTCGGGTGTGTTGACTCCCACGCTGACGATCACCGGCGTTTCCGCGGCCGACGCCGGCAACTTCCGCTGCCGATTGACCGGCACCTGTAGTTCCGCGATGTTGACACCCAATGCCGCGCTCACTATTACCACCACGCCTCCCGTCATCACGTCGCAACCCGTCGCTGTCGCAGCGTGCGAAGGCGAGGACGCGATCTTCTCAGTCGTCTCCACCGGCTTTGAATCCTTCCGGTGGAAGAAAAACGGGGCGAACCTCGTCGATGCCGCCGGCATCCTGGGAGCAGCCACCGACACCCTCACGCTCGCCGCGATCGACGCGGCGGACATCGCAGCCTATTCCTGCGATATCACGAATGGTTGCGGAACCACCACCAGCGACGCCGCGGCCCTCACGCTGACGGGCGCATCACCACAGATCACCGCTCAGCCCCAATCCGCCGGTTCGTGCGATCCTGCTTCCGCTCAGTTCGTGCTTGAGGCCACCAGCGATGATCCGATCGCTTACCGGTGGCAGTGGCTGCCCGCGTTCTCACCCGCGTGGAGCGATCTTGTCGAGGGCGACAACACCGACTTCGGCACGCCCTTGCTCAACGCCGCCGGAGTAGACACCGCGACGCTGACGGTCACTCCTCTGGATGGTTCGGCAAGCAACGCGTCCCTTCGCTGCATCGTCTCCAACCTCTGCGGCTCGGTCACCAGCGACCCCGCCGACTTCTCCACCGCCGTCTGTTGCCCCGCCGACTTCAACCAGGACGGCGGTATCGACGGCGCCGACGTGGACTCCTTCTTCGCTGCCTGGGAAATCGGCGACCCCACCGCCGACGTCAATCTGGACGGCGGCGTCGACGGCTCCGATGTGGATTACTTCTTCTTCGTGTGGGAGGCCGGTGGCTGCAACTGAGTCGAGCGAGACAGTGCTCGGCGCGGTCGATGCGCCGGCCCCGAATCCAGACAACTTCGCCCAATCCCGGTCGCCTTCCGCACGGGCGAACGGCGGCAGACGTCCGCCGGGCCGCCAAGCGGTGGAGGGAATATTCTGCCGACGCACCTTGCGTCCTGCGACCAGATCGTGTAGGCTATGAAGCGTGTCTGCGCACACCGCGAGTGCTCGCCTCGTGCCGGCGTGCCCGCTCGGAAGTGCCAGATCGAGAGGGCCACTCACGCCCATCAGGAGGCCGGAAGCGATGAACATCTTGACAACCAGAATGCGGACCCAATCCACATCAGCGAGCACACCAATCTCCCGTTGGTGCGGATGGACGGCTTTCTGTCGTCAATCCTCCGCGGGGTTGGTCGCGCTCGCCGCGGTGCTGCCGTACGCGGGGGCACAGCAAGGACTCGTTGGTTCGTACCAGTTCGAATCCGGTACGCCCGGTCAGGTCGCGACCACGGTGTTCGACAGCAGCCCCTTCGGCATCAACGGCACTGCGACCGGCGGCCCGATCTACTCCGCGGATGTCAACTACGCTGCCCTCTGCGCCACCAGTGCCGTCTCGCTCCAACTCAACGACGCCGCCGGCGGTAACCGTGCCGTGTGGTTTAACTCCGCACACCCGATCACCGCTCCCGGCGACTTCACGACCTCATTCTGGTTCAAGTCGCCCTGCTCCGCGCACGGCGCGATCATCTGGGCTGGTTCGAGCGATCCGGGTCAGGATACCACCAACTTCTTTCAGATATTCGTCAATACCGATGCCACCGTCGGCTTCAACTACAGAAGCCCAAGCGGCGAAGCGCACTGTCTTGGGTACGCCTGCGGTCCGTCGGGTGGCTATTCAGTCGTTCGCAATCAGTGGACGCACATGGCGGTCGTTCGCCAGGGCAACACGTACCGCGCGTACTTTAACGGCACGCTCATCGACACCGCCACCGACCCGAACCCGTCTCTGCCCAACGCCGCGGCGTGGGGAATAGGGGCGAGGCCCGGGTATCCGTTTATCGGGCTGATCGATGACCTGCGCCTGTATTCGCGCGCCATTTCCCAGCAGGAAATCGTTCAGATCTTCGCGCCGCCAGTATCTCCGCCGCGGATCCTGTCGACCTCGTTCGCCGGATACGCGTGCACCGAGGACACCACGGCGAGTTGGACGGTCAACGTCGACCCGAACTCCACGCCCCCGTTCAGGTACGAATGGCGCAAGGACAATGTCGTGCTCACAAACGATGGACACTATTCCGGCGCTACTACCGGCCAACTCCGCGTCAACAGCACCCGCCTGTCGGACAACGGAAACTATCGATGCATCGTCTCCAACTGTGCTGGTTCCGACGATTCCCAGCAGTACTTCTCAGTCGAAGAACACGCCGCGATCCGCTTTAATCCCGTTGACGTCACCGCGTGCGTCGGAGCAACCGCGACGTTCTCCGTCTCCGCCACCGGGGCCCTGCCCCTCTCGTATCAATGGCAGCACGACGGCGTCGACATCCCCGGCGCAACCGGCCGCGCGCTTTCGATTTCGCCGGTCACCCCGCAGAGCGCGGGCGCATACACCTGCTGGGCGTCGAATAACTGCAGCAGCCGACGCAGCTCCGCCGCCACGCTCACCATCGGCTGCTGCGGCCCGTCGATCACTGCGCAGCCATCACCCGTCGCTGTGTGCATCGCGGGCGCCGCGACATTCAATGTCGTGGCCGACTCAGCCGAACCGCTCTCGTACCAGTGGATCCGCGGCGGCACGCTGCTGAGTGATGTGGCCGGCCGCATCACCGGTGCTACCACGCCGACGCTGCGAATCCTCAATGTCCAGGAAGCCGATTCTTCAGATGCCGCCCTGGGGCCGTACGCATGCATCGTTTCCAACGGATGCGCCGGCGTGAACACGATCCCCGCCGATCTCTCCGTGCTGCACACCATCGCCTGCGTCAAGGCGGCACCCGTGGGCACCCTCACATACCTCACCGATGTCCGCGTGGTCTCGACCACGGACATGACCGAGAGCCCCTCTTCCATACAGGTGCATCTTGAGGATTCCACCGGCGCCCTGGCGCTCTACGACCCATTCGGCGCGAGAATGACGTACATTCTCTCCGACATCGCCCGGCCCAACGGCGTCAACAACGTCTTCAGTTATCTCGAAGTTCGCAGCAACATGTTTAACGGTCTATTCGAAGTGTCGCCCGTTGACCGAAGTTACCAGAACTGGTTCGGCGCATTCCGGCACGAAGACCCCGCGCTGACCCAGGTTGTTGCCGCGGACTTTGCCGCACAGTCTCCCACAGCCGAGGCGCTGGAGAGCCGACTGGTTCGCCTCAATGACTTTGTCTTCTCACAGTCCGGACCATTCGTCGGCGCCACCGACTATCTCAACGGCGGCGTCCGCGCCCGTATCCAGACCACCGCCATCGCCGCACAGTTCAACGCGGCGTACGGCAACATCCCGACCGGCCGGCGAGTCCAGTTGACCGGAATATTCTCTCAGTTCGACACCACCCCGCCGTTCGATTCCGGGTACGAGTTGCTCCCCATCTCGATGGTGATCTGCCCTGCGATCGCGACCCAACCCTCGGATGTCACCGCTTGTGCCGCCGGCGACGCCTCGTTCACCACAACCGCTTTGGGCACCGGCCCGTTCACATATGTATGGCGTGCCAACGGCGTTCCGATCCCCGTCAACGGCCCGGACGCAAATCCCTCCGCCGCGACCGCGACGCTTTCGCTGACCAACCTACTGCCCTCGAGCGTCGGCTCGTTCGATTGCATCGTCACCAACAGTTGCGGGAGCGTAGAGAGTAGCTCCGCGCAGCTCATCATCTGTATCGGCGAGTACAACTGTGATGGCGGCACCGACGGCGCCGACATCGGCGCGTTCTTTGACGATTGGGGTGCAGGGAACGCCGCGGCGGACGTCAACGCCGACGGGGGTATTGACGGATCCGATGTCAGCGTGTTCTTCGAACACTGGGAGATAGGGTGCTGAACCTACCGCAAGACTCAAGACGCACACTCCGCGCGAGCGGTCACGCGGCTTGCGTTGTCCTTAGAGGCCTACGCAACGCCTTGGCGTTCAGCGCCGCCAGCACCCGCTCCACCGCCACGTCCAGCCGCACGACCTCGCCCTTGCCCGTGTCGCGCCGCGTCTTGAACTCAACGCCGCCCTGCTCCAGGGCCTTGTCACCGATGGTCAGCCGGATGGGCAGGCCCACCAGGTCGGCGTCCTTGAACTTGACGCCCGCCCGCTCCTCGCGATCGTCCAGCAGCACGTCCACGCCCGCGCCGTTGAGCTGGCGGGCCAGCCCCTCGGCCACCTCGGCGTGCTTGGCGTCCTCGAGCTTCATGAGCGTGATCAGCACGGCCGCAGCGCGAGGGCTCGCGGGCCAGATGATGCTGTCGCCGGCCATTCCACGCACGCCGCCATCGTCCGGCTCACGCCGATGCCGTAGCACCCCATGATCACCGTCTGTTTCTGCTGCTGCGGGCTGAGCACCTGCAGGCCCATCGCCTCGGAGTACTTCGTGCCCAGCTTGAAGATGTGCCCCACCTCGATGCCGCGGCCCGTATCTTCACGCGTGGCCCCGGGGCCGCGCGTGGTTGGGGTCCCCTCGCCATGGCGTCAGCAGGTCCCCGACCTTCACCTTCCCGCCGTCATCGAGCGTCGCGCCCACGTCGCGCCGCCAGCTGGGGCAGTTTGACGTAGTGATCCTCGTCGGCCCTGGTGGCCCAGAGCGCGTCTGCGCCGCGTCGGCGTCGATGAGCAGCATCACCCCGGCACGGTGTTCACCGTGCAGGGCGAGACATACCCGGATCGCGAAGCACCAGGCGAGCCTCGGCCTCGAGCAGCTATGACCACCGAGCACCCGTCATGATCTTGACCTTGCTCCTCGTTCGCCGTATCGCGCGCATCGCGGCTGCTACCCACTTGACCGGCCCTCGCCGGTCACCTTGAAGACCAGTTCGAGCATGCCTGGGCTTGACGCCCATGGCGGTCTGCCGACCTCGATGCCGGGCACAGTTGGGCGTGTGCACCCCGGCACCGCCCTAGCGCCGCCGCCAGGTCGTGAGCCCGCGCGCCGATCTCGCACTCTCGACGTTCGCCGCGTAACCGGAGGCCGGGCACTTGAGCACCGTGTCCCTGCCGCCAGCGCAGTTCACCATGAACTCGTGGCCTGCCGAGCTGCCGATGGGTCCGCTCCGCACGCGCCGGAAGCCCAGCCTGCACCGCGAAGCATGTTGGTGTACGCCCGGGTACATCGCGTCGTACGTCTCGTTGAGGCCCCCGGGCCCCTCCACCGCCACGTGGAACGAGTACGCGTCCTTCATCAGGAACTCGCGGCAGCGCAGCAGGCCCGCCCGCGGCCGCGCCTCGTCGCGGAACTTGGTCTGGATCTGGTACAGGTTCAGCGGCAACTGCTTGTAGCTCGTCAGCGCCCCGATCATCAGTTGCGTGATGACTTCCTCGTGCGTCGGGGCCAGTGCGTTCATGCGGCCGCGCCGGTCCTTGAGCCGGAACAGGTTGTCGCCGTACGCCTCGTCGCGGCCGGTCTGGCGCGAATGTTCGAAGGGTCTCCAGCGCGGGCATCAGCATCTCGCTCGCGCCCGCGGCGTTCATCTCCTCGCGCACGATCGCCGAGATCCGCCCGATCACCCGCCACGCCAGCGGCAGATAGTCGTAGATGCCCGCACCCACCTGCCGGATGAACCCCGCCCGGTGCAGCAGCACGTGGCTGGGCACCTCGGCGTCGTTGGGCGCCTCGCGGGTGGTGGGGATGAGCGTGCGGCTCCAGCGGTGGAACTCGCCGGTGCGGACTGGGTCGAGACAACGGGCTTGGTCGCGGTCATGGGGGCGGAGTGTAGGGAACTTCGCGGCCGATCAGAGCCGCTCCAACGGGACGCAAGACGCCGTTGCTGCCGCGTGCACCGTCAACTCCGACCTTCCGTATCAATCCGGATCTTCCCGCCCTGGTGCCTATGGTTCGGCGACTCGCCGTCGTCAAGGTCGTTCTCTCGCGGGGCCTCCAGCGTTGTCGCAAGTACCGGCGACGTCTTAACGGACATTTCCGCGGGGTCAGTGCCCACACACCGCGCGTAACACGACATCCTCCGCAAGACCAAATCGAACGCACTTCACAAGGTCGTGCGAGTCGCGAGTGGTTGTAGCGCTTCGAGCCCGCCTTGCGGAGGTATGCAGTCCGTTTGATTCAATACACAGACGTCGCCGCCCAAGTCTGGCCACCTTGCTGGCACGATCCGGCGGCACCAACAAGCCGCCGCTGCGCGTTTTATGATGCTGAGCGGCGCGGCGCCGCACTTCATGGCGACAGATGTTTGTTTATGGGACCAATTTCAGACGAGTATTGGCTTTCAATGGAATTCTTCTAAACCGCTTGTTTGAAGTGGTGTATGCTATCTGTTAGCGTGAATCTACGGGGCCGTTCATCCGGAAAGTTGGTCATCTAGATCGAGAAACTGAACCATGCGAAATCATCACGTGATTGCCGCTTTGATCGCAGCGAGCCACCTTGCCTGCGTGCCCACGCACGCCCAGCCGGTACCGCTTTCCCCACCGCTCTTACCGTCATGAACTTCAGGAGGGAGACTTCCCGGTCAACGGTGTCTACGACCTGAGCTTCCAACTCTTTGACGCCGCGGCGGGCTCTTCACCGATCGGACCCAGTCTCTGCGCGGACAACACGACCGTCATCAACGGTCGCTTCACCGTGCAACTCGACTTCGGCCCTGCGTTTTCCGGTGCTCAGGCGTTCCTCGAAGTCTCGGTCCGTCCCGATACCGGCACTGACTGTTCCGATCCCTCAGGCCTCACCCCGCTGGCTCCACGCCAGCCCGTATCCGCCGCCCCCAACGCCCTGTTCTCGCTCGCCGCGGCCAACGCCGGCACACTGAACGGTCAGCCATCAACCTTCTATCGCAACGCTGGCAACCTCACGGGAACCCTGCCGCTTTCGGCCCTCCCCGCTTCTGTCGCGAGGCTCGATGCCAACCAGGTCTTTACCGGCCAGGTCACACTCACCAACCCCGTCAACAGTTTCGCGGGCAACGGCAGCGGTCTGACCAACCTCTCCGGAGAGAACATCGCCCCCGGCACCGTCGGTCGATCCCGCTTTGACTCAGATGTGAACGACACTCTGGGCATCTGGTCCGTCGCGGGCCCCAACCGGATCATCGGCTGGGGGCGAAACGATGAAGGCCAAGTCAACATCCCTTCTCCGCCGCCCGGCGAGTATTACACCTCCATCGCCACCGGGTTCGGCAACAACAGCGCCGCGGCTCTCACGAGCGGAGGAAAACTCATCACCTGGGGCGACAACACGTTCGGCCAGAACGATGTTCCCCCGCTCCCGCCCGGTCAGTTCTTCTTGCTCGCCTCGACCGGCGCGTACCACACCGTGGCGCTCACCAGCGCGGGCGAACTGCTCGCCTGGGGCAACAACTCCTTCGGCCAGCTCGACCTGCCCCCGCTGCCCCCCGGCCGCGCCATCCTGCAGATCTCCGCCGGCGCGTACCACAGCGCCGTCCTGCTCGACAACGGTGAGGTCATCTGCTGGGGCAACGACACCGTCCAGCAACTCCAGGTTCCTCCGCCGCCTCCGGGCGAGTTCTACACGGCCGTCTCCGCCGGCATCAGCCACACGATTGCGCTCACCAACCAGGGTCACGTCGTCGCGTGGGGTTCCAACCTCTACGGCGAGCGCGACCTGCCACAGCCGCCCTCGGGCCAGATCATCGTCGCGATCGCCGCGGGCGGCAATCACTCCCTGCTGCTCACCAGCGCGGGCGCGGTCATCGGTTCCGGCCGCGCAGCGCAGAACCAACTCACCCCCCCCACGCTGCCGCCGGGCCAGGTGTTCGTCAGCATCGGCGCGGGCATCTATCACAGCCTCGGCGTCACCAACGCCGGCGCCGCGTACGCCTGGGGAAGTTCCACCGAAGGTCAGTGCGATGTCCCCGCTCCCCCCGTCGGCGCCACGTTCCGTTCAGTCACCGGCGGAGGCAATCACTCGCTGGCGATCGTCGGCGCGCCCGCTTCCAGCGGAGTCGTCGCCGCGTCCGCCTTCGCGGGCGATGGCAAGTTCCTCACCAATCTTTCCGCCGCCAACCTCACCGGCACGCTCGCCGCCGCGTCCCTCACGGGCGTCAGCGGATCCGGCCTCACCGACGTGAACGCGGCCCTCCTCAACGGCCACCCCGGCTCGTACTTCCTCGACGCCGCGAATCTCACCGGCGTTCTCCCCGCCGCCGCTCTCACCGGCGTGAACGGCTCGGGCCTCACCAACATCAACGCGGCCACGCTCAGCGGTCAGCCAGCGTCTTTCTACACCAACGCGTCGAACCTCACCTCCGGTACGTTGCCCGCCGGTAGACTCTCCGGCGTGAACGGCGGCGGCCTCACCAACGTGAACGCCGCCACGCTGAACGGGCAGGCGTCGTCTTTCTATACCAACGCCGCGAACCTCACGGGAACGCTTCCATCCGCACGCCTCAGCGGCGTAGACGGCGGCGGTCTCATCAACGTCAACGCCGCCACGCTGAACGGTCAACCCGCGTCCTTCTACTCCGACGCCGCGAACCTCACCGGCGCACTCGCCGACGCTCGCCTGTCTTCCAACGTCGCTCTCCGCAACGCTTCCAACGCATTCGGCAACTTCACCAACTCCTTCGCGGGCAACGTGGGCATCGGTCAATCCTCGCCCTCCTTCCCCCTCCACGTCGCGACCAGCACCAGCCTCATTTCGTCCTTCACTAGTTCGGCCACCGGCGGCACATGGTTCAATCTCGTCAACACCTCCACCGGCGGCGTGTTCTGGAAACTCATCTCCACCGGTTCGGGAAACGGTGAGGGCGCCGGGTGCCTCCTCATCCGCAACGGCGCCACCGCAGGAGTCGCCGGCGGCTCGGTCATGTCCTTCCAACCCAACGGATTGGTCGGCATCGGCATCACCGATCCCGGCGCCAACCGGCTCCAGGTCAACGGAACCTTCACGGCCACCGTCAAGAACTTCACGATCGACCATCCGCAGGACCCCGCCAACAAGCTCCTCGTCCACTCCACCATCGAGAGCGACGAGTATCTCAATATCTACAGCGGCGTCGCCGTGACCGACGATCAGGGTTTCGCCACCGTCACACTCCCCGCCTGGTTCGAGTCGCTCAACACCAGCCCCCGCTACCAGTTGACGGTCACCGATGAGCACGCCCCGGATGTCCATTTCGCCCGCATCGCCTCGAAGGTCAAGGACGGACGTTTCGTCATCAAGACCGTCCCGGCCAACCTTGAGGTCTCTTGGCAAGTGACCGCCGTCCGCAACGACGCGTACGCCCGCGCTCATCCTCTCCAGGTGGAGCAAACCAAATCCCCCCGCCACAAGGGCAAGTTCCTCCACCCCGCCGAGCACGGCCAGCCCGCTTCAATGGGAGTCGACTCCCCAACCCCTGACGCGGCAGCTGCCTCATACCAGCCGTGAATGGCCGCGATGAACTTCCGAGAGTGTGCTCGAGCGTGGTCGCTACCCCCCGGCCCCCGCGACGCGCGCCGATGCTGTTGCGTCGGCGTCCCTGCGGGCGATTGTTCTCTTCGTGTTCCGCGAATCTCGATTCCTGACTCACCTCAGTACAACCGCCGAACCTCCGCCCCCGGATAAAACTGCTCCACCATCGAGCGCCAGTCCATGCCCGTCTCCGCCATGCCCTTGGCGCACCACTGGCACAGCCCCACTCCATGACCGAACCCGCGGCCCGCGAACCGCACCTCGTTCGCGAACACCGTCACCTCCACGTCGCCGCTGTTGAGCCGGTTCTCGCGCGTGATCGGCGCCAGCCCCGGCACCGGCCAGTTGCACGCCTCGCGCAGTTCCTCCGCCGTCACGCGGTACTCGCGTCCGTTCTCGTCCCGCAGGATGTACCCGTCCGGACGCCCCGCGGCGTTGCGGTCCTTCACTTCAACGCCCCGCAGGCGCGAGAAGCTCGCCAGTTCGTTGTTCTTGCCCCGGCCCCAGGCACGCAGGCGCTTGTTCAGGTCGTCGGCGGTGCGGGTGGTCGTCCAGCGGTACAGCGGCGAGCGCTGGCAGTAGATCTGCCGCTGCTTGGCCTGCAGCGGCCCGGCCTTGTTGAAGTCCTGCCCGCGCTTCACCGGCCACGCCTCCTCGGCCGAGGCCGGCCGTCCGCCGCACTGGCTGGAGAAGTACGCGCGGATCAGTTTTCCGTTGTCGGTGAGCACCAGCCCGCGCGTCGCGCGGACGGCCTCCACCGCCACCGTCAGGTTCGATGTGCCGCCAAACACCTGGTCGGCGGTGGTGTCCTCCACGTCGCTGGGCTTGCCCTCCGACCGGGCACGCTGACGCTCGAACAGCGCGTACGTGCGCGCCGCCACGGCCTGGGCCTCGAACGTCTGGCGGGGCCAATCTTTGTACAACTCCTTGGAGAGCACGCCCGGCAGGTAGGCCTCCACCGGCATCGAGATGCACACGTCGAACGATTTGGCGTCCTCGCTCCACTTGGGGTGGATCGTGACATAGCCCGGGTAGGCCTTGCCGTCGAGCATGATCGATTCGCTGGGGGCCTCGCTGGCACCGTCGGGTGTGCCGTCGCTCACGAGGATCTCAACGTCCGCCCCGAAGCCGAAGTCATGCACCGCGCCGGCGCTGTCCACCACGCTCACGCCCTTGTCGCCGCTGGAGACCTTGAGCGGCCCGGGCATCGCCGCGGCCCGGCGGCTGGTGCGCGCCCCCGGCGCGGGCCGCGCGACAAAGCGGACCGGCCCCGCCACGGTGGAATCGTGGGCCGCCTTCTGCACCCGCACGCGGATTTCCGGCTCCTTGCGGTACGCGTCCGTTTCCTTGCGGACCGGCGTGGAGGGCGTGGTGAGCCCGTCCACCGCGTAGTTCACGGTGTCATTGACGGTCTCGCACGAGGCCAGCCCCAGCGCGCCGACAAGCACGCCCGCGAGGCAGGCGATCGAAACAGTCTGGTTTCGCAGGGTGGAACGTCGGTCGGAACGGTTGCGGCGAGCGGTGTGCGGTGCGTTGCTCATGGGGGCCACTCCTTTGGCCTGCCGGCCGCCCTGGTCGTTGAAGGCCCAAGGGGCCGCCGCGACGCGGGCCGGGCAACTCTTTCTTCCCCCGGGTCGCCGTCCGTGGCGCGAGAGGGCAAAGATTGACCCGATGCCGACACTGAAGCATACTCGTGGTCTCACCCGCGCGGCGGGGACGTTGGTCCTTCTCGCCTCGGGCGCTTTCTCAATCATCGGCTGTGCGAACGGTTCGCCTCCACCCGATGTGGTGACCGCCCCGTACGACGGCCCGCCCCTGCGCGTCGAGACCGCCGACGGCCTCACGCAGGTCGTCGCATCGCCCAACTCCCCGGGCTGGACCATCCTGCTCGACCGCGTTCTGGAAGGGCACGGTTTCCATTCGGCGTTCATCAGCGTGAAACGCCCCAACCCGACTTTCGCCTACCCGCCCACGCCCGTCGAGCAGCACCTGGCCACCTCGGTCCCCATCGGCCGGCCCCTCAAGATCTACGCGCGCCTGGCGGACTGGAACAACGTCTCGCCCATCGGCGACTCGTACACGCTCGTCGTGGATACGCCAGTCACTCCCGCGGCCCCCACCACC
>JBGAMO010000043.1:0-21716 GCA_044222845.1 Phycisphaerales bacterium
CCTTCGCATCGTCGCGGCGTCGAACCAGGATCTGCGGGCCCTTTGCGCCGAGGGCAAGTTCCGCGAGGATCTGCTGTACCGCCTTGATGTGGTGCGGCTGATGCTGCCGCCGCTGCGGCAACGCCGGACGGACATCCCCATGCTGGTGCACCACTTCCTCGAAAAGTACACGCGGGAGATGAACAAGCGCGTCAAGGGGCTCACCAACGCGGCGATGCGGGCGCTCATCAGCCACGAATGGCGGGGCAACGTTCGCGAGCTCGAGAACGTGATCGAACGTGCCGTCATCTTCGCCGAGGACCGCGAGATCGACATCGCCGACCTGCCGTTCACCGTCGATCCGTCGGTGGAGGATTCGGGCGAGGATCTGCGGATCGCGGTGACCCAGTTCGAGCGACTGCACATCGTCACCAGCCTTCGCCGCCACCGCTACGACAAGAACGAGACGGCCGCCCACCTGGGCATCGGAGTTTCCAGCCTTTACCGCAAGATGGAGGAACTTCAGATCCCCAAGGATCTGGAGGAACGCGACCGGGTGGAGAACCCCGCGCCGAACTGAACCACGCGCGCCAGCACCAACCGGGCAGAGCTCAGCGGGGTCGCCCGTGCTCCGCATCTCCGCCCCGGAGCGATCGACATGCTTCGCCGCAGACTTCTCAGCCGCATCGGAATACTCATCTGCGCATTCGTCATCGGTGCGTTCGCGGCCGTGTGGATGCTCCAGGATGTGCTCGCTGATATCGACGCGGCGAACGCGGACGCGGCGGTGCTGATCGACGGAACGCTGGACGCGACCGCGGCGGCGGTCGCCATCGAACACACGCTCGCCTCGGGGACGGCCAGCGCCGATGACCGGGGCGCCGTGGAAACGATGACGATTTCGCTGGAAAAGACGCTGGACCGGCTCGCGGCGCACCACGCCGCGTCCGACCCCGCTTCGCCCGCGGGATCAGCGCTGGTTCACGCGCGTGCGCTGGCGCACAAGCTCGTAGGATCGCAACCTACTCCGTCGGACGTGGCTGGCATGCACGCGGCGCTCCAGGACCTGGGCCGGCTGCTCCGCGGGCACGTCGCCGCCGAGCAGGTGCAAGTGGGTCGGTACTTCCGGGGTCTGGTTCTGGGACTGACGGTGGCCGCGACGCTCATCATGAATGTTGCGATTCTCGTGCTCCTGCACACGGCGCAGATGGTGCTCCGTCCGGTGTCGCAACTGGTGGAGGGCAGCCGTTTGTTGGCCGCGGAGCACTTCGATCACCGCGTCAACGTCGACCAGCAGGACGAGTTCGGTGAGCTCGCTCGTGCATATAACCATCTGGCAAGTCAGCTCCAATCCAGCGAGGAGCGGAAGGCCGAGACCCTGCGCCAACTGGCGGTCACCCTGAACCACGGATTGAACAACGCGATGTCGATCATAGAACTGCAACTGGGACTGCTCGACCGGCAGGCGGGCGGCAACCCGGCGTTGGCCTCCCACCTCCGTGAAATACGCGGCTCGCTGACGCGAATGACGGGAATCGTCTCGTCACTCAAGCAGATCAGGCGCGTCGTTCTGACCGATTATCTTCCCGGGCAGAAAATGATCGATCTCGAGCGATCCGTCGAGTCAGAGCCGCCGCAACAGCCCGCGAAATCGCCATGAAGCCCCTTCCTGATCAGCACCGAAGCCGCTTGCTCCACCGCGCACTGCTGCGGCTGGGCCAACTGCGATGGGTCGCCGGAGGGGGCATCCTTGCGGTGGGCCTGCTGGAATCCGGCTGGCTGCACTGGTTCGGCCGCGGGTCCGACGGGATCGCGATGCTTGGCGCGGGGATCCTTGTGTTCAACGCAGCGGTGCGCCGGGTGTTGCGCGAAGCGCTTTCCCAGAGCGACCGCTTCGGGCGGCTGGTCACCCTGGCCTCGATCGAGATTTACTTTGACCTGGCCTGCATCACGCTCATCGCCACCTGGACGGGCGGTCTGCACAGCCCGGCCCTCCAGTTCCTCGTGCTGCACATGATCTTCGCGAGCCTGCTCCAGCCCCGCAACCGCGCGCTCGCCGCGGCTGCTTTCGCCATCGGGGCCTTGGCGCTGGCACTGGCCTTGTCCGGACAAGGGCCGCTGGATCGGCGGGATTGGCTGCTCGCAGGTTCTTGGTGCTTCACGACCATCGCAGCGGTGCTGCTGACCGAGAGCATCACGCACGCGTTGTACCGACGCGAACGATCCCGCGTGAGACAACTCGAGCGGCTCAAGGCGCTCTCGCGGCGTCTGCGGGTCCAACAGAAATCGCTCATTCAGATCGAGAAGATGGCCGCTGTCGGCCAACTCGCGTCTGGCATCGCGCACGAGATCAACAATCCGCTCTCCAACATGGACAGCGTGCTGCAACTCATGCAGCGCAAACCCGAAACACCCCGTCCCGATGCCATCGCGTCGTTCAGGGAGCAGATCCAGCGAATACACCGGATCATCCGGCAACTGACGGCCTTTGCACATCCGGGCGCCGGATCGTTCGAACTCCTGCCCGTGAACGACATCGTCAACTCCTCGCTCCAGATGATCTCGCTCGACAAGCGAATGCGGGGCATCACGCTGGAGTGCGAACTTGCCCCGGACGCCGGCTCGGCTCGGTTCAATCCGCACGCCATGGAGCAGGTCCTGGCGAACCTCATCGTCAACGCGATCGACGCGACGTCACAGGCGGCCTCGCCGAGAATTGGGATCAAGACACGGCACGAGAGCGACCGGTGCGTCATTGAGATTTCGGACAACGGCTCGGGCATCGCGCCCGGGGACATCGACCGGATCTTCGAGCCCTTTTTCACCACCAAGCCGATCGGCCGCGGAACGGGCTTGGGCCTTTCGATCAGTGCGAGGCTGATCCGGGATCATGACGGCGTGATCGACGTATCGAGCGAAGTGGGCAAAGGCACCACGTTCGTGATTCGAGTTCCGATCGGGCAGAGCAACGGCACGCATTCCCCGAACTTGCCGAAAGATCCGGAAATTCCTAACAAAAAACAATCGAGCGGGCTCCGGACCGAATAGGATTCAGGCACGCGGATTGCACTAGCTGGGATACCGATTGGGGGTAGCGTCCCATCGAAACCGGAACCGACCATGAAGCACTTTGAGCCTTGGCACTCGACCCCGATCGGCCGCGTCATCCGCTTCTTGGGGAGCATCCAACTCGCGGTACCCGTGCTCGTCTTTGTCGCTGGAGCGATGGCGTGGGGAACGTATCTCGAATCAACGCAGAGCAGCAAGGTGTCCAGAGCGCTTGTGTACGGCTCTTGGTGGTTTATCGCGCTGATGGGTTTGGTGTGCGTCAGCCTCATCTTCGCTGTGATCGTCCGATTCCCGTGGCGGAAGCGTCACGTGGGTTTCATCACAGTTCACGCGGGGTTGGTCATGACGATCGTGGGCGGCTTCTGGTCGCTTCACGGGCGCATTGAGGGCCACCTGACTCTTGAAGAGGGCTCCGCCGGAGACACCATTGAGTTGGACGAGGAAGCGATCGAATTGACCAGATTCGCAGCGGGAAAAGGAACTCCCGTGGCTTCTGTGCCAGCCCCGACGGGGCCGGCCCGGCTCAATCTGGGCGCTGTCCAGATCGAAGTTGTTGAGCACTGGGCGAACACGGCGGAGGAACAGGTTGTGACCGATGGCGGGCCGCGGCCGTTCCGCGCGGTGAACATGATCTGCAACGGTGCGGAATCCTGGGTTGGCGAGGAAGCCAAGAGCGGCGGGGCAACGTCGCTCGGCGGCGTCACCGTCCGCGTGCTGACCGAAGGACTCACGTGGGAACCCCCGGCCCAGCCGAGCACCGAACCCGGCGGGTATTTCTTCAACGTCGGCGACAAGCGGTATCCCTTGGCCGCTGAAGGTCAGGAGGCATTCCCAGGTTGGAGAATCACCGCGGCCAAGTTGTTCTCACATGCGATAGTTTCCGGTTCCGGTTTGGCTGAAGGGGACTCTACATCAGATAATCCGGCGATCGATGTCACCATTTCGGACGGCAAAGGCACGCTCGAACGGCACGTGGCGTTCATGAACTTCCCGGACATGGTGATCGCCAAGACGATCGAGGGCTCGGCCACCTCCTCCGCCAAGCTGAGCGCCACGCCTTCGCCGACCTCCGCCAAGGAGGAGACGGTGTTGGTCTACGGCCCGGGCGATGCCCCCATGCTCGGCTACATCCCGCGCAATGGCGCGGCAAGAGTCATCGGTCCGCTCGGACAGTTGCCCGCTTCATTCAGTCTGGGAACCAACAAACTGACGTTCAAGCAGCATTTCACCCGCACCCAGGCCACCACCAAGTACGTCCAAGCTCCCGCGGCGACCGAACGCCGGCCCGCGATGGTCATCAAGACCGCCGGCCAGTCGGACACGCTGGTGATCCCGTGGAAGGGTTCCGAGCAGTTGCCCGGCTCCGCCGACACGCTCATCAGCTACGGTCCCCGGACATTCCCCCTGCCGTTCTCGGTCAAACTCGCGGATTTCCGCAAGCTCGACTACCCCGGAACGGAAATGGCCATGTCGTACGAATCGGATGTGGTCATCTCTAGCCCCGGCAACGCCGACCAGGATTTCCACATCTTCATGAACAACCCCTACGCCCAATCGCCTTGGAAGGTGTATCAATCGGGCTTCATCGGGGAAAACGTTTCAGTGTTCAGCGTGATGAAGGACCCCGGCCTGCCGCTGACCTACATCGGGTGCACGGTCCTGTGCGTCGGCATCTTCATCACATTCTACAGCCGTTCTCTCAGTTGGGGTCACCCTGGAATCCCCATCGCGTTCAGTCAGAAGGAGACAATCAATGCCTCGCCCGCTGTCCGTCCTGCGCCTCGTATCGCTGATGCTCCTCCTCCTGCTGCCGAGCCGGCTCACGCTGGCGTCTGACACCAGCGCGGCGTTGGCCGATCTTGGTGCGGTCGCAATCCAGGAAGGCGGCCGAACGATGCCCATGGACGCCTACGCGCGCCGACTGGCGGTCCAGCTCACGGGACGTGAGCATTGGTCGGCCGGTCGCGGCCCGCAGGCGTTTGACGGCCGCAATCACATGGAACTGCTCTGCGACCTGCTTTTCAAGGGGCAGGACATGATGCAGAAGCAGCTGATCGGGATCGAGAACCGGCCGTTCAAGAAGCTGGTGGGTCTCGACGAGCAGCGCAAGTTCTTCACACCCGCAGAGATCGCGATGAACAAAGGCATCAACGAACTGTTGATGGCCCAGGACAACGCCCGCAGAGCCGACCCGCAGGCAAAGCCGTCTGCCGACCAGCGCCGCGCGTCGGACATCTTCCAGGCGGCCAATCAGGCCGCGGCGCTGGTGGCCGGAGAGCAACTGGCGATCATCCCATCGGACCAGCACAAGGCGTTTCTGAGAGTGGGCCTGAACGATGGCGACCCCGGCACGGAAGCGGCCCGTAGCGCCCTGACGGCTCTCGGTCAGGCGTACACGTCCAATGGCGACGTCGGCACTGCTGTTCGCAATCTTCGGTCGGCGATCGATGCGACCGGCAAGTTGGACGCTCGCACGGCTCGCGCTGTCAACTTGGAGCTCTTCCACGACCGGCATCATCCTTGGCTCAACACCGCGGTCCTCTACGGATTGTCCATTACGCTTTTCGGTGTTTCGCGGTTGGTGCTGCGCAGGCCGTTGGTCCTGTTGGCCATTCTCGCCGCGGTGGCCGGGGCCGCTGAGCACGCCCTGGGGATCGGGCTGCGGGTCATCATTCTTGATCGAGCGCCGGTGAGCAACACGTTCGAGGCCCTGCTCTGGATGGGTCTGGTCGCGATGGCCATCGGCCTGGTGGCGCAGCTGATCAACCGCACCGGCTACTACCTCTTCGCCGCGTTGTGCGCCTCGTTCCTGTCCGTGCTGTTCGCAAATATCGTCCCGCTCGAAGACCGCACCAACTCGATTCCGGCGGTGCTCCGCAGCAACTATTGGCTCACGGTGCACGTGCTGACGGTGGTCGCGAGTTACGGCATCTTTGCGGTGGGCTCGGTGCTCTCCCACGTCTATCTGACCCGCCAGATCCTCTTCCCAGGCCGGCGCGCCGAAGAAATTGTGGCCCGGCGTTCGAACCCGCTCATCGTTCAGACCTACCGCTGCATCCAGATCGGCCTGCTGCTCCTGACCGCCGGCACCATCCTTGGCGGCGTCTGGGCGGCTGATTCCTGGGGCCGCTTCTGGGGCTGGGATCCGAAGGAAACGTGGGCGCTCATCAGCATCGTCGTCTACTTCGCCGTTCTGCACGCCCGTTATGTGCGTTGGCTCCAGGATTTCGGTCTGGCGGCGTGCTCGGTCATGGGATTTGTGGTGATCGTCTGGACGTTCTACGGAGTCAACTACGTCATGGCCACCGGGCTGCACAGTTACGGATTCGGCTCCGGCGGAGAGGCGTACGTGGGCATGTGGGCGTTGGCGGAGATCGCCTTCCTCATCGCCTGCCGCGTCCGTTACGGCGCGATCAAGCGGGACGACCACGCGTCGATCTCCGACTCGGGGTCCACGCCGGCCGCTCCCAAGGCGGCGTGAACCTTTGGTTCATGAACTTCGGGACGGCCCGTTGTCAAGATGGAAACGATGAAGCACGCCGCGCGGAGGCATCCCGCGGCGTGCTTTGCCATGGCGTCGAAGAGCACTCCGTTCAATCGCGGTACACGCCGCTTCAAACGCCGATTGGCACGAGGGTGGTGATATGCTCAGTCGTGCCAATACGTCGCTCAAATCGCGAGATCGGCCCATCCGTCGCTATCACAACGGCGTGTGTTGCGGTGGGATTCATGTCCGGGTGTTCGCCGCCACGAGCCGCCGTTGACAAGGATTGGGACGCCGTGTTTAGCCGCACCGAGGGGTGGAACGGCGGTGACATTGCCCGTTCTATCGATCTGTGCGACGGACGCACGCTGTGGCTCTTTGGCGACTCCATTTTCGGGCCGGTGATCGCGGGCGGTCGCGCCGGGAACTCATCGAAGTTGCTGCGGGACGCGATCGCCTGGCATGACACCGCGCGCTGCGGGGTAGCGCCCGCGTCAAACGCCGTCACCTTCGCGGGCCCAGAGCCCTTCGGCATTACAGCCGTGGCTCCTTGGACACAGCCGGTTCCGGGGCGGTGGGCGGGCGATACCTGGGACTGGTGGATGAACGACGGCGTGCGGCTCACCGGGGAGAGGGACCACCTTGTGCTCTTCGCCACGGCTGTCGGCCCTTCGGGCAATCCCGACGGATCGTGGAACTTCCGTCGGGTCGGCGGGGTGATCATGGAGATCGATTCGCCGAACGATTCACCCGATCGATGGCATGCCCTTCAGCGGATCAACCCGCTGGTGACGGCGGACCCGAAGTTTGGAGAGCCCGCCCACACCAGCGAGAACCATGCTGTCGCGGTCGTTCGCGTTCCCGAAGCGGGAGCGAACGAGTTCTTCTTGTTCGGCGTTCGGACAGGCGGCGATGGCGTCAAATCGCTCATCGTCGGGCGTACCAATGAGATGGGGCTGATGGAGCCCGCTTATTGGTTGTTCTTCGACGGCTCGACATGGACGCCGAGCCACGAATCGGCCGCCCCACTGTTCCCGGGTGCTCAAGACGAGTTCTCCGTCCACCGTGTTCATAAGCACGATCGGGACATTCTGGTCCTTGTTCAGAGCGAAGCATTTCTGAGCCGAGCCGTCGTCGTCCGCACCGCCCGACAACCGCAAGGACCGTGGTCCGAGCCTCGCCGCGTGTATGAAGCTCCTGACAGCGGGCCGGGGTCGTTTGTGTACGCTGCCAAAGCACACCCGCATCTTTCGCGGCCGGGTGAGTTGCTGGTCACCTACGCCGTCAATGCAGACTTTGGTCGCGTGTTTCGCGATGCGTCCCTCTACCGTCCGCGGTTCGTGCGAGTGCCGCTCGGATTGCTGCCCGAGCCGCCCTGAGCAGACTCGCCCCGAGCCGGTGCTTGGGCCTGGCCGTCATTCTCGACTCATGCGTCGTTGGGCCTCAAATCGACTGCGGAACTAGCACGGTGTTGAACCGTGATGCGAGAAAGGTGCCGCGGCCCACGCGACCTGTTTTAAGGATCGTCCAGTCACGCAATCCCCTCGCGGTGGATGCTGGTTCTTCCTGATGACGCCCCAGCACTTCCGGCGGATGCGCGACGGCAGGCATCACCAAGGACAGTGCCGCGATCAAAACCGTGCTGGGAATGTGAGCCATCTGAAACTCCAGAAGTGCTGTGAGCGATTCGAAGTAATCGGTTCACGGTCAATGGGCCGTAAATCGTGATTGCGCGGCAAGCAACGCGAAGACCTCAACGGGCGCGCCGCTGCTCGGGGGTTAGTCTGATCAAACCGAAGCGAACGAGCCCGGGAATCATCATCGCTCAACGCAGGCAGCCCGAGCAGATTGCAAACCCCGCACAACTCGGCACAACGAACCAGCACCCGATCTCGTGCGTACATACCCTATGGGGGTATATAGCCCGACGAACAGCATGGAAAACAAAACAACACTTACCGGATCCGTTTCACTCGTCATTGGCGGTATGTCCTGCGGGCACTGCGTCGGCGCGCCTTCCCGAGCCTTCTCTACGATTCCGGGCGTCAGGGTTCGAGCCGTCAATGTCGGATCCGCCACGATCGAAGGCGTCCGGGGCGACAAGCGAAGAGGCCGCCCGGCTTGCGGTCGAAGCGGTCGAGGAGGCCGGCTTTTTCGGCTCAGGTGGTACCCATTGCCCCAAACGGGTGAACCCGCGGCGTTGAAGTTGGCGGGTTTCAGCAAACTCGCTGCACACGCGCGAGTTGTTCGCGGGATCAGTCAGGACATTCCTTGTCACTTACGGAGAGTTGGCATGAACACCAAGCGAAAAAAGGTTCGCCCGAGTTCCGAACAAGTCGTCCGGCGAGCCGCGTGCGCATGCGCCGCCAAGGTCTCCGCGGAGACATCGCCTCCGGCAGAGTTGGATGGAATTGGGCCTGGGGCACACGCTGTCGGCGTCGATCCGGCGATCAAGGAATCGAATCTCACACACCTTCGGCGGATCGAAGGGCAGGTGCGGGGAATCGCCGCGATGGTCCAGGATGATCGCTATTGCGCGGACATTATCACCCAAGTGATGGCGGTGCGTGAGTCGCTTAACTCGGTGGCACGCAACCTGATGCGCAACCACCTGAGGCACTGCGCATCGGCAGCCCTGCGCGAACTGGGACCCGGCCGCGATCAGATGATCGAAGAGATCCTTGATTTGAGCACGAAGTTGTCCAGGTGATGACACGCCGCGGTTCCCATGGCATTTGTCGATTTGCCACTGCCGTGTCCCGAACGTCTAGAGGTTCTAAAGGCCACCCGATGAGCACGCTCAAACACCCGCCCACCACGGCCGCCGCGGATCATGCCCCGAGCGATTCGTTTGAGCGGTGTGACCTTGCGATCGAAGGAATGACGTGCGCGTCGTGCGCCGCTCGCATCGAGAAGAAACTCGGTAAGCAAAAGGGCGTCGCGTCCGCGAGCGTGAATTTCGCGACCAAGGTTGCCACAGTGCTCTTTGACCCCGCAATCACCGCGCCGTCGAAGTTCGTCACGGCTGTCGAATCGCTCGGATACAAGGCGTCACTGCCGACACAACCGCAGATTCGTCCCGGGACAGAGTCCGCCACCGTCGCTGACCATGACGGTTCGAATGGCCCGTCTCGACAGCCGGAGACGAAACACACTCGCGAAGTGACACGCAACCTCATCCTGGGATCGGTACTTACGCTGCCCCTCCTGGTCATCGCCATGTCGCATGGGCAAATCCGGGCGCTGAACCAACCGTGGATGAACTGGGTGCAACTGGCGCTTGCGACTCCGGTGCTGTTCTGGTGCGGACGCGGGTTCTTCCGGGCGGCGTGGAGGGGATTCCTTCACGGCAGCGCCAACATGGACACGCTGATTGCTCTGGGTACGGGCGGGGCGTACGTCTACTCCGTCGTTGCGACGGGTTGGCCCCAACTTGTGGCCGGCCTGGTGACGGATTCCATGCACGGGCACAACGCGAACACCATCGGCATGGTCCCGGTGTACTACGAGGCCTCGGCGACGATCATCGTGCTGATCCTTCTGGGCCGCTATCTGGAATCCCGAGCCACGGGACAGACCTCCGCCGCCATCGGTAAACTCATCGGACTTCAACCCAAAACCGCTCGGGTGATTCGCGCCGACGGCGAGCAGAATGTCCCGATTGAAACAGTGAAAATCGGCGATCTGGTGGTGATCCGACCGGGCGAGAAGATACCTGTGGATGGTCGGGTGGAGAGCGGGCAATCAGCGGTCGATGAGTCGATGCTCACCGGGGAGAGCATGCCTGTGTCAAAGACGGCGGGCGCAAACGTCTACAGCGCGACCATCAACACCACGGGCGCGCTTAGGGTCTTCGCGACCAAAGTAGGCGAAGAGACTGCTCTGCGACAGATTGTGCGCCTGGTGCAGGAAGCGCAGGGGAGCAAGGCCCCGATCTCACGCCTCGCCGACAGGATCAGCGGCGTGTTCGTTCCGATCGTGATCGCCATTGCGCTGGCTACCTTCGCCGTGTGGTGGTTCGTGTCGCCCCCGGAAACCCGTCTGAGCATGTCGCTGATCACCAGCGTTTCGGTGCTCATCATCGCGTGCCCGTGTGCGCTGGGGCTCGCCACCCCGACGGCGATCATGGTCGGCACCGGCCTAGGCGCACAACACGGAATCCTGATTCGCAGCGGGGCCGCGCTCGAGAGCACCGGTCAACTGACGACCATCATGTTGGACAAGACCGGCACGATTACCCGGGGACACCCTTCCCTGACAGACTTGCTTCCCGCGGCGGGATTCGGCGAGACCGAACTCCTGAGGCTTGCTGCGTCGGCGGAGTTGAACAGCGAGCATCCGATCGCCGCGGCGATCGTTCGCGGAGCACGCGAGAGAGGGCTGGCGCTTCATGATCCGACCTGGTTCCAAACCGTCACGGGTCGCGGCGTGGAAGCGACCGTCGACGGTCGTCGGGTTCTCGTGGGCACGGGTGAACTTCTGGATCACCACGGCGTGGCCCAGAGCATGACCGAACAAGCGGATGGGCTGGCGTCCCTAGGCCGTACGGCGATGTTCGTGGCCATCGACGGTCGCGAGGCCGGCGTCATCAGCGTGGCCGACAGCGTCAAGCCTGAATCGTTCGAAGCGGTCGCGAGGATGCGTATGGACGGTCTGAGAGTGGTGATGCTGACGGGCGACAACCAACGCACCGCGGACGCGGTGGCCCATCAGGTCGGGATCGATCAGGTTTTCGCTCGCGTATTGCCCCATGACAAAGCGGACAAGGTGCGGGAAGTTCAGGCCCAGGGTCAGTCCGTCGGAATGGTCGGCGACGGAATCAACGACGCGCCAGCGCTGGCTTCGGCCGACATCGGCATGGCGATGGGCACGGGCACCGACATAGCGATCGAAACGTCTGACATCACGCTGCTCCGGGGCGATCTGCGCACGGTGCCGCGAGCGATCGCGTTATCACGCGCGACGATGCGGACCATCAAACAGAACTTGTTCTGGGCGTTTGTTTACAACATCGTCGGCATCCCGATCGCCGCGGGCGTGCTGTACCCCTTCACCGGTTGGCTCCTCTCCCCCATCCTCGCGAGCGCTTCCATGGCGTTCAGCAGCGTGAGCGTCGTGCTCAACAGCCTGCGATTGGCGCGCCACCGCTTCGATGAACAGGAATCGGATCGGCCAATCCGCACGTTGCATGCGGCATCGCCCGCGTGAACCCATCATCGCGTGGTCGAGCTTTGCGCGGATCGCACGGCCGGTCCCTGAGAACCGGTCTCATTTCACACATTGTGCTCAAGAACGCGCCAAATTCGAGAAAGTCGCAAACAAACGTTCCGAATCAAAGGTACCATGCAGGAAGTCGCCGATCAGTTCAACGCACGCCCAGGGTCTGGGCAGCACGGAGGCGCACATGAGCCGCGTACTTGTCTGGGACTTGCCCGTCCGTCTGTTTCACTGGCTGCTCGCCGGCGGGCTGATCGCGGCCGCGTCGATCTCGCTGCTCCTCGGTGAACATAGCCCGCTCTTCCCATACCACTCCATCATCGGGCTCGTACTGGCTTTCATGGTGGCGCTGCGCTCGATCTGGGGTGTGGTCGGGACACGTTATGCCCGATTCGGCTCGTTCATGTTCGGACCGGCGGCGGTGGTCGAGTATCTCCGAGCGATCGTCGCCGGCGGCGGCAAGAGGCACATCGGACACAACCCCGCGTCGGCGTACGCCATCTTGGCGATGATCGCAATCCTGACCGGGCTGTCGGTCACCGGAATCATGCTGGGAAGCGGCAACGAAAGCGTGAAGGAAGTTCACGAAGTGCTCGCGTACTCGATGGTGGCTGTCGCGATCGTGCATGTTCTGGGAGTCGCCCTCCACACGCTGCGGCACCGAGAGAACCTGACCGCCAGCATGATCCACGGGAAGAAGGTCGCGGAGGAATCCTCCGGCATCCGCTCCGCCCGCCCGTTGACAGCACTCGCTTCACTCGCGCTCGTCGGCGCCTGGGGAATCGGGCTGGCACGCAACTACGATCCCACTACGCGGGACACCCGTTTGCCATTTCTGGGGACCCAACTGCAACTGGGCGAGGGCGGGAACGAGCGTAGCGAATCCGGCAAAGCTGCTCACCGCGATCGGGAAGACGACGACGATTAGGCATCGCCGGCATTCACGCCATTGGACAATCCCCGCACGACAGCTCGGCACTCCCAACGCCGGCATGACGCGACCAACCGCGTTGCCCAGCGTGAATCCCGGACTACTTGGACTTTCCCTTGACCGTCGCGGCCACCAGAACTTTGCAGCGGTCCGTCGATTTGCGCCCCCACGACACGATCTCGGCCAAGGAAGTTTCCCTGAACTGAGTCTCGATCAACGCCAGCGCGCCGTCGATCCGCTGATGCAGCGGGCACAACTTGAGGTGTGCGGGGTTGCCCAGCGGACATTTTTCGATACGTCGGATCGGATCAACGGCGTTCACCACGTCGAGCATTGAAACTTGCTCGGGCGGCCGGGCGAGCGCGAACCCGCCGTTGGGCCCCCGCAGCGACCAAACGAGTTCAGCGACCACGAGGTCCCGCAAGACCTTGGAGAGGTAGCCGTGCGGTACCTTGGTGCGTGCCGCGATTGTCTCGCTATTGACTGCGGTGCCGGGTTCCAGGCTCGCCAGGAACATCGTGGCACGGAAGGCATACTCAACGGTCTGTGACAACATAGTTCGCTCCGAACGGCGTTGATCGCCCGATTCCAATCGTCAAACCGACCAACCAACCCGAATCAGTCCGCCAACAACGAGCATCAATCCCGACAGCACAGAAACGACCCACGCGTGGACGGCGAAGGGCTTGAGGCCCTGCTCCGCAATTCGCGGCAGAACTCGATGATACGCCCGCCCGGCGAGCACGACGATGGTCGTCAGCAGCACGAGCTTTACGCCGACAAGGTAGACCGCGGTGGGCGGAGGACCCATCGACGGCCGCCAATCACCGACTGTCAGTTTGGCCAGCCAGAGCCCTGTGACCACCTGCATTGCCAAGGCGCCAAGCCCGAGTCGGTCGTACCCCTTCTCGAATTCGATTACACGTGCCGCGCTGTTCTCTCGCATCGCCGGGGGAAGCACCGTTGCCAGCAAAACTACGTGCCCCCCCACCCAGATTGAGGCACCCAGCAGGTGAACGATGATGAGAACGGGAAAGAGCATGGTTGTCGCCGCGAGACTCCAAGAGTTCGACGCTAATGGCTGCCGCCGCCGACGGCGAGCGGAACCCCGGACCTGACCGCTTCGGCCCGCACGCCCGCCGGGAACAGTATGTTATTCTCTTTGTGGATATGGATATGTGTATCCCGTTCGAGATCACGGAGCAGGGTCAGCAGGAACCGGTACTTTCCGCACGCGTCCGCGGGAGGCGAGTAGCCCCCGGAGAGCTCTGAGATCCTCGCGAATGACGCCGCGACGCCATCGTGATCATGCTCCATGCACTCAATCGGTCGACGCACACTCCAGGGAGGGCTGCTGGTGATCTCGCTGCGACGCTCGAGCCGGCGCAGCCAAGGGAACAGCACGCGTTCTTCCCGCACCATGTGGTCGCGCATGTCGTCGGCGAGGGCGATAATCCGGTCTGCCAGGACGAGCAACTCCGGGTGCTGAGCCGCGTGCGCCGCCGCCACTTCCCGAGAGAGCTCCTCAAGGCGCACGAACGCCTCTTTCGCGTACGCGTGGTGCGTCTGTTCGATGTGGTCCGCCAGCTCGGACATCGTCGCGCCGGTCCAGTTTCGATCCGGGGCATCTGCGGCCCCATCGCCAGCATTCCGAATCGCGTCGAGCACCTCGACCGGATTCACGCCCCGGTGTTCGCACGCTTCCGCGAGGGTTCGGTCACCGTGGCAGCAGTAATCCAGGCCGAATCGCTCGAACAAGGGGATGAACTCGGGGTGCTCCGCGGCGATCGCCCCGATCGGGGCTGAACTCCTCATCTCGTCCAGCGTAAGTGCGACGGTTCGACACTGACTTTGATGCCCGGGAGCCCCCGCGCACCGACAACCGACATGAGACGGCTGAGTCATCGTTGATCCTTTGTTTTTCCGTACCTGGCGTCCAACCACGCCAGCCGCGCCAATGCCGCGCCCGCCGCGTCCATTGCCTCGCCACCCCACTGGGCCCTCGCCTTTTCCGCCGCGGCCTTGTCCGCAAATGCAATGATCGCGGACCCCATCGGTGTCTCTGGACGCACATGGACGCCGAAGAGCATGACCGCGGAAGACGCGGTCACCCATGTGCGAGCGGAGTGATCGTGCACGAACTCGTCCAAGAGCGTTGCTTCTTTCTCGTGCTCGCGCTGATAGTCGAACATGCAGCCGATATCGTCGAAGATCAGGTGCTGACGGCGGCCCTGCGCCTCTACCAGAAGGGCGCATGAACACTGATCTTCATTGACGATCATGCCGCAGTGAGCACACAGATCGTGGCCAAGCCGCAGTTGAGGAGGACCCGAGAGGTCATCACCGGCACACCCGGGCTGCACACCCAGCAGGCAGGTTGTCACAACGCCCAGGGCAATGATGCGAGGGTTCATATGAGCGGCCTCCTGGAGAACACTACCGAAGCAATCAGCATCGGGATTGCCACCCACCCCGCCATGCAGGCCGCGAAGATGGCGTGCAGGCGCGGGCCGTACTGGTCCATCGCGTACAACCCGGCGGGCCCAAGAACATCCAGCGTGGTGTCGGCCGCGTGCAAAGACCACATTTTGAACACTTGCACCGGGTTGGCAAGGCTGAGCAGGAACAGGTCCTCAATCCGCATCCGCAGGGACACAACGCCGGCCATCAGACCAAGATCGGTCACGAACACCAGCACCAACCAGACAAACACCGCGGTGCCGACCGCCACGGAGGCCTTGCGGGCGAGAACCGAGATCAGCATCCCCACGCTCAGCATGGCCATGGCCAGTCCGAAGGAAAGGCCTGCCAGCCAGAGGATGCTCCCGGGTCTGGTCGGCTGTCCCTGCCACGACAGGACCAGTGCGCAGGTTCCCAATCCCAGGCACAGGCACGCGAACAGCGACACCCCCAATCCGAGGAACTTGCCGATCAGCACTTCGCCGGGTGTAACGGGCTGCGCCAAGAGGTATTGAAGCATGCCGCGTTCACGATCCGAAGCGACCGAACCCGCCCCGGCGGTCAGCCCCATGAGGGGCACAACCAGCAGCACCATGTTGATCAGACCGGCTGTCGTTCTGCCGAACCCCGAGAGACCGGTGCCGCCCGCCACGGCGGTGGACACGAAAGACACTCCCAACCCCAACACCGCGAACGCCACGGTGTAGAGGATGGACCATCGACTGCGAACCGCCTCGCGCAGTTCGCGATGCGCGACAGTCAGCACATTCCGGGATCGCGTGGGCGGCATTGGCGATCTACCCGCGACCACCATATCGTCCGCGACGCTGATCGTGCTCATGGGTGTGTCTCCGAATCGGTGTGCCCGGTCGAGTCGCCCGTCGCGAGCTGGGCGGCGGGTATGAGTTCAAAGTCGTCCACGGTGATGCGGGCGTCCGCAAGAAGGCGGAATGGCACCGCTTTCTGCTCATTCTCGACAGGGACCAGGATGCCGACGCCGTTCAGCGTCGCCGTGAATCCGCTCTCTCGGAGCAGCGTGACCGCCTGGTTCCGGAGCACCGGCCGAAGGGTCATGTGAAGGACACTTCCCGGGCACGCCCGCCTGACGAACTCGGGGGTGTCCAGCACGCACGAGACCTTGCCGTTGTCGAGCATCACGACCCGCTTCGCGAGGGACGCGACCTCCTCGATCCGGTGCGAAGCAAAGAGCATCGTGCGACCGTCGCCCGATAGACGCGACAACATAGAGACGAACTCCTGCCGACCGCACGCGTCGAGGCTCGCGGTCACCTCATCCAGCACGAGCACCGGCGGGTCGCCCAGCCTTGCGATCGCGAGCGCCAACCGCTGCTTCATGCCGCCGGAGAGTTCACGGATCCGTTTGCGGCCGTGGCCTTCCAGTCCAACTTCCGCCAGCACATCATCAGTGGTTCGCAGCGACAGGCCCTTGAGCCTCCCGAAAAACACGACCGCCTCGGAAACACCCAGGTCGTCGTAGAACCCTAGTTCCTGGGGCACATAACCGATCTGCCTCCTCGCCAACTTGCCGTGCCGCCGCACGTCGTGCCCGCCCACCCGTATTCTCCCGTCAAAGCTCAGGAGCCCCAACACACAGCGGATGAGTGTGGTCTTTCCTGCGCCATTGCCTCCCCACAACGCCACACTATCGCCAGCGGGAATGTTCACGGACACGTTGTCGACCGCGACCACTCGGCCGAATCGTTTGGCAACAGAGTCAATGCGGATCATCCAACACCTCCACAGACAGGGGTCAGTCCTGACGCATCGCCGTGAGGCGCGGTGCGCCGTACGCGTGACGAGCGGGTGGCTACAAGCACGATGCCGCCGCCGGCATATAGCACGCAGCCGCAGCGAGCAACGCCGATCCCCACCATCTGCCAGGCCGTGACGTACCGGGCGGGAATCGGACGCATCAAAGGCACCTCATCGGTGAACTTTGCCTCGGGCCGCACGGCAGGAAGCGCGCGCCCGACAAACTCGATCGCCTGCTGAGCCGGGCTGAACAGGAACAACCGAAGCTTGGGCTCCTTGTCCATCAGGTTATCGAACAGAGTCTGGGATTCGTACACGAAGTCGCCGACACCGTCGCCGTTCTGGTCGTACCCGGTGTAATCGCTCCAGTAGTTGCCGCGGTCACCCTTCCAGAAGCGGTTGCCGCTGAGGTCGCCGCGGCCCGCCACCGAGACCTGATCGATGTTGTCGATGAAGTTGTTCTCGGTCAGTTCGTTTCCCCTCGCCGAAGGAAGAAACGTGAACCCAATGTCATTGAGCGCGATCGTGTTGTGCGTGAACTCTCCCGGCTTCTTGTCGCTGAACGGCGAGCCGTCGATGTACACTCCAACACGGTTGCCGACGAGCAGATTGTCCGTCACGGAGAACTGATCCGTCTCCTTGAGGCCGATGCCATAGCCGCTCGGCCCGCGGTTGTTCAGCAGTTGATTGCGGTTCAGTTGAACCCCTGTGCTGTACATCAGGTAGATTCCCACCGAGTTCTCGCTCAAGACGTTGTCCTCGATCTTGACGTCGTCGCTGAACATGAGGTGGAGCCCATAGCGGCACCTGCTGGCGGAGTTCCCGCGGACCGTGATGTCGGTGGAGTACCAGAGCAACGTATCGCGACCGTCGTGCACGATATTGGAGTCCACCAGAGCGTGGTCGCAGCGCCACAGCCGCAGACCGTCACCCCGCCTGGCGATATCCAGGAGCTTTCCGCCGATGCGGTTTCCCTTCACCACGCTCCCCGGCGACTCTCTCAGATCGATCCCAAAGAGGACATCTTCGAGCACATTGTCCTCGATCACGGCGTTGCCCGCGAGCACGCGGATGGCCGCGTTTTCCTGCTCCAAGTCGATCCCGGTGTTGCGGACTGCAAACCCCTTGATCGTTACGCCCGGGGCCGTGACCTCGATGATGTCCCCGCTGCCGCCGCCGTCAATCACGGGGCGTCCGCGACCGATCAGCGTCAATGGCCGCGTAACGCGGATCCGTTCGCGGTACACGCCCGGGCCGATCTCGACGACTTCGCCATCGGCAGCCGCGGCGATCCTGCGGCCGATTTCACCGATCGGCAACGGGCCGGCAACTGCGACAACGGGGTGCACCGGGGCCGGCGACAGAACCGGATGCCCATCGGGTTGGGGACGGCCAGCGGCGGCGCACGCCAGCAGCAGGATGGCGCACATCGAGAGTTTCATGCTGGCTGCGCCTCCTTGCGCTTCGCCGCCATCGCCTCGTACAGCGGCTTAAACGCTCGGCGGTGGAAGTAGAAGCCGACGATCGTCAGCAACGCGCACGCGACGGCGAACCAGTACCCCAACCCCATCTCCGCGAATGTCTTGAACTGCCCGATGCCTCCTTCGCCGATCACCGTGGGCGTGAACGGTTTCACCGAAGCGGAGAGCGGCGCGTGAGGGTCCAGGTTGTTCCCGAACTTCGCCATCCAGTAATACAGATCCGCGAGGAACACGACGGGGAAACCGATCGCCGGCGCCGCCAGCAGCACAGCCCACTTGCTGTGCACGAACACAGCGCCCTCGACGAGAAGGAACATCGCGATCATCATCCAGATGGACGATGCTCGCTCGAACGCCGCGGCCTCGCCCAAGGGACGCATGCCGATGTAGTGATTCAGCCCGTCGATCTCCTTCACGTCTTCGGTCAAGCGGTTCACGTACGCCGTCAGGTACAGACCGTCGGGGTACTGCGGAGCTTCGAGTTCCATGTGCCAGTACGGCAGAAAGATCGACACCAACAGAAGCACACGCGCCAGCATGAAGATCACGGTGGGCGTGGCGTAGCGGAAGCGGTGGGTGCGCAGGTCATCCACGGGAACGCGAGGGCCGATCAGTTGTTCCAGGAAACTCGCCATGGTTCACTCCTGCGGTAGCCGAGGATCGAGGGCTCTCAACCCTTGCGATGCTCCCACTCCTCGGGCGAACTGAATGCCCGCACGACGCGCGAGCGCCGCACGGACGGGATCTCATTGCTTCGTGGACTTCTCTTCCGTCGCGGACCCCGCCTTGGGCTTCACGTGGAAGTACCCCATCATCTCAAGATGGAGCGCCGAGCAGAACTCTGTGCAGTAGAACGGGTAGGTGCCGGCCTTGTCGGCGATGAAACGAACCTCGATGAACTTGCCGGGTTCGAGCGAGAGGTTGATGTTGTAGCCGCCGATGCAGAATCCGTGGGTGGCATCGATTGTGGTCTCGGTGCTGACGATGCGCCACATCACCTCGTCACCCTCGTTCACCATCACGTGCTCGGGAGCGAAGTGGCTGCGGATGGCGACCATGTTGACGATGACCTTGTTGCCTTCGCGGACAACGCCCTCCTGGCCCTTCTTGGGCGAGCGCGGGTCCAGGCTCTGGGTGTGGGAGTTCCACCCGACTTCCGGATAGACCTTCCAACTCTTGAGCTTGTCGGCGTTGATCATCTGGCAGTAGTGCGGTTCGCCGACGCCGATCGGCATGTCGTACAGAACAGGCATCATCGTGCCCGGCGCGCCGATATCCAAAAGCTGGAAGTTCTGCGGGAGCAACGGGCCCGTGGTGAGGAAGCGGTCAACCGACCACTTGTTCATGGCGATCAGGTACTTGCCGGCGGGCTTGGCGGTGTCGCCCTCGGCCGCGCACAGGTGGCCGATGTTGTACTGCACCGGGGTCTTGGTCACGAGTTTCCAGGGCTGTTCGGCGTGCATCTTCTCGTACTCGCCGCCCAGAGTCCAGCGGGCAACGGCCGAATCGAGGAACAGGGAGGTGTACGCGTAGCCCTTGTCATCGAACTGGGTGTGCAGGGGTCCAAGGCCGAGTTCGACCTGCGCCTCTTTCACCGCGTCAAAGTCGAGGATCGGAACGCCGTAGTCGTCTTTGCCGGAGAACTTCTTGTCGGTGATCGCCTTCTTGACCTTCTCGATCGAATAGACCGTGACGTGCGGGTCGAGTTTGCCAGCGACGACCATGTACTGGCCGTTGGGGGTCACGTCGACGCCGTGGGGGCTCTTGGGTTCGGGGGCGAAGTAGAGCACACCCTCGGCCACACTGGTATCCAGCATGATCACGGAGAACCCGTTGATCTTCTTGGCCTTGCCCGACTTGAAGACCGCCTCGGCCTTCTTCCAGTCGACGATGTGCAGGAAGTCCATGTCGCGTTTGCTGGCGCCGGCTTCGAACGGCGGGTCGCCCTTCTGCACGCCTCCCGTCGCCATCTCAACGTTGAACGAGTTGACGAAGAACCACCCGTCGCTGGCGAACTTGCCCGCGTCGGCCAGGTCCTGCCAATACGGGGGCAGTTCGAGTGCGAAGGAGTTGTCGATGTCAATCCGGCCCTTCTCGCGGTCGAACTTCCACATCGTGACCATTCCCCGGTAGGACTTCTTGTACTCCTCCGGCGGGGCGTAACCGTACCCGAGCACCGTCGCGTACTGGCCACCCTCGATGACGTAGGTCGTGTCCGGGGTCACGAACGCAGCGCCGTGATCGCTGACAGTCAGCGGGTTCTTGACGACTTGCTTGGTCTCCCAGTCATGCAGGTCGATCACCGCGAGGCGGGCGTTGGCCTTGTCACCGATGAACAGGAACTGCCCGTCGTACTCGCCTTTGGACTCCGACAGCGCCGGATGGTGCGTGTCGCCCCACGGCACACTCTTGCCGTTGATCTTGAGCCGCTCCTGCACCGGATCGTCGAGCCCCGAGAATCCATATCCCTGCCAGGACTCGGGCGTAAACACCGCGATCGAACGCAGCAACCGCATGCTCGGAACGCCGATCGCGAACACCTGGCCGCTCTGGCCGCCCGAGGAGAACAGCACGAACTCGTCGTGCCGCCCGCTGGGGGTGTATGTCTTCGCCGCGGCAAGTAGGTCGTCTACGTTCAGTTTGCGGTCGTTGGCGACCTTGGTCAAACGCGCGATCTGGTCGGGCGTCATCTCGATCGGAGCGGCTTCCGCCGCGCCGCCTCGGCGGCGACGCCCCTCCTGCTGTGCCATGGCGGTCGAGGTCGTGAACTCCAGCACCGCACCGATCCCCACGAGGGCGAGCAGAGCGGTGATGCCGGTTCGGAATTGGTGGATAGGGGTCATCGAAATCACTCCGGATGGCGAGTTTTGAACCGACCCGACTTTGGGGCGATCCTCATCGTCGTTGACACACTACTTGGGCGTTTCCGCCTTCTTGGGCGGAATTCCCTGCAACGTTCGCAGGTACGAAATCACATCGAGCAGGTCGTCGTCAGACAGGGCCGGGTTGCCGCCCTTGGGAGGCATCGCAATGCCGGTGGTGTTCTTGGGGTCGCTCGGGTCGCGCCCGTGCTTCACAAACGCCAGCAGTTGGTCATCGGTCTGGCTCTTGATGAAGTCGTTCTTGGCGAGCATCTTGCCGTTGCCCTGAATTCCGACGCCGCCGGGCCCGTGGCATGCGATGCACGTCGAGTTGAACAGTTTGGTTCCGCTCGCGATGTACCCCGCGAGTTCCGCGTCCCCGCCCGCCGCCCCGAGCGCCGCGGCCTTTTCGTCGGCCGAAGGTGGCTTCGCGATCGAGACCATCGCAGGAAGGGCCGGAA
>JBGAMO010000043.1:21765-23587 GCA_044222845.1 Phycisphaerales bacterium
GGAAGACGCCGTGGATCCTGCAAGCCGCGCAGGTACGCCACGACCGCCGTCAGATCAGCCTCTTCCAGCGCGGGATTGCCGCCCTTGGGAGGCATCGCGACTTTGGTGGTGTTGGCCGGGTCGGTCGCCTCGCGGCCGCGCATAATGAAATCCACGAGGGCCGAATCGGAGGTGCCGGCGACAAAGTCGCTGTGCACCAGGCTCTTTCCAAGGCCTTGAATGCCAAGGCCTCCTGGACCGTGGCACGCCGAGCACACCTGCACGAACACATCCCTACCGTGAGCCGCCGACGCAACTTCCAAGAGGGGCGCTGCGGGCATGGTCGCCAACCGCTCGTGAAACGCCGGTCTGGGCCGCGGCGTCTGCCATTCTGAGAGCATCGTCCCCAGGTACAGTGCAATCCCCCACGCCGCGAATACCACCGCGATCACCGACGCGGCCCAGATCAAAGCCAGCGGTTCCGCGCGGGGCTCACTTCCGGTCAAATCGCGGACGATTCCGTTCTGATGGTTCAACCGAGTCGATTGGGAGGTTGTTGTCATCATCTACTGCACTCCGGACATGCAACCGGGAGAAATCCGTGCTAGATATCTCTATCAGGATATCTATTAATCGGCCCGCTGTCAAGTTGACAAGAGGCAATTACCGCCAGAACACACCCAGAGCATTCACCGGCTTTTATCCCCCACGCGTGGCACCGCCCCATCGGGAAACTCGCCGCCGGAGTTCAAGCATCCACATTGGTGTAGACTTTTTGCACGTCGTCGAGGTCTTCGAGTTGCTCCACGAGCCCTTCGACCGCCTTGGCTTGCTCCGGCGTGACCGCCGCGAGCGTCTCGGGCACCATCGCGATCTCGCTGTCGGTGATCGGGAACTTGGCCTTCTCCAACGCCGCCTTCACCGTCAAAAACGTGGTCGGATCTGTCGAGATCATCCACGCGGGCGTATCTTCATCCCCGATGGACTCAACGTCCGTCGCGCCGGCCTCGATCGCGGCTTCAAAGACCCTCTCCTCCGTCAACCCGGCGCCGCTCACGACGATCTGCCCCTTGGACTGGAACATGTACGACACGCACCCGGACGAACCCATGTTCCCGCCATGATCGGAGAACGCGAGCCGCACGTCTCCGACGGTTCGGGTCCGATTGTCGGTGAGGGCCTCAACGATGACCGCGACACCGCCGGGCGCGTAACCCTCATAGCGGATCGACTCGTACTGGCTCGTGTCCTCGCCGCCAGCCCCCTTGCGGATCGCACGCTCGATCGTGTCGCGGGGCATATTGGCATAACGACCCTCATCGATCGCGTAACGCAGGGACAGATTGGTGTCCGGGTCGGGCCCGCCGTGTCTCGCGGCGACGATGATCGCCTTGCTGACCTTCGTCCACACCTTTCCGCGTCGCTTGTCGACCACGGCTTTTCGGTGCTTGACCTTGCTCCATTTGTTGTGCTTCGCCATGAGTTGTTGAAGTTCAGTGCTGTGGTTTCGAATTCCGCTTCGCGTCGATCTCGGCCTGCGTGGGAGCCACGGCGGGATCCTTGCCTTCACGCAGAGCGGTCAGTTTGGCCTGGACGAAGTCTCGGTACTCCGTGTACCTCTTGCGGGCGGGTGATGGCTCTTCGGGCCCTCCGAGGTTTGCGTTCGCGAGCACATACGTCAGCAGGCTCTGCGCTTTGAGCCATTGCTTGCGGGCTTCATCCACGTTGCCCGCTCGCCAGTACGCATCACCCAGGTGGTCGGCTTGCTCGTAGTTTTCGCCCCGCGCGGCGGTCGATACCGCTTCGCGTAGCAGCGAGACAGCGCCGCGGATCTGTCCGTTGG
>JBGAMO010000043.1:23603-30087 GCA_044222845.1 Phycisphaerales bacterium
AGCGAGTCGATCACGCTGGCCTGGTGGCTCAAAGTCTTGTACGCTTCCGCGATCATCCGCTCGGCCTCGTCGATGTTGTCGCCTCGCTCCAGCACCAGGTACCCAAGATTGTTCAGCGTCCACGCGTGCTCGGAGTCGAACTCCAGCACGAGCCTGTAACCTTCCTCGGCTTCCTTTTCACGTCCCTGGACGCTCGCCAGATTCGCGATGCAATACAGGATCTCTGCCTGTTTCTGCTTGTTCGTCCGGGGTTCCGGCCCCGACTCCTGATTGCCCGCGAGCGACTCGACAATTTTCAGCATGGCATCGAGGTCCACGCCGCTCTCAACCAACTGCCGCATGTGCTCGCCGCTGCCTCGCAGGCACACCTGCCGCACCCATTCAAAGGCGAGCCCCTCGTCGAACGGCTGAGCCTTGAGTGTCGCCGCCTTCAGGAAGCCGATCGCGTCAGACGGATCGTCCTTGGCGAGCAGCACCATGGCGATCCTCGCGATCACTCGCAGTCGCGGCTCCTTGGTCTTCGCCACGGCGTCCTCGACCGCGGCGAACAGACGATCGGTTTCACTGGAATGCCCCGCGCACAGGATCAGCACACGCAGCATGTAGGCCTGCGCGGGCAGTTCGATCTTGCGGGCCGAGACGAGATCAAAGAGCTTGAGGGCCGCCTCGCTCTCCGCCCGCACGCCGAGTTTGATCATCTCCTCGGGCTTGAGCATCGTCACAAGCCCGGCAATCCGCGACGATTGCGCCGGAGTCAGCGGCACCGTTTCCGGAAGGCCCGCGGTCAGCGACGAGACTGCCCCGCCGATATCACCCGATTCCAACTGCGCGGAGGCGTACTCGATCGAAGCGTCGATGTCGCGTCCGATGCCCCCCAGCCGGTCGCAGGTCATCCTCGCGGCCTTCTGAGGCTCCTTCATCGCGTCGCGCATGATGTACTCGCGCATTTTGCCGAATTCGGGCATCGGCCATACCTGCCACCGCCCCGCGAGCATCTGCTCCGCTTCATCACCCTTGCCCCGCGCGGCCAGCACGCGGGCCAACAAGATCGTCAGCACAGGAGAATCCTCGCGGCCTTTCAGGCGATCTCTCACCCAGGCCTCCGCACGCTCCCCCGCCGAGGCGTCGAGTTTGATCTGGTTCTCCCAGGCCACCGCGAGTAATGAAAGCGTCGTAACGCTCTCGGTATCGGCGTCCACCATGGAGCACAGCGCATCGCGGGCTTGATCCCATTGCGCTCGCGACATCAACTCCCGGGCAACGATCCCGCGAGCGACCTTGCTCGAAGGGATGTTGTCGCGCAGCGACTTGGCGAGCGCGGAGAGTTTGGCGTCGTCGGCGAGCGGGGCCCTCGCGGAGTAGAGGTCGAAGAGCGAGTCGTACGCGCGTTCATCAAACTTGTCAGTCGCCAGCGCCTTGAGCAGGAACGCTTCGGCCTTCTTCGGCTCGCCGGCCCGCACGGCCAGCTCGGCGGCCATGAGGTCATCGGCGACTCCACGCCACGCCTTACCCGAATCCGGCTCGGGCGCATCCGTCATCGCGGCCAACGCCTCGGGGAATCGCTGCACGGCGATCTGGGCATCTGCGAGATTCCGCGCCGGGCCTGGCTCGTTCATGGCGGCGCAGGCGTCCCGCTCCGCCATCGCGGCCTCCCATCGACCGCAGGACGCGGCGCACATCGCGGCCATGGCGCTCGCCGCGGGCTTCATCGCGGTCGGCATCGTCACTCGTTTGATGACATCGAACCCGTCCGCGGGTCGCCCCAACCGTCGCAGCATCGCTCCCAACAGCAATGCCTGCGCGTGCTGGTCCTTCTGCTCCTCCAATCGTTTCACCTGAGCGACCAGCGACGTCCCGCGCCGGATCAGCACTTCGGCGTACGTATCGGCCTGGTCGGGGGCGATGTCGATCAACCTGCAGGCCGCCGCTACGGCACCGGCGGCGTCGGAGCCGAACGCGGCGAACAGGCTTGCCGCGGCATCCGCGTCGGTGGGGACCGCCGCCAGCCGAGCTTCGAGAATCTTCCTCGCCTCCACCGGAGCGACGCACGCCGCAGAGGCTCGGGCCAGTCGCCCAAGCACGCTCGGGGTCGCCTCGAACGACGGATTGCGGGCCATCTCCCCCACCGCGGAGGCGAGCGGTCCGCTCACCGTCTTGTCCGTAGCCAAGAGCGAGAGCGTCGACAGGTGCCGATCCTCGATGCGTCCTTTGACTCGCTCGATATCGCTCAACAGCACCAACGCCGCGCGAGCGGACTGACCGGCCCTCAGACACGCGTGGATGCGTCTGGGCACGAGCGCTACCGGGTCCACCGTTGGGAACGCCGCCGCCCGCTCGTACGCGGCCAACGCACTCTCGCTGTCGTTGAGACGCAGCGACAGATCGCCCGCCCGCTGCCATAACTCGGCCCTGCGGCGATAAACATCCGCCACGTCCTGCGCATCGATCGCGGGGGGCGCCTCCGGCAACAGCATCAAGGACGTGACCAGGAGTTCTCGCCCCGCCGACACGTAGTTCTGCGCGAGCATCGCCTCGGCGAGGTCCACGCCGGCAACGGCTGTTCGCACGGGATCGGATTTGCCGCGGGCATCTTCGCATGCCGCCTTGAGCATCGGCATCGCCCGATCGAAACGCTTGGTTCGGGCCAGCTCACGCCCGAGCACGCCGAGAAGTTCGGGATCGTTGAGCCCCAGCGCGACCGCTTTCTCGTACGCGGCCAGCGCCGAGCTCCGCCGCCCGGCCGCCGCTTGCGCATCTCCGAGCGTTCTCTGCACCTGCGCGGAGGCGGGATTGAGCCGAGCGGATTTCTCCAGGTCGGCGAGAGCCGCGGCAGCCTTGCCGCCAGCGAGCTTCTCGCGTCCCGAAGCGTACAGCTTCATGCTCTCAATGACCAGTTCGGGATCCACCGGTTCTGACTGCACCGCGTCCTTGGCGGGTTCGAGAGACGGGATGCTCTTGAGCACTTCGGAGAGCGGCATGGCCGCGCTCGCGGGCGCGTCGACTCCCAACGGCGAGGTATCCGCCGCCGCGAGCCCCGCGGGCGGAGGCATTGACTTGGCGTGCTCGTCGGGATTTTTGGCCTGGCGTTCCGCGATCGCCCTCAGTGTCGCCATCACTTCCGAAGCACCCGGATCGGCGGCAACTGTCGCCCGGGTGCCGCGTTCGACGGGTTGCGTTTTCGTCGCCGGAGCGCACGACCCGGCGACGACGATAACCGTCGAAACAACCACAAGGCTCGAAATGAGAGTGCGCTGCGGCATCTGCTAACCGTTCCCCTTTCGCGTCCGAACCTTGCCGGCCTTGGCGGGCTTTTTCGCCGACTCGGGCTTCTTCGTTCCCTCCGACTTGGCCCGCTTGTCGATCTTTACGGGAGACTGGGTAACGAGTTCGACAGTTCCGTTCGGTTCTGTCTTCTTCTCGGCGAGTGGCTGAAGCGCTATCCGTTTCTCGCGTTTAGGCGGATGACCGTCCCGATCCGACCATTGCTGGAGCAGTGCGTGCACTTCCGAGCCCTGATCCGCGTGAACGTGATGCTCCAGCCATTTCGAGAGCGCCTGGGGCTCGGAATCGCCGGCCAAGACACCTTCCTTCGTCAGCAGGGTCGCCAATCGTTCATCCACCGGAATGGCGTGACCGCCCAGGCCGTGAAGGACGACAAAGGAGGCGGCGAAGTCCGGGCAGCCTTCCAACGTGCGCAAGTATTCGCGTGCTTCCCGCATGGCCACGGCACGCAGTCGGTCAAGGCACGGCGAGTACTCGCGTGCGAAGACATCGTTGAGCATCGCCCGAAGCCGCAGCGCCCGCTCCTCCGCGAGGGGGTATCGCTCCCCAAGGACCCCGACAATGTCCTCGGGCATGCTCACGCGCAGATCGTTGAGATCGATAAACGCACTGCTCAAACGGTGGTGCGCCATCTCCGCCTGGTGCGAGGTTGCTTCCCATGTGAGCGTCGCCCGCACGAGCACATCGGCGACAGGCATCGCTCGTTCTTCGCTCAATGCTCTGCGCGGGGCAAACTCTCCGCCGAGCCATTTGAGCAGAGAGCTCCAGTGCTTCATGCTGGCTTCCGCAGCGCTCACGAGGGGTCGCCCCCTTCCGGAGCCTGCGAGCCCGGATCATCCTTGAACTCAGCCTTGGCGCGTTCGATCGCCTTGAGAATCTCCGCCTGCTTCTTGAGCGACGTGTCCAGCCGGAATTCAAATCGGGGTAACTGCCGTGCCTCGACCAGATCCCCCACTTCACGCCGGATGTAGGACGCGGCATCGCTGATCCCGTGAAAGGTCAGGTTCTGTTTCTCTTCGGGCATCACCGAAATGTCGATGACCGCCTTCGAAAAGTCCGGCAACACCTTGACACCCGTCACCGTCACGAGGCCCTGCACCCGGGGGTCGTGCAGACCGCGTGAAAGTACTTGCCGAACGCCGCGTTCGATCGCAGCCGTCATATGTTCAACGCGTCTGTTCATGCCGCTTCCTCCGCGCGCCTTAACAACTCCTGGGCCAACTCGGCGTCGGGCGCATCCTTGCCGGGGAGCAGTTCTTCGGCGAGCATTCCTTCGCCGTTGTGAATGATCTCTCGTGAGCAATCCGACAACTCAGCGCCCGGTGTCGCGCGGATCTGCATCGTGATCCGATCGAGCACCTGACCCAGATAACGCCCGTCGCTTCCCACGACGGCCAATCCCAGCCTGGCGACATGCATGATGTCCTGCAGCGCCACCTCGGCCACCGACGCCTGATAATCCGCGTGAAGGCGGTCTTTCAGCGAGGAAACGACGCGCCGCTTGTCCTTGAGCGATTCCGCGCCGTGAATGAGTAACTCAAACTGGAGAATGGCGATGAGCATCGTGCTTTCCATCGTAGTGTTGCTCCGGCCCGCACGTGCGCAACTGCGGCGGGTACCGGCCGTTCCAACTGGCAGCATCATCTCGCGGCGCGACACGCGGGGTCTCCCCATCGCGACCGGCATGCCCCGTAGAATCCGGCGTCCCGCTCATGACACCAACCACACCCCGAAAGTCCAGATGGCGTCGCCGTTTCGTGGGGTTCGCCATCACGCTCGCAGTACTGGCCAGCGCGTACTTCGTCTTGACCAGTTCGTGGGTCGTGGGCAAGATCGTGCTCTCGGTGCTCGGATCTTCGCTGGGCGGCAAGGCCACCGCCGAGTCGGTCAGTTGGGGTTATGACGGGACAATTACACTCACTCACCCCCGGGTGCAAGCTCCCGGAGTCCTCTCCGAAGCGGGCACGGTGTTCCAGGCGGATCGCGTGCACGCCAACTTCTCGTTCCGGGCCTTGTTCGCTGGCAGGCAACCCGTCACTTCCGTCACGCTGGACAGCCCGATCCTGCGGATCAGTCAATCCGCGGATGACGGGTCGATCAATCTGGCGGCCCTGTCCCCGGCCCGCGGGAACGCGACGGGCCGGCCCGCGGCCACCGCAAAGGAGATTCCCGCCCTGACGTTGCGGGGCGGGATCATCGAGTTGGGTGAGCACCTGACCCAGCCGTCCGCCCACCCCGGTCAACCTGTATACACCGCGCTCCGCCGGTTGAACGTGGATGGTGACGTGATCCAGGCGCCGGGCGCCGAGGGCGAGTCAGTAATTTCGTTCCGACAGACGCAGGGACCCGGGGTCCCGGCCAGCGGGGGCGGGCTGAGTGTGGAAGGGCGAGTCTCGCACGAGGGCGTCACCCTGAACGTGTCGGGCATCAAGCTGTCGGACCTCTCCGCAGACGCGGTGCCCTCCCGCATCCGCGAGAACTTCCGACAACTGAGGTTATCCGGAGAGACCTCGGCTGCGTCTTTCGCGTACTACTTCAGCGGCGGGTACGAGGCGAAGCTCGGCCTCGCCGACGTGTCCGTCACTCTTCCGATCGCCGCGGCGCCGTACGAGGACGATAATGGCAACATGGTCCCGCTCCCCCCGGGAGCAGAAGGCAAGCTGCTTCGCATGGAGCACGTGCGCGGGGTCACGACCTTCAGCGACAAGGGCGCCTCGGCGAAGTTGGAAGGACGCATTGCCGACCTGCCTTACACCGTCGACATCACGGTGAGCGGTTCCGATGCCGAATCGCCCTTCACCTGCCGCCTCACCACGAAGGCATTCGAGCTCAAGGAGCATCCCGAGATCGTTCTGTTCGCACCGGGGATCGTGCGCAAGCGTCTCAAGCAGTTCTCCAATCCCACCGGGATTGTCGATGCCGACGTCACGCTCACCCGCACCACCAAAGGCGGCGAGATCACCGTCCAGGGAACACTGGATCTCAAAAACGGCACCGCGGCGTTCGAACGATTTCCGTATCAGTTCCAGAACGTCTCGGCGCACGCCGTGTTCGATGAGTCACGCCTTGTGCTCAACCCGATCACGGGCGAGGCGCCTGGTGGCGTTCGCCTTAACGCCACCACGGTGGTGGGCCCGCTTACCGATGACGCCGGCGTGGATGTCAAGGTATCGGTCACGAATCTCCCGGTCGACGATCGGCT
>JBGAMO010000044.1:0-29997 GCA_044222845.1 Phycisphaerales bacterium
GCCGTTGCGCACGTCCGCCACGCGCAGCTGGCGGGCGTCGCCGGAGAAGTACAACGCCGCGTCGGCCAGCACACGCCCCCACCCCTCGCGCGATCCCGGGTACCCGGGATCGCCGGACATGTCCTGGGCCGAATCGATCACAGTCGCCTTGAGCAGCGCGCCGCTCGGGTTGAACGCGTCGGCGCCGTTCATCGCGCCGCCCGGATAGAAGCCCCGGGTGTAGTACTGCCGCATCAGCAGCGCCACGCCCGCCGTCGCCGGCGTCGCCATCGACGTGCCGCTCATGATGCTGACGTTGCAGCCCCCGTTGCCGCCCGCCGAGGTGATCGAGCAGCCCGGAGCCGTCACCTCGGGCTTGCGCCGCCCGTCGATCGTCGGGCCCGCGCCCCCGTAGCACATCGAGTCGTACGAGGGGTAGTTGTTGCTCGCCGCCACCGCCAGCGAGTTCTTCGCGTTCTCGGGGTTGTGCACCAGGCTGCTGTTGCTCACGGCGTGCAGGATCAGGTTGTCGTCGTACCGGAACTGCAGATCATCGATCGCGCGGCAGGCGCCGTCGTACGCGTCCATCCAGTCCACGCCCCACGAGTTGGTGTGCACCATCGCTCCCTGCGAATAGTGCAGGTTGAACTTCGTGAACGCGCTCGACTCGGTCATATCCGGCCACGTGTTGAAGACGATCTTGGCGTTGTACGCCACGCCGCGCAGGTCGCCCGTCGTCCCCGCGTCTCCCGCGGCGGTGCAGGCCACGTGCGTGCCGTGCGCGTCGTACGACAGCGTCGTGTTGTACGCGAGCAGCTTGCGGTGCATCGGGCCGATAGGGACCGTGCCGTCCGCGAACGCGCAGTGCGACGCGGCGATCCAACCGTCAATGACGCCGATCACCATGCCCGTGCCGGTCAAACCGCGGTCGTAGAGCGGCGTGACGTTCGGCAGCCCGCTCTGCACCACCGCACGCGTGAGCGCGTTGCTCCGCGCCGCGTACTCGGGGTATTCCTCCACAAACTGCACGCCCGGCGCATCGGCCGCGCCGGCGATGGAGGCACCGGGTGCCGTGATCGTCAGGCCCACCGCGCCCCCCACCATCTCGCTCCCGCGGATCACCAGGCCCGGCACGCCGGCGAGCGCCGCCCGCGCGGGGCCGTCGGCCTCGCCCTCGAACAGCCACACTTTCGCCGCCACCTGCCCCGCCGCGGCGAGGTCCAGGCGTTCGTTCGTCTGGTACGGCCTGGCGTTGGCTCCGAGATTCAGATTCTGGTCCAACTTCCAGGCACGCTGGTACTCAAACACGCCGGTCACGAACCCCAGCGCCTTCACCGCGCCCGGCGCGGCGCCCGAGAGGTCGGCCAGAAAGAAGTTGGTCGGCAGATATCCCTTGAGCCGCACACCCGCCGCGCCCAGCGCCGCCCCGCGCTGCTCATCCATCGGGCCGTTGAGGCGCAGCACATACACGCCCTGTTCGAACGTCGCCAGTCCGATCAGGTTCGCGAGCGTCGAGGAATCCACATCGCCGGTGCGCAGGTTGAGCCACCCGTCGCGCGGGTTCACGATGGCCCGGCCCGCGTTGTCAGCAGCGATCGCAGTGCCGCACAGGGCGAGAATGGTGGCAAGGATGGTTCGGGGCATATTCAAAGTTGCTTTCGCGAACGAGGCGCAATGAGATTGGGGAGACCCCCGCGAAAAGGGCTGTCTCCATATGTTGCGTCACAAGACTGCCATTTCATCGGGCCAAGGAGCGAGGGCCATTGGTCGGTACGCTGAACAGGGGATCGCGGTTTCGCCCACGATTCCACAGGCCTCACACTCATGGTGATGTGGATGACTGTACGGACGGCCGCTTCAAACGGATCGCTTCCGTGCCGAAGCAAGCCGCCGAATTGCGGCACAACGTCCAATAATCGCAAGCCAATTCAACTGCAATCCTCCTGTCATCGCATGTCACAGGTGAATCCCCTCATTTGCTCTCGCGACCCCCAACCGGCGGCATTCTCGCTCCACCCCGCGACATGGTTCTTTCACGCCGAATCTCGCGCAGAAGCATCCAATGAAACGCGCCCGCGAAATCAGCGTAGAACGCACGGTCCGAACCGCCAGAATACAGGCACACTCGCCGATAACCTCCTCATGATGGCCCGTCCCGCACATCCCCGCGGCTTCACGCTGATCGAACTGCTCGTGGTCATCTCCGTGGTGGCCCTGCTGATCAGCATCCTGATGCCCGCCCTTGGCCGCGCCCGCGAGAATGGCCGCCGCGTCAAGTGCATGAATAACCTCCGCGGCATCGGCCAGGGCCTGCAGATGTACATGGACGCCGAGTCCAAGGGCCTGCTGCTCCCCAAAGTCCGTCCGATCCTGGAAGGCGGCAACGAGAACGACCCCACGCTTCTGGACGTGATGGTCAAGTACATCGACGCCCCCATGCCCTTCCGACCCGCGCCCGACGCGGACTGGGTTGTCACCGAGCCGTTCAAGTGCCCCTCGGATGTCGGCGGCTCCAGCGATGATCCCCGACCCATCTGGGCACAGATCGGCTGGAGCTACGACTACGTCGCCGGCAAGGCGATGGTCGCCGCGGAACTCATCACGGTCCGCAACCCGCAGTTCGGCGTGAGCAAGGCGTACGAAAAGGCCAACAACAAGGGCGTGGTGGCGTACGACTACAAAGACTGGCACCACCCCCGCTGGAAGGAAATCTCCAAGCACGCCGACAACCTCTCCAACGACGAGCAGGAGATGTTCTTCGACCGCAACGGCTTCTTCTACGGCGACTTCCGCGCCGACAAGGTACCCTTCACCACCACCGAGCAGAACGGACTCTTCCTGCAGGACATCATCACCTTCGGCGGCGGTCTGGGCGGCTGAACGCCCCAACTTTCGTGGGAACCGACACGCTTGAACACGCCCGACTCGACAATCTCCGCTCCCCAGCTCCCCAGCCTGATGGATGATGTCCCGGGCGCCGCGACCATCGGGCCGGCCAAAGCCGGGAAACGTCTCACGCTCACGCTGCCGCCGTTCGCCGCCGCTCGCGTCGCCAGAATCAAGTCCTGGTGGCGGGCGCAGATGCAGGACCCCAAGCAGCGCCCGCGCACGCTCCGCCACCTCTACGCCGCGGCGGGCGTCCTCACGATCGCCGCGGGCACCGGCCTCTACTTCGCGTTCCGCCCGGTGCCCCAGCCCGATTACGCCACCGGCGCGCTCGACGACGTCTTCAACTACACGCTCCTCACCGACGAGTTCAACAACCTGCCGGTGGAAGAGCGCCTCAAGCTCATCACGCAGCTCGTCCAGCGCCTCAAGAACATGAACGGCACGGACTCGATGCTGCTGGCGGGCTTCGCCTCCGGCATCGCCGGATCGGCCCGCAGCCAGATCGAGGAGAACGCCGCGCGTCTGGCCGTGGACACCTGGGACAAGTACGCCAAGGACTACGCCAAGGTGCCCGAAGAGGCCAAGGGCGAGTACCTGGACCAGACCTTCCTCTCGTTCGTGAAGATGATGGAAGCCATCGGCGGCGAACCCCGCGACACCACGGACGAGAAACGCCTGGAGGATGTCCGCAAGCAGGCCCAGCGCGACAAGGCCCAGATGGCCGACGGCAACCGCGCCCCCACCGGCAAGGAACTCGGCCGCGTCTTCACATTCATGGACCGCAACATCGGCGGCCGCTCCACCCCGGAAAAGCGCCAACGCGGCATGCTCATGATGCGAGACATGGTTCGCCACTTCCGCGGCCAGGACGCCTCGACCGGCAAGCCGCCGGGCGGGGGCTGAGTCCGTTCACCGTGTATTCGCGCCCGCCACCCTTGCTTCCAACCCCGCCCGCACCCCCGGCCACTCCGACGCGATGACCGAGAACATCATGCTGTCGCGGATGTAGCCGTCGGGCAGCACCACGTGTTTGCGCAGCACGCCCTCGAGCGTGGCGCCCAGTTTCCGGATGGCGGCAGCGCTCTGAACGTTGCGGGCGTCGCACTTGAGCTGCACCCGCACCGCCCCCAGCGACTCGAAGGCGTGGCGGAGCAGGAGCAGTTTCATCTCGGGGTTCGCGGGGCCGCCGCGGTGGGGCGCTGCGATCCACGTGAATCCGACCTCCAGCCCCCGGTGCGCCGGGCGGATGTCGATGTACGAACTGGTGCCGATGACGCGGTCCGTTGTCTGATCGATCAGCACGAACGGCACCCGCCCCGCCATCGAGAGCGTGAAGAGCGTGTTCTCACGGAAACCCTCGAGCGTCCACGCGCGGGGCGGGTAGAGGTGGTACTGAAAGCACGACTCATCCGCGCACTCTAGGAGGCCCTGGGCGTGCTGGGGCCGCATCGGCTCCAGACGCACGAATCGGCCGCGCAGCGTGACGGGTTCAACGTTCATGCAGGAGGATAGTGCCGGGCATTCGCGCTCACTGCGCATCAAACTGCACGAGCAGCACCGCGTCGCGGGGGATCCAGATCTCGTCCTTGCGGATGTTGACCCGCGCCTCGGTGGATTCGCGCCGCGTGGTCTTAAGCACGATCCACGAATCGTTCACCGCGGCCAGTTCGCCGATGATCGACACCGCCAGGCCCTGCACCGCGTCGCTGAAGACGCTGACGGGCAGGTTGCTCGCCGCGCCCAGCAGATCGCGCCGCAACTGCACCTTGCAGTCGCGCCCGACCCGGGCGCTGAGTTGATCGATCGGCACCGGGCCGGCGCCCAGCTGCGTCGCCGCGATCACCGCCGCGGCGGCAACACCCAGAATCATCGCCAGACTTCGCTTGCTCATGTGCTTCGCTCCCGGGCGCACCGGCGCTCGCGCCCGATGGGCCGTGTGTATATGCGCTTCCATCCAACTCTGACGCGTCGATCCGCCGCGTGGTTCCCGACGCGGTGACAACCGTTCGACCGCGGCGCTAAGAAATCGGGTTATTCCGCGCCCGCCGCGGCGCGTTCGGAGCCTGGCGCCGGTACTTGTGAGGGGCCCGCCGGGCTCGTAGCGTCCGGCCACACACCCGGCACCTGCTCCGCCCGCACCAACGCGATGCCGTCGCTGATCACCCCTCCCAGCGCGTGCTTGAACGCGACTTCATTCTCCTGGTTCGAGCCGTCCAACACCGGGATCTTTTCGCCGCTTTCCTGCACGCTGAACACGAACCCGCCCACCACGCTCCGCACGATCTCCCAGCTCCCCCACACCCGGTCCGGATCGTCCAGCACGCCCTCGTCGTGCGTGTTCACGTACAGACGCCAACCCTCGGCGTCCGCGAGCAGCACCGCCGGAGCATCGTCGTCGATCCCCGGCGCCCACCACGCCTTCGCCGCTTCAAACTCGATCACCTCCGCCTCACCCCCGGTGAGCGCCCCGCGTGCCGCGGCACGAAACTCACGGTCCACGCTCCGGCCGATCACCCACCCCATGCAGCGGAAGAGCGCCAGGCCCGCCAGGACCGCCGCGAAGATCACAAGCAGCGCGGCCGCCACGACGTGCGACGCGATGAGCCCGAACGCGCCCCACCCGCACGCCCCGGCAATCAGCACCATCGCGAGTGACAGCAGCAGGTGCCGCCCCCCCACGATCGGCGCCGCCTCGATCACGGCCCGCACCTGGTCGCGTTCCGCCTGCGAGTATGGCCGCACGCTGCGTTTCATCCGTTGCTACCGCCCGCGGCTCTCCAGCCGCTTCAGGAAGGTCCGCATCACGCGGAGGTAGATCTCTTCCCCCAGGATCTTGTCCTCCACGCCCGCGTCGATGTTCGGGTTGTCGTTGATCTCGATGACGTACGCCTTGCCGTTCACTTCCTTGATGTCCACGCCGTACAACCCGTCGCCGATGAGGTTGGCCACGCGGATGCCGCACTTGAGCACGTCCGGCGGCACCGCGTCGATCGGCCAGGTCTCGAACTCGCCCAGGGCGTCGTCGCCCTTCTTGGAGTTGTCGTAGATCTGCCAGTGGTTGTCGGCCATGTAGTACTTGCACGCGAAGAGCGGCTCGCGATCCAGCACGCCGATGCGCCAGTCGTATCCGGTGGGCACGAACGCCTGCCCGATGATCAGGTCGCTCACCTTGAAGAGCCGTTCCATCTCGCGCTCGTACTCGGCCTTGTCCTTCACCTTGATCACGCCCAGCGAGAAGCTGCTGTCGGGCTGCTTGAGCACCAGCGGCAGGCCCAGGATCGCCGGGCCGCTCTCCCAGTTGTCGCGGTGCAGGATCAGCGTGGGCGGCGTGGCGATCCGCTGGCAGTTGAGCAGCTCCGCCAGGTACACCTTGTTCGAGCAGCGCACGATGCTCTCGGGGTCGTCGATCACCACCAGCCCCTCGGCCGCGGCGCGGCGCGAGAATCGGAACGTGTAGTGGTTCACGCTCGTCGTGTCGCGGATGAACAGCGCGTCAAGCTCGGCCAGCCGCCCGTAGTCGTCCTTGGACAGGATCTCGGCCTCAATCCCCATCGAGTCCGCGGCCTTGATGAACTTCTTGATCGCCTTCTCGTTGCTGGGAGTCTTGGACTCCTCCTTGTCGTGCAGAATGCCCATCGTGTAGCGGGCCTCCTGCCGACGCGGGGCCTTGTGGGGCCGCACGAAGTAGTGCGTGGCGAAGTTGAGCACATCAAGAAAGTGATCCTGCGGGATCTCGCTCGCCGCGATGGTCTTGACGCTCTCGAGCAGCCACTTCTCCCCGTCGTGCCGGAACTGGGCCCGCAGGAACGGCGCCGGGAAGGCGTTGAAGAGCGCCAGGGCCAGGCGGTTGTACTGGCTCTCGACGTTCTGCCCGAAGTACACGCTGAGCACAAAGGGTTCGTCGTGCGGCTCCTTGGCCAGCACGCTCTGGATCAGTTCCTCCATCTCCTCGCCCGCGCCGCGGACGATCTCCGTGAACTTCATGTCCTGGATGGTGGAGATGTCCGGCAGCACCTTGTGCCCGCGGGCCTGCGCCAGCAGGCTCACGTAGTACCCCAGGTTCTGGTAGCGGTACGATCGGCAGAGGTTGAACACCTTGGCCCCGCGCGTGAGCGAGTACGCCGGATCGGTCAGGTACTTGCGCGAGGAAATAACATCCACGCCCTCGATGTTGAGGGGCCAGTCCTTGGGATTGTCGATGACGAGGAGGATCGCGGGCATGAGGGGATGGTGTGGGGAGAGTTCGGGGTGGGCGGAGAGTCGGGATGCGGTCGGCGGCCGTCGCGTGAACCTTTGAGTTTCCGAAAGTCGTACTTTCAACTTCTCAAACACTTCCGGGCCGGCCACCTTCTACGGCGGCGGAGCCCGACGCCTCGCACATGTCATGTGCGTTTGGCCGCCGGCCGCACCACGAGCAGGTTCGCGTCGTGCGTCAGCACACCGAGCAGGATCGCGTTGAGCAGGCGGTCGATGGGCAGACGGTATTTGGCCGTGTGGAACGGAGGGTTGGGATCAAGCGGGTCGGCCACCAGCACCTCCCGCTTGTGGCTGTCATAGCCGATCAGCATCACGAAATGTCCCTGCGGCTCGCCGTGGATGTCGTCCTCGATGTTCTTGGGCCCGAACTCGCGCCGGTGCCGGTACAGGAACGTGGACGACAGCCCGGTGATGATCGGCAACCCCTCGCGGAGATAGCCGGAGATCAACGACGCCGTCAGGTCGATCATCTTCAGTTCCCCGCCCAGCCGCAGGAACTCGCGGCACGCCTTCGTGGCCATCTTCAGGCGCGGGTTGCCGCGTTTGGCCGCCGCCTGCTGCTCCAGCCGCTCGGACAGATCGTCGGGCGTGTGGGCCGCGCCGTCGGCCGCGAACCAGGTGGGGTCGTACATCTGGATGTGGAACGTGCAGATCGTCGCGGAGTATCCGCGCTTGAGCGCGTGGCACGCCAGGATCTCCAGCAGCGTCCCGCCGTTGTCCAGACGCTGCACCTCCGACCGCACGCGGCTGAGCGAGATTTTTTTGTCGCCGAAGTGGCGGTACAGGGCGTAGAGGCAGGTAGGGCCGCACGACACGTCGTCGGGCTGCGGGGGGATGTTGAGTTCGATTTCGGTCGTCATGGTTGCGTCACCGTGATGGTACCGGCCCCGGCCCCCCGGGCGTCACGGCTGCATCCCCAGGACCTCCGCCCCGAACGGGCTTTCCTTGAGCCGCTCCATGATCTTGGCGAAGGCGCCGTCCGCTTCGGTCGCCCCGGTCTGCTTGGCCGCGCCGGACTCGCGCAGGTTGTCCCACACCAGCCGCAGGTAATCGAGGGCGGCCCCGCTGTTGCCCTCGTAAATGAACGTGAGGGCCCGGGCCAGCGCGGGCGCGCACCCGTCCGCCCCCGTGGCGGTAATCAACCCCCGATCGTTCACGGCGATCGTCTGCAGCGCTTCGCGCGACGGGGCGGGCCGGCGCATGAGGTCAGGCGCCACGGCGAAGTGATCCCCCCGCCACTTGAGGATCACGCTGGGGTACGGCGAACCCGCGCCGGTGGTCCACCAATACGAGAACGTCCGGTCGGCCGCCTCGAACTCCGGCACGGCGTCGTTGTCCACGTCGCGCCACAGCCCCGAGTACGGGATCACCGCGATGGGCGGCAGGCTCGGCCCCTCGGGGTTGCGCACCAGCGTGAATACATACTGCACCGCGATGTTCCCGGTGCCGGGGTTGGGGTCCTCCACGATCAGGTCGGGCCGTCCGTCGCCCGTGACATCCTGGCCGATGCCCGCCCGCACCACGCCCGCACCCGGCCCCGCCTTGCCCGAAGCGAACGCGCCGCCGATCTGCGGGTGAAAGCCCGTCATCCGCCACACCACCTGGCCCAGGTGCCGCACTTCGATCATGCGGGGCGGGAGCCGCTGGTCGTCGTTGGCCTCGAGCTTGATCACGCTGTAACCGGCCACTTCGTGCCGCTCCACCGTCCGCCAAGTGGGCATGAACCAGAGCATCGCCCGCCGCAGCCGCCCCTTGCCCACCATCGGCACGCTCGCCGCGACGGCGATGAGCAGGCCCAGGGCCAGCAGCGCCCACCGCCGGCGCGTGCGGAGCACATCGGAATCCCGCAGCGCCGTGTACCCGCATTCCGGGCAGCGGGTGCTCGCGCCGGCCTCGGGAGGCAGGGTGTACCAGCATTTGCGGCAGCGTTTGCGTCCTTTGGGGCGGTCTCCCCACAGCGCCCAGCACGCGCACGCGACCGCCGCGGCGAACAGAACGGCCGCCGCCACTCTCACCAGCCATGAATCCGGCAGATTCACGCGCAAGCGTAGAGGGCGATCGCTCAATTGCGAACCGGCGCGGGGAGCGCGGCCGCTTCCTCCGCCAGGGCCTGGGCGGCGGGCGCCGTGGGCCAGGCCCGGGGCAGCAGCGTCACCCATTCCCGCGCCCCTGGTGCGCCGCTCCCGGCAAACTCGAGCAGCGCGTCGTGATTGAGGCGGACAAAGTTGTTGAACGTGCTCTTGCGCACCCCCAGCGTCGGCGGCGTGTCGGTGCGTGTCACCCCACCTTGCGCCCACGACTCCACAACGAAGCGGCCCACGCGATCGCTCCACACGTACCGCTGCGTCCACGATCGCTCGAAGAGATCATGGACCTTTTTCGCTTCTTCGACGCCCGGGGCCTGGATCCGCTCCCACATCGATTCGTTCGTGGTGTACTTCACCTTGAACGACACGTTGAACCCCGGTTTGCCATCGCGCACGAAGGTGTCGGTAATGCCCGAGGCCAGGTCGTACCCTAACGCGAAGCGTGTATCCAGGTGCCCCAGCCGCGGGAACTGCGCGGCCTCGGAAATCCCCGATGCAGTGAGCGAGCACCACACCTCGCGCTCGTTGCGGAAGTCCGACCCGTGGGCCACGCTCTGCGGATACACCAGAAACGGTCGGCCCCCGATCGTCTCGATCCGGGCCCGCTCGCCCGAGTACACGGGGCGCGAGACCGAGAGACTTCCGCAGAATCTCCATGTGACGCCGCGCCGTGCCAACAGGATGAACACCTGCCGCATGGGCCACTGGTTCACCACCACGATGCAGTCAAGCCCCTCCTGCCCGTCGAACTCCAGATCAAGGCGGGTCGCGTCCAGCGGCGTGCGGTCGGGCGCGTCCCCCGCTTCATCCGCGATCACCACGTCGCCGAGCACGTTGGGCACCACCGGCGAGAGTTCCTTGATGAGCGCGGCGCCGCCCTGCTCGGCGGCGGCCATGATCGCCTGCGGCGACGGGCACTGCGGGGCGTCCACCTCGTTGCTCGCGGCGGTGGCCAGCCCGCTCGCCACAAGCTCGCGGTCGGCAAAGTTCCGAGCCGCCAGTTCACCCAGGTAGCGGGCGTAGTCGCGGTCTTCGATGCGCAGGCTCAGGTCCGCCGCCGCGGCGGCGCACCGCTTGATCAGCATCGACCGCTGCCACTCCCACAGACGCCCCTGCTCCAGCCGGCCCAGCACCAGATCATCGACGCGCAGCCGGTCGGTCAGCAGCGAGTAGGCCCAACCGATGCCGGGCCGGCCCACCAGCGCGATCAGTGCAGTATCCGGGGTGTAGGGCATCCACGCGCCGCTCGCGGCCCACCGATACACAGGAACGACCGTGACCCCCATGCACGCCGCGCCGCCGACGATCACCGCCCACCACCGCCGCCGCGATCTGCGGACCTCACGCTCGCCCCGGCACACATGCCCGCACTCCGGGCATCGGCGCTCGCCGTTCTTTCCCTCAGCGATGCCCAGCAACGAGTACCAGCACGCGGGGCACCGGAGCCGCCCACGCGCCAGGTCGCCGAACATACCCCAGAGCAGCAGCGCCGCGCCCGCCGAAGCGGTGATCGCGAACAGGAGCAGGGTTGGCCATCCGACCGCGAGGGACATGCTACCCCCTATACAGCGCGCGGCCCCGAATCTGTCAGCACCCGCGCGTCACCCAAGCACGAAGGACCTCTCGTTCCAGAGTTTCTCAAACTTGTCGCCCACCGTCACCGCGGGAGGGAGCTTGCGGCCGCACGCCACCAGCAGATCGACCAGACCTTCGTAATCGCTGACGGAGATGAACTCCCTGGCCACTTTGGCGGGCGCGATGTTGGTTTTGGCCTGCACGGCGTCAAGGTCGGCCATGTTGTGGTAGTTGCCCAGCGGAAGGCAGACGCACGTGGCCTCGTAGCCCGCGGTGCAATAGACGGAGGCCTCGCACGCGCCGCCAGCCATGAGCTTGCGCTGCCATTTCCAGCCGCTGTTCGCGGCGGCGACGTCTTCCGCTCGCTTGGCGATGGCGTCGGTGAGCCCGGGGCTGAAGATCGACATGCGATCCCCAACCCGCACGATCGGGCCGCCGCCGATGGGGCTCTCCGCAAAGCTCCGGCTGTTCTCCAGCGCGATGACGCGGGCCTGACGATCCATCGTGCCCTCGCGGCACGCGCCGATGGCGCCGATGAACCCGATCTCCTCGGCGCGGGTGCACAGCAGCCGCACCGGGTGCGGGGGCACTCCGGGCCGGATCAGCACATCGAACGCCGCGAGAGCCGCCGCGAGCCCCGCCAGGTCGTCGCAGGCCGGTGCGTGAAGGTTGCCCTCGATGATCTCGCTGTGCCCCACGTCCCACGTGGCGACGTCGCCGACCGCGACCGTGTCGGTAGGGTGGCGGAGTTCTGCCATGTAGTGCTTGAAGGGCCCGGGGGCGCTGTGGGCGTCGGGCGGGCCGAAGAGGGTCGCGGGGTGCGGCTGGTCATGCGCGTCGTACACCACCACGCCCGCCTCGACAAAGTACGGGTCGAGCACGCCGCCCCGGAACGAAAGTTCAAGGATCTCGGGTGCGACGATCCGCTCCACGACGAACGCGGGGTGGTCCAGATGGGCGGTGAAGTACACCGGCCGCCCGGCCGGCTCGTTGGTCATCGCCGCGTGCAGGTTGCCCGCGCTGTCCCGCGTCACCTGGAGCGAGGGATGGGCGGCGAACCAGCGTTCGAGCCACTTGATCACCCGCTGCTCCTTGCCCGCGGCGGTGGGGACCTGCGTCAGTTCACGCAGCCACGTCAGGTGGTCCTGTCGTTCAGATTCTGAGATGGTGGTCGTGTCGCCGTTCATACAGGGATGCTAGCGTCTTGGCGCATGGAACCGCTGGACCAACCTCCGCCGCCCGCGGGCCTCCGCATCGGGCCCACGCTCACGATCCCCGCCGCGGCCCTCGACTTCGCCTACTCCTCGGCCTCCGGGCCGGGCGGGCAGAACGTCAACAAGAAGTCCACCAAGTGCCAGTTGCGGGTGCGGCTGGCGGACATCGGGGTGTCGCCCTCTCAGCTCTCGCGATTGCGGGCGATCGCCGGCCCCTCGCTCATCGCCGACAGCGAAATCCTGATCGCCAGCGACGAACACCGCTCGCAATCCCGCAACCGCGAAGAATGCCTTGAGCGTCTGACCGCCATGGTCCGCGCGTGCCTCACGCCGCCCAAGGTCCGGCGGCCCACCAAGCCCACCCGGGGGAGCAAGGAACGCCGCCTTCAGGAAAAACGCATCCGCAGCGAGCGCAAGCAGGGGCGGGGCGGTTTCGACTGAGCCCCGCGGCTGCTTCCTACCCTCGCACCTCATGAAGTACACTATCGCGGCCATCGCCACGATCGCGGCCGGCCTGCTCATCTGGGTCCTGATCGCGGGGTCCGGCACCGACGCCGTCATCATGGTTGTGGCGATCATCTCGGTCACGTTTTTCGCCAGCCTTCCCAACCTGTGGAATTCGATGTACCGCAAGCACACCGCGCCCAAACCGGTGGACCGTTCCAACGCCACCGTTGTCCGCTGGCCCCCCGCCGACGCGAACAAGCCCCAGGACCCGCCGCCCTCTGCGTGACGGTCAGCTCAGCCGCACGCTCTCGCCCGAAAGACGCGAACCGCTCGCGTCCGGAGGCCCGCTGTTCTTGCTCGCGGCGGTGGCGCTGGGGTCGTTGGAGGCGGTCAGATCCGCGGGCAGGAAAATTCGGAACGTGGCGCCCTTGCCCTCGGTAGATTCGAGCACGATCCGGCCGCCGTGTTCCTCGGCCACCCGCTTGGCCACGGCCAGGCCCAGGCCGGTGCCCTTGGCGCCCTTGGTGGTGTTGAAGGGCTCGAAGATCCACGCCTGCTTCGCCGCGGGGATGCCCGGGCCGTTGTCGCTCACGTCGATCTCGACCGTCGGCCGATCTTCCAGCCCCGGTGGTGTCAGCGGCGCACCGGCGATCTGACGCACCGTCGCGGTGGCCCGCGGTGTGCGCGGGTGGTACACGGCCCGGATGGTCACAGCGCCGGTGCCCTGCTCCACCGCTTCGATCGCGTTGCTGACCAGGTTCATGACCGCCTGATGGAGCAACGAGCCGTCGATCGCGATCGGGGGGATCTCGGCGTCGGTGTCGCAGATCAGCGCGATCTTCTTCATCGCGGCCACCGGCTGGATCAACGCCGCGGCCTCGTTGAGCAGCGGGCCCACGCGCGTCAGTTCCAGCTCGATGCGGCGCTGCTGGGAGAAGGCCAGCATGTTCATGGTGAGGCCCATGATGCGTTCCAGGTTCCGCTGGAAGATGCCCCAGCCGCCCTTGGCGATCCGCAGGTCATCCTTCTTAAGTCCCATCTCCACCACGTCGGCCCCGCCCCGCAGGCCCTGCAGGATGTTCTTGATCGCGTGGCTCAGGGTGGCCACGGTTTCCCCCATCGCGGCCAGTCGCTCGGACTGCAGTTTCTGCTGGTACAGCTCGGCGTTGGAGAGGGCCAGCCCGGCGTGCTGACCGATGGCGTTGAGCAGCTCCAACTGGGCCGCGGTGAACGTGTAGTTCACCATCGAGGAGTCGACGTAGATCGCCCCGAACGTGCGCTCGCGGAAGCGGATGGGCGCGCACAGGGCCGAGCGGATGTTGAACCGCATCACGCTATCGCCCTTGGCAAAGCGCGGGTCGGTCATGGCGTTGCTGCTCAGCACGCCCTCGTTCTTGTGCACCACGTGCTGGAGAATCGTGCGGCTCACGTGGATCTTGGCCTGGTCGGGGTCCGCCGGGGGCTCGCGGTACTTGACCGCCGCGACGGTCATCGGCGATTCTGGCGTGGGCCCCACGAGCATGATGCACCCGCGTTCGGGGTGGAACTCGGCGAAGACGATGTCGAGCACGCCCCGGAGCATCTCCTCGCCGCTCATCACGCGCGAGGAAAGCATGGTGGTAAGGCGATAGATGACGCGCAGGTGGTCCGCCGCCGCGGCCTTGGGCTCGGCGTCGGCGAAGATGCTGCCGTCGAACGTGTCGCCCTGCGAGTACATGGTCTCGCTGGGGGCGGTGCGCTCCACGGTGGCGTCCATGCGCTTGGGCCCCACCACGCGGACGACCTCGGGGTCCCGCGTCTCGGTCTGGCCGAACACAAAGAGCGTCTGGCCGGTGCGGATCTGGTCGCCCGGACGCAGCCGGTGGGCGGCCTCGATCTTGACGCCGTTGACAAAGGTGCCGTTCTGGCTTTGTAGATCGCGGATGATCCACGCGCCGTCGTCCGGCGTGAGTTCGGCGTGCCGCCGCGAAACGGCGTTGTCGCTGAGCGGCAGCGCCTCGCTGGAGCGCCCGATGAGTTGGGGCTCGTGGTCCGGCAACTCGAACTTGCGGCCTTTGTCAGGCCCCTGGATGACGCTGAGGACGAGCATGTGAGGAAAGGATACGAAGCAAGCGGGGGTGGGCGAAGGGGACGGCAATGGCGGGCGTGCGATGAACTTTTGGTGCGGTGTGTGCCTCGTGCGTGAGTTGGTTATTCGGACACGCGTGCCGAAAAGTGGCCGCGGGGGGTCAAGTGTGGAGGACCTCGGCGCGTCTGCGGCACGAGGCAGGAGCGATGAACTTTTGGTGCGACGCATGGCAAGGCGAGTGCGATGGGGCCAAAGCGGATGTTGAGATAGGGATTTTGGCGGGCGAGTCATGATCGGGCGCTCTGTGAACGCTGCGATGAACTTTTGGCGGTGCCGCTCCGGCCGGCGCCCATCTTCTCACGGGGAATACGCGGAGGCGGTGCGGCCCGGCGCGATTTTGTTCGCATGGGCTCGTGATGTGCGCACGACAAGCGTCCGTGTCGGGAGTTTCCCGGCCAAAAGCGATCGAGATCGCCTTGCGGTCCGAGCTGGTTCTTTGTACACTCTGTCGTTCCCCATCCCCACCGTCACACACGAGAGCATTCCATGCATTCAAACAGGTTCTTTTGTGGCGTTGTTTCCCTGTTCGGGCTGTGCGCCGCGGCCTTCGCGCAGCCGGCCAACGACCGGTGCGAGAACGCGGCGCCGCTGGGCCTGGGCACCTTCTTGTTCGCGAACCTCGGCGCCACGAACGAATCGCCGGACAACCCGTGCGGCCTCGACGGCGACGTCTGGTACAAGTTCACCGCGCCCGACAGCGGAACGGTGACGATCACCACCTGCGGCTTGGGAAGCCTCGACTCAGTGGTGGCGTTGTACGTCGGCGAGTGCGCCACACGCTCCTACATCGACTGCAACGACGATTCGGACTGCGGATCGGGAAACACGGGGCATTCCACGGTTCAGTTCACGGCTCACATCGGCGTGTCGTACCTCGTGCGCGTCGGCGGCTATGGGACGCCCCGGGGCACGGGCGCACTCACCGTCACGCTGACGCCCGACGCGACAAGCCAGATCACCTACCAGGGCCGGCTGGACATGACCAGCGCTCCCTACACAGGCCCCGCGGACCTGCGGTTCTCCTGTTCGACGCGGCGACCGGCGGAACGCAGATCGACGCGACGTCGACCACGCCCGCCGCGATGGTCGAGTCGGGCCAGTTCACCGCACGCCTGGACTTCGGGCCCGGGGCGTTCTCATCCCCCAACCGCTACCTGGAGATCGCGGTGCGTGCTCCGGCGGGGACCGGTTCGTTCGTCACGCTCTCACCCCGGCAGTTGATCACTTCTGGCCCCCCGGGCGATCTCGGCGCTGAAGGCCGCCACCGCCGATGTGTCGACCACAGCGAACTCCGTGCCCTGGTCCGGCGTTACCGGCGTGCCGTCGAACATCTCCGGGGCGTTCTCCCCCTGGAGTTCGGCGGCCCAGGGCATCCAATACTCCTCCGGCAACGTGGGCATCGGGATCACGAACCCGTCGCGCCGGCTCGATGTGCAGGGCGCCAACGCCGCCAACAGCGGCGTCGCGTTCTTCAACGACATTTACACCGGCCCGAGCAACCAGTCGTTCGCGCTATGGGCCCAGACCAGCAACCCGCGGGGCACGGCGGTGTTCGGGATGTCGAACTCCGCGACTTCCAACACCGCCGCTATTCAGGGCAATACCTCCAGCCCGACGGGCATCGCCGTCGCGGGCGCGGCGCTCGCCAGCACGGGCGTCTGCTTCGCCCTCATCGGCCAGTGCAGCAGCCCCTCCGGTTATGCGGTGTACGGCAACGGCCGTTTCGCCGCCACTGGCACCAAGGCGTTCCAGATCGACCATCCGCTCGACCCCGCCAACAAGCTGCTCAACCACTACTGCACCGAAGGCCCCGAACCGCTCAACGTCTACAGCGGCAACACCGTGACCAGCGAGGACGGTCTGGCGTTCGTGCGGATGCCCGCGTACTTCTCTGAGATCAACAAGGACGAACGCTACCTGCTCACGGTGATCGATGATTCCGACGAACCGGTGCTCGCCAAGGTAAAGCACCGGATCCGGGACGGCGAGTTCGTCATCTGGACAAGCAAGCCGCACGTTCAGGTGTCCTGGCGCGTGGAGGGTGTCCGCAACGACGCGTTCGTCCGCGCGTATGGAGCTCCGGTGGAACAGGACAAGACCCCGGACATGCGTGGCGTTTACATCAGGCCGGAGCTGTTCAACCACGCCGCGACCGGCAAAAGCCAGTGAATTCCGCCTCTTCGCCGCGAAAACACGGGGGTTCGTGGCCCGTTCGCACCTATACTGCCAAGCATGGGGCGCGGGGACCAACTTCTTCCTGATGAAAGCGAAGGGTTGTGGGGTCGCGTCGTGACATCCACGTCGCGTCTCGCGATACTGATCGCCGCGTTGGCGGCGGTGTACGTCGTGACGGCGTTGTGGAGCCTTCGTCTGAGCGCGGTGGCGCCGCAGGCGTCGCTGATCTGGGCTCCCAGCGGCCTCTCGCTCGCGGCGATGATTATCTTCGGCAGGCGCATCTGGCCCGCGGTGTTTATCGGTGCGACGGTGGCCAACGGCCTGTACACGCACTGGCAGTTCATCCCGTCCTCGTTCGCGATCGGCGTGGGCAACACGCTCGAAGCGCTGCTTGCGTGGTGGCTCTTGCGGCATCTGCTGGGGTTTGATCCACGGATGCGCCGGATCGCGGACGGCGTGGCGATCCTGTTCGTTGCCGCGCCGGTGGCCACGCTGCCGGCCGCGCTGATCGGCGCCCTGGCCACGTCGAACCCGTTCACCACGTCGTGGACGCAGTTCGGAACAACGATGTCCGTGTGGTACGCGGGCGACGCGGTATCGATTCTGCTGCTGACGCCGGTGCTGGTGCTATGGGCCGCGGACCCGATCATCCTCCGCCGTCGGCTCGCAGAAACCTGCACGGTGACACTGCTCCTGGCGGTGTCGACGCTCGTGGCCTTCGGCCGCAAGACCTTTCCCGGCGGCGAGCAGCACCCGCTGACGTTCCTGCCGATGCCCGCGCTCATCTGGGGCGCGATGCGGCTGGGGCCGCGGAACACGGCGTCGCTCTCGTTCCTGATGTGCCTCATCGCCGGGTGGGCGACGGTCACCGGGCGCGGGCCCTTCGACATGCAGACCGTTCCCCAGGGCATCAGCATCCTGTGGGCGTTCATCGCAGCGTTCTCGGGGACCGCGCTGTGCCTCTCCACTGCGAGCGAGGAGAAACGCGACCTGGTCGCGACGCTCAGCGAGAGCCGCGAGCGGTTCCGCCTGCTGGTGGAGGGCACGGGCCTGATCGCGTGGGAGTTCGACGTCGCGCTCAACCGCTTCACCTTCGTGAGCGCCCGCGCAAGGTCGCTGCTGGGCTATCCGCTCGACGCGTGGTACGCCCCCGGGTTCTGGGCCGGCTCGCTGCACGCCGGCGACCGGGAGAACGCGCTGAAGTTCCGAGCCGAGTGCGCCGGCAACGGGGTCGACCACGAGCTCGAATACCGCATGGTCGCCGCGGACGGCCGGACCGTGTGGATCCACGACATCACCACCGTGGCCAAGACGCAGGGAACGGTCCGGCTCCGGGGCGCGATGATCGACGTGACCGAGCGCAAGGCGGCGGAAGAAGAGATGGCGATGGCCGAGCGCAAGTTCAGGATCCTGTTCGAGCAATCGCCGTACGGCGTGTGGATCGCGGACCACGCCACGGCGACCATCATCGAGGCCAACGAGGCGATGGCTGAGATGCTCGGGTACACGCCCGCCGAGCTGCGGGGCAAACCGATCTTCGAGGTGAAGGCCGAGCAATCCCCCCGGTTGGTCACGGCCCGGATCGAGAAGATCCTGCGCGAGGGCAACGACGTCTTCGAGACCCGCATGCGCCGCAAGGACGGCACCGAGTTCGACTCGCTGGTGGGCACGCGGGTGGCCTCGATCGGCAACCGCACGGTCATCAACGCCATCATCCGCGACATCACCGAGCAGCGGCGTGCGATGGACTCCGTGCGGGCCAGCGAGGAGCGCTTCCGGGCCATGTTCGAGGGGCACGATTCGATCATGCTCCTGCTCGACCAGAGCACCGGCCAGATCGTGGACGCCAACGCCGCGGCGAGCCGGTTCTACGGCTACACCAACGAACGCCTGCGCAAGATGCGCATCGCGGACCTGTCCAGCGAGCCGGGCAACGACCTCGGCCTGGCGATCGCCGTCGCCGCGCCCGGGAGCCGCCGATTCGAGTGCGGCCACCGGCTGGCCGACGGCCGCGTCAGGCACGTGGAGATCCACACCAGCGCGCTGGACTATGCCGGGCACACCCTGCAGTTCGCGATCGTGCACGACGCCACCGACCGGAAACTGGCCGAAGAAGAACGCGACCGGCTGCAGGCCCGCGTGCTGCACGCGCAGAAGCTCGAAAGCCTGGGCGTCATGGCGGGGGGCATCGCGCACGATTTCAACAACCTGCTCGTGGGCATCCTGGGCAACGCCGGGCTCGCGCTCAACGCGGCGGACGAAAAGTCCGAACTGCGGCCGATCATCAGAACGATCGAGCAGGCCGCGCAGCGCGCGGCCGATCTGACCCGCCAGCTCCTCGCGTACGCGGGCAAGGGACGCCTGAGCACCGAGCCCCTGAACCTCTCCGACCTGGTGCTGGAGATGGCCCAGCTGCTGGACGTGTCGATCTCACGAACGGCGAACGTGGATTTCCAACTGTTGCCCGATTTGCCCCTCATCCGGGGCGACGCCACGCAGGTGCGCCAGGTCGTCATGAACCTGCTCACCAACGCCGCGGATTCGCTGGAGGGCCGGCCCGGGTCCGTCATGGTCCGGGCGGGCGTGATGATCGCGTCGGCGGACTACCTCAAGAACACCTATGTCTCCAGCGAGGAGCCCGAGGGTCGCTACGTCTTCCTCGAAGTCGCCGACAGCGGCAAGGGCATGGACGCCCCCACCATGCAGCGCATGTTCGACCCGTTCTTCACCACCAAGTTCACCGGGCGCGGGCTGGGGCTGGCGGCGGTGCTGGGGATCATGCGCGGGCACCGCGGCGCGATCAAGGTCTCCAGCCAGCCGGGCAAGGGCACCACCGTCCGGATCCTCTTCCCGATCGCGCAGGACGCCGTCCCCGCCGCCGTGCAGCAGCCGCCCGCGCGGAGCGAGCACACGCCGCACAAGGACGACCGCCGCATCCTGGTCGTGGACGACGAGCAGGTCGTGCGCGACATGGCGTGCGCCGCCCTCACCCGCGCGGGCTTCGCGACGCTCAAGGCCGGCGACGGCGAGGCCGCGATCGAGACGCTGTGCGCCATGCGGGACCAGGTGGGCGCCATCCTTCTTGACATGACCATGCCCGGGCTCTCGGGCCCCGCCGTGATCCAGCGGATGCGCGAACTGGGCCTGGATATCCCGGTGATCCTCACCAGCGGGTACGCGGAGCAGGAAGTGGTAGAGAATCTCAAGGAGACGCCGCACGCGGGGTTCCTGCAGAAGCCCTACCTGCCCGACGCGCTCGTCGAGGCGATCGAACGCGCCTGCGGCGAGAAGCCGAATCACCAGGGTTGAATCCTCAGCCCACCACCGCCAGCCGCGCCCGCACGAGCGAGGCCCGCGCCAGCCGGCGCTGCTCCTGATCAAGCTCGCGCCCCACCGCCCGCTGCAGGTGGGCCGGCTGCACGAGCAGCATCAACTGGTTGATGGCACGGGGATCAACCGGCGCGTTGCCGCGGCCGCGGATGATCCCCATCAGCGCGCCCAGGCGGGCCAGGCTCAGGGCCTGCATCGCCTCCTCGGTGGCCAGCAGGCGGGCGTGGGTGAGCAGGCCCCAGGCCCGCATGATCTGATCTTCCACGCCCACGCGCCGGCGCCCGAGCAGTTCCTTGCGGCTGGCCCGCTCGTACTCCACGATCCGGGGCACGATCTCGCGCTCCATGTCGCGCAGGATCGCCGCCTCGGTCTTGCCCATCGTCGTCTGGTTGCTCAACTGGAACAGGTCGCCGATCGCCTCTGATCCCTCGCCGTAGAACCCCCGCACCGCCAGGCACATGTCCGCGGCGGCGCGCTTGACCTTGTCAATCTCCCCCGTCACCCGCAGGCCGGGCAGGTGCAGCATCACGCTCATCCGCAGGCCCGTGCCCACGTTCGTCGGGCAGGCCGTGAGATACCCGAAGCGCTGTGAGTAGGCCAGGTCGAGCCCCGCCTCCATCTTGTCGTCCGCGGTGTCGCAGTCCGCCCACGCCTCTCCCAGCGCCAGGCCGCTGCGGATCGCCTGGATCCGCAGGTGATCCTCCTCGTTGACCATGATCGAGAGCCGCTCGTCGGGCAACGCGATCGCGACGCCACGGGGGTCCTCGCCCGTGACCGACGATCCGCTCCGGCCCTTGGCCAGTTGCTTGGAGATGAGGTGCCGCTCCACCAGCATCGTGCGTTCCAGCGGCGGCGTCAGGTGCAGGTCGTACCAGATCAGCCGCGGGGCCAGCGCGGCGTGCAGGGCGCGATCCCGGCAACGCTCCAGGCTCAACTGCCGGTCCTTGCGCGACGCCTTGGAGACAAAGGGCTGGCCGGCGAGGTTGCGTGCCAGCCGCACTCGCGACGAGAGCACCACGTCGGGCCCGTCGCCCTCGTTATTGAGCCACTCGGGCAGCACGTCCGCCGGCGGGGGAGGCTGCGGGGGCGGGGGCGGTCGGGAATCGCTCACGGTTGGGCCTCCGGCGCGTCGCCCATCCGCTTGATCTCGTCCCGCACCTTCGCGGCGATCTCGTACTGCTCGCTCTTGACCGCCTGTTCCAACTGCTTGTGCAGCGCCTCGAACCTCACCGCACGCTCGGCCAGTGACAGGCCCGCGGGGCGCGCCACCGGCGCCCCCTGCCGCCGCGGCGATTTTCCCGCGTGGGCGATCGCCCCCTCGTGGGCCCGCTCCAGCAACGGGCCCAGTTGGGCTTCAAAGACGCGGTAGCACTCCGGGCAGCCCAAAAGCCCGCCCTGCTTGAACTCGTTGAACGTCATCCTGCACGCCGGGCACACCGCCACGCGCTGGCCGCCGGGGCCCACGGGGATCGCGACCGCCGAGCCGCCGGGGGCCATGAACTGCTTGATGATCTCTGCGATGGGGCCTCCGCCCTGTGATTCAAGCCCGTGTTGCGCCGCGCACGACTCGCACAGGTTGCGCTCGAACTTCACGCCGTTGCGGACGGTGACCTCGTGGACCGAAGCCTCGTTATTGCAGAGGTCGCACTTCATCCGGTGTACTTTATGCGGGGCGGACCGGCGAGGGGTCACAAGAACGGGGGAGTTCGATCGCGGTTACACGGAGCCGAAGACCATCGCGGCGTTCTGGCCGGCCAGCGACGATGTGCACGCCAGCACGCGCCCGGGCTTCACGGACCCGGCCCACGGCCGCACGCCCGACGGGCCCACCGTAACGGCCACGGGGGGCACGCGCCCGTGGTGCAGGCACAGGGACGCGACCGCGGCGGCCAGCCCGCCCGCGCCGGCGGCGCAGTCGCCGATGAAGGGCGTGAGGAGCACGAGCGGCAGCGATTCAAGACGGGCGCCGAAGACGTCGCGCAGGGCGGCGAGTTCCGCCGCGTCGTTCGCCGCGAGACCGAGGGCCTGGGGAATCACCACGTCGATCTGGTCGGCCGTGACCGAGGCGTCTCGCAGCGCGGCGCGGATGGCCAACGCCAAACCGCGGCCGGTCGGGCCGCCTTTGCCCGGCATGCTCTGGATGCCCATCACCGACTGGGCCGCGCCGAAGCCCAGCACGCGGGCGTACGAGCGGGCGCCGCGCGCGCTCGCGTGAGCCGCTTCCTCCACGATCAGAATCCCCGCCCCCTCGCCGGGGATGGCTCCCCGCGAAGTGGGGTCGTACGGACGCAGCACGTCGCCGGGGGCGTCGGTCGCGGCGGATGCGACCAGCCGGCCCAGCAGCTCGTTGCGGACCGTGCCCATGAGGTTCACTTTCGACTCGGCCCCTCCGCTGAAGCAGGCGTCGGCACCGCCCCGCTCGATCACGCGGCACGTCTCACCCAGGCTCAAGAGGCCGCTGGCCTCCGAGCAGGTGTGCGTGTTGCTGGGCCCCTCGGCACCGTGCAGGATCGTCACGTGGCAGGCGAGCATGTTGGGCAGAAACTTGAGCAGCCACAGGGGCGTCAGGTTATTCATGCCGCCCATGGCGCCCGCTTCTTCGCCGATCGTGCCCCAGGCCTTGATGCTGAAGCCGTGCGGGGACGTTTCGTCCGCCGCGGCGGGGTCGCACGCGGTGGCGAACGCCATCGCCAGTTCGGGGACCTCACCAGGAATCAACCCCGCGCCGATCTGGCAGCCCAGGCGTTCGGAGGGGATGGTGGTCGTGCCGGTCTCATCGGCGCGGGTGGTGAGACCGGCGTCCTTCACGGCCAGCGACGCCGCGATCACGGCGAGCTCGGTGTCGCGGGCCATGACCTTGACAGCTTTGCGGTACCCCTTGGGGACGTAGTCCTTGGCGCCCAGGCTCTCCGGGACTTCGCTGGCCAGGGCGCAGCAGCCCGCGCCGGGCGCGATGCGCCGCATGGGCTTGATCGCGGAAGTGCCCGAGAGAAGAGCGGACCAGAGCGCTTCGGCGCCGGCGCCGCAGCCGCTCAGAACGCCCAAACCGGAAATGACGCAAGTACGGGGCATGATGGAAAGGGTAGAGGGCGGGCAGCGGCTGCGCTACCGCTTGAGCATCCAGAACGAGCAGCCGATCGTGGGCTGAACGCCCTGGTACAGCGCTTCGAGTTCCTTGTGCTTGTACGTACACAGGTAACGGTTGGCGATCTCCACGCGGTAGCACGGGTTGTTCATGAGGAACGCCTGGAGCACGTACTGCTCGTTCCACGTCTGGCCGCGCTCGAAGATCCACTGCTCGGGGTAATCGAACGGCAGGAAGATGTCGTGGATGTGGATCAGCACGCCGGGCTTGAGGCGCGGCAGAACGCGGAAGAAGAACCAGTTCACGTCGCTCGCGGTCTTGGCGACGTGCGAGCCGTCATAAAAGAGCAGGTCGCCCGCTTCCAGCGTGTCGAAGAGCTCGAGCGGGGCCCGCTGCAGGATCGACTCGTGCAGTTTCCAGGAGTTGGGCAGCGCGGCGAGCACGGCCCGGCGCGGGAAGGGCTCGATCTGCGTCACCACCGTGGGCTCGCCGCCCCGCTCGGCGTCGTTGCGGGTGACGGCCTTGGCGAGCAGCAGGCTCGACCATCCGCAGCCGACTTCGATGATCCGCCGGGGCTTGCGGGAACGGACCAGGCCGTACTGCACGAGGGCGTCGGCGTTATTCCAGAACGGGTTGCCCCAGGCGAACTCGCCGACCGTGTCCGTCGTCTTGGGGATGTCGGAGAGTTCCAGCACGTGCCGGCCCACCTCCGCGGCGACCGACATCTGGTGATCGATGTTCCAGTCGATGTCGCGGGTTTCCTGCGGGCCTGTCCACAGGTCGCGGTTCTCGTTGAGGAACCGCGTGTCGTTGTGCGGCATGTAGTAGCTCATCGGCCGGAAGAGCCAGCCCCAGGACTGGAGCTTCTGGGGGCCCACGGCTGAGAGTACCTCGATGGCGCGCTGGATCTCGGCCCCGTCGGGCTGCGCGGGAGCGGGTGGAGTGGTCATCGGTTCTGGTGTGGCTGGCGTCGACATGACGGTGTGTGTGCCTTCTGTGGTCGCGGGTGCGCACGCCATGGCGCCCCGAATCGCCTACTGGTTGGGAACGACGGCCTCCCCGACGAGGGCCAACGCCGTCGCGGAGAGGATCCGGACCCGCATCGTCGTGCCCACCATGGCGCTCACGTCACGCGCGGGCGCGTTGAACACGACGATCATGTCTGTATCCGTGCGGCCGCTGAGCTGCACATCCACCCCGGGAACTTGCGGGGGAGCGGGCTCGGGCTCGTCATCGATGGCGCAGGCCGAGCCGTGGCCGTGGGCCGGCTCGACGCTGGCGCCGTTCACCGTGAGCGAGATGCCCCGGGGGGCGTCGCCGCACGCGCCCGCCGCGGCCTGCTTCTTGCGTTCGCGCACGCTGTGGCCCTCGACCAGGATCGGCATCTCCAGCCCCACGTACGCGCGGGCCTGCTCGGCGGAGATCTCTCCCTGCAGCGCGAGCAGCTCGTTGTTGCGGCGGCGCTTCACGGCGTCGGGGATGTCGTCGGGGAGCTTCTCGAACGCCACCGTGCCGGGGCGCGGAGAGTACTTGAAAATGAACGCGTTCTTGTACCGCGCCCGGCGCACCAGCGCCTTGGTGGCTTCAAAGTCCTCGTCGGTCTCGCCGGGGAACCCGACGATGAAATCGCCGGAGATCTCGCAGGGGCGGCCCTTGTGCGGCTCGTGCAGGTGGGCCCGGGCCCGGTCGAGGAACTCGGTGTACTCCTCCACCGTGTAGCCCCGGTTCATCGCCGCGAGCATGCGGTTGCTCCCCGACTGCGCCGGCACGTGCAGGTAGCGGCAGATGCGCGGGTGATCGCGGATCACCTCGAGCACATCATCGCCGAAGTCGCGCGGGTAGCTGGTGACGAAGCGAAGACGCAGGATCGAGGGCACCTCGTCGTGGATGCGGCGGAGCAGATCGGCGAACGTGGTGACGTTCGCGCCGGCGAACGGATCGCGCCGGTGCCCTCCGCTGTACGAACGGCCTTTCTGGGGCTGCACGAAGCCGTTCACCGTCACCGCGGCGCCGTGCTCGAAGCGGTAGTGGTTCACGGTCTGGCCCAGCAGCGTGATCTCGATCACGCCCGAGTCGGCCAGCTTCTTGCACTCGTCGATGATGTGCTCGGGCGGGCGGTGCACCTCGGCCCCGCGGGTGAAGGGCACGACGCAGTACGTGCAGAACTTGTTGCAGCCGCGCGTGACTCGCACATAGGCCGAGCGCTGCGGGCCCTGGGTGTCGTCCAGCGGCGAGACCGCGCGGGAGAGGTCGAGAAGTTCAAGCGTGTCCGCCGCGGCGGCGAGCGTGGCGCTGCGGCGAGAAGTGTTGCCCTGCAGCGCGGCGAGCCGCGCGCTCTTGGGAACGCCCCGGCCCGGGTCAACGCCCTCTGCCAGCATCGATTCGCGGGTCTTGACGGCGTTGTCCAGGAGCGCCGGGAGCTTGTCGAGTTCGCCGGGCCCGACCATCACATCCACCACGGGCATGCGCCGCATGAGATCGGTGCCGTCACGCTCGGCCAGGCACCCCAGCACGCCGACCACCAGCGAGGGCTCGGCCTTCTTGCGCTCCACAAGCTCTCCCAACCGCGACCAGACTTTCTGCTCCGCGTGCTCGCGCACCGAACAGGTGTTGTACAGCACGATGTCCGCCTGATCGCGGTTCTGCGTGAAGCGGTACCCCAGCGCGCGCAACTGGCCGCCCACGAGCTCCGAATCGAGCTCGTTCATCTGGCAGCCGAATGTTTCAAGATACACCTCGCGGGGCATGTGGGGGGAAGGGTAGGTGGTCGACGCGGAACGGGCGGCTCCGCGCGTGCGGCGGGCCCCAAATTAAGGTCGTACCCCGCAAATTCTATTGACACGGCGGCCCCAAGTCGCGAGACTGGAACTACTACTCGCGGGTCCGTTGATCCGCCGGCTACAAGCGTCAAACTCACGCGGGGGCTCCGTCCGTTCTCGCCGGCGTTTGATCACTTCGTGTGGGCTCACATCCACGCTCTGATGCGGTCGAACTTGCCTGAAGTCGGATCACTCGCAGGCCCATGGTGGTGTTGCGCACTCCCATCGGCGGGCACAACGAACAGGAGTTTTTCATGAATCCAATGAACTGTCGCCGGCTCGCTCGCGTCCTCTGGTCATGGCGGCGCGCCGCCGCACCGTTGATCGCCCTAGCGTGCTGCTCCGGCGCGCATGGGCAGTTGGTCGTCGCCGATCCCAACTTCGTCCCCGGTGGAGGCGGGTATTCGTCGAGAGCCGCGACATACCAATGGGACGACGGCGCGGGGGAGTTTAACTACCGGATCAATCTGACCGGCGAGTACGCGATGCTGACGCAGTACGCTGTGGTTCCCGGCGCCGAGCTGATCACCTCGGTATCAATCGCCTGGGGTACGGGCATGAATGCATTTCCCGCCCGAGTGTGCGTGTGGGAGGACCCCAACGACGACGGCAACCCCACCGACGCAGTGCTCATAGCCTTCAAGAACGTCGTCGGCGCCAACGCGCCGTCGAATACGTTCAACGAATACACCCTGGACGTGCCCGTCCTGGTCTCGGGCAAGTTCTTCGTGGGTTTCGTCGTCACGGCCAACACCTCGGTGTTCCCCATCAGGCTCGATGCCCAGCCCTCATATGTCGCGGGCCGCCTTTGGTACGCCGGCGGCAACCCCACGCTTGATCTGAACAATCTCGGCTCGGCCACCTTTCCTCCGACCGACTGGATTGCTTCGGGCGGAATCTTGGGTTACGAGATGATCCGAGCTTCGGGCACCAACGGCGGCATCACGTACCAGGGTGAACTCAAGGAGGCCGATGCTCCCGCCGCCGGGCCGGTTGACCTGCGGTTCAAGTTGTTCGGTTCGTCCTTCGGCGGCAGCCAGATCGGCCCGACAGCGCTCGCGACGAACGTGGCACTCGTCGACGGCCGATTCACCGTGCAGTTGCCCTTCGAAGGCGCGATGTTCGGCGGAGACGCCCGCTGGCTCGCCATCGAGGTGGCGCCGGCGGGGAGCGGTTCGTTCACGGCCCTGTCCCCCCGCCAACCGCTCACACCCGCGCCGATGGCGCACCACTCCTACACCGCCGACCGCAGCCTCACCGCAGACTCCGCCTCCTCCGCCTCCTGGAGCGGACTGATCGGGATCCCGCCCGGCTTCGCCGACGGCATCGACAACGACAGCGGCGGCGACATCACCAGTGTCGTCGCCGGTGCCGGCCTCGTCGGCGGCAGCACCTCCGGCGCCGCCACGCTCAGCGTCGCGTTCGGCACCAACGGCGTCTTGGCCACCGCCGCGAGGAGCGACCACACGCACAACTGGTCCGAACTTCTCAACATCCCGAGCGGATTCGCCGACGGCATCGACAACGACAGCGGCGGCGACATCACCGCCGTCGTCGCGGGGAGCGGTCTGACCGGCGGAAACACCTCCGGAACCGCCACGCTCAATGTGGCGTTCGCGGGCACCGGCGTCGCCACCACCGCGGCACGCAGCGACCACACCCACAACATCAGTTCCCTGGACGCCTCGGACGGCTCGCCCGCGGATGTCGTGCAGGTCGATGCGACCGGTAATGTCGGCGTTGGCATCACGCCCACCACCCGCCTGCACGTGCTGAGTTCGAACCTGATCACCGGCACGACCGCGGCGGTCACCGGCGGCGACTTCGCCGTCACGCTCTCCACCGGCCAGGGAATGAGATTCGCGTATCAGGGAATCCAGTCGGTCGCGGCCGATGGATCGGCGAACAACCTGCGCCTGAACCCGGTGGGCGGCGGCATCTCGATGTTCGGCCCGTTCAACCCCGCCGACAGCGTGCTCTTCGTCGACGGCTCGGTGGGAATCGGGACCGTCACTCCCGCCACGCTGCTGCACCTGGCTTCCACAGCGAGCCCCACCCTCCGCTGGCAGGACACCTCCGCCGGCGGCAAGACCTTCCACATCGGCATCGCCAGCACCGACGACACGTTCCGCATCGCCGAGAGTGGCGTGGGCGATCGGGTCATCATCACCGCCACGTCCGGCCTCGTAGGCATCGCCCGGGTTCCCACGGCGAACCGGCTCGAAGTGGAAGGCAACGCGAGCAAGACCGCGTCCGGTTCCTGGCTCGCCAACTCCGATGCCCGGATCAAGACCAACGTCCGCTCCGTCACCAACGCCCTCGACACGCTCGACAAGGTGCGCCTCGTCTCATTCGATTACACCCCCTCGTACCTGGCCGCGCACCCGAGCCTTGAACACCGCCGTTACCTCAACGTCATCGCGCAGGAGTTCGCACAGGTCTTCCCCGATCACGTCAAACCCAGCGGCGAAAAGCTCGCCGACGGCAGCAGCATCCTGCAGGTGGATACCCACCCCCTCACGATCTACGCCGCCGCGGCCGTCAAGGAGCTCAACTCCAGGCTCAAGGAGTCCATCGACGCGCAGAAGTCAACGGAACAATCGCTGCGCAGAGCCCGGAGCGAGATCGATCAACTGACGACTGAAAACCGCAAACTGCGCGAACGCCTCGACCAGATCGAGTCGAAGCTCAACAGCCTCTCGCGCTGATCACCCGCGTCTCGCACGGGTCAACGAACCCTCGCGACCGGCAGAACCGTTCAATCAAAGCCACCCGCCGCGGCTCTCGCGGCGGGTGTTTCTTTTCACTGATCGTGAATGAACCGCGACCGTCGCTCAGCCGATCGGCCCGCCAGTCGTCTTGGCGTTCATGAGCGCCACCGTCGAAAAGACGATGAACCCCACCAACACCACGGAAAACGCGATGGCCACGGGCGCCCGCGCGAGCAGCGCGACCATCCCGGCCAAGGCGATGCCCAGGAACAGGAACGCGAACCCGCCCGCCTTGAGATTGAGATCTCCGCTCATCACGCGACTCCTCACCGCCAACGACCCGATCCGCCCGGCCCCAAAAGACGCATCCCCGCGATCGACGGCCAGGACACCGACGGCACCGGGCCGCCGCCGCTTATGGCTGCTGCGGTCAAGCCCTGACCAGGTTCACGGTGCAGCCCGTGCATCGGGCCCGGCCGTCGATCGGGGGGACGCTGGCCAAGCGTAGGACCGCACCGCCGCGGGCGAGTCACTTGGAGGGGTCCCAGATGTCCGCCTTGATGGGCATCTCCGATTCCTCCTCGATCAACAGGAACAGCAGGTTGTTGACGCTCACCTGCTCGCGCCGGGCATCCTTTTCGAGGAACTCGTCCCACAGGTCGTCCGCTCGGTTCCAGTCGATCTTCCACATCCCGTCGACCTTCACGAAGTCGAACTTGTGGTGCGTCGCCTTGCCCTTCTCGTCACGGATGTTCGCCGTCGCGGTGTCGCCCCGCACCTTCACGTTGGAGATCCGCGCCTTCTCCCCCCCGGACCAGAATCCGCGCGAAACGGAGAAGCGGATGTACGAAGAGGCGTCGAACGCGGCCAGTTCCTGCCGCGTCGCGCACTGCCGCATCTTGAGCACTTCCAGACGCTCCATGGGCCGCAGCGCTTCCACCTGCTCCCGATTCGCCGTGCGGGCGATGCCGAGCAAACGGTCGTAGTACGCGATGGACGCCGGCGCGAGCAGCTTCAGCACGCACTCCGCGTCACGGCTGTCGCAGCAGTGGTTGATCGCGTTGTAGCACATCTCCACCTCCCCCGCCTCCGGATCGTTGCAACCGCACAGCACCACCGCCGCAACTGCGCACGCCACCAATCCCCGCTTGAACATGAGAAACCCCCTTGCCCGAACCCCCGACGGCGCGAGCACTCCTGTGCGCCCGCCGCTCCGCCGAACTTGGGTGCATTGTTACCACGGACCCGCAGCCCCGGCAAGTGGCCGGTCGAGCGCGCAGAAAAAACTTTCCGAACGCCGC
>JBGAMO010000253.1:0-4335 GCA_044222845.1 Phycisphaerales bacterium
CGTGAGAAACTGCAGGCCTTCCATCCGAGTCACGGCAAGCCCTTCGTCATTCCGCCGCACATGCGGAAGCGATCAAAGGCACGCACCATGGTGGTGCCGCGGCCGCTGGATGTTGAAGCGTTGATGCGCACGCCTCGCAAGGGCAGGCTGATCACCGTCGGGGAGATCCGGGCGAGGCTCGCACGCGCTGCGCGCGTTGAAGCCGCGTGCCCGCTGACCACGGGGATATTCATCCGGGTCGCGGCCGATGCGGCGGAAGAGGACGCCGCCGCGGGCTTGAAGCCGGTGACGCCGTACTGGCGCACCATCCGAGATGACGGCTCGTTCATCGAGAAGTTCCCGGGCGGAATCGACAATCAGATCCGCAGGCTCGAGGCCGAGGGGCACACGGTTGAGCGACCCAAGCGTGGAAAGCCGCGGCTTGTTGGCTTTGAGAAGAAACTGACCGCGGAGAAGCCCAAAGCAAGGGGCGGGAAGAGCCTGGGGAAGTACCTCGAGCCGCCGAGCGGGCGTCGGGAAAGGGATAAGACAGGGGAAATTGCTAGCCGATGACGGCTTTCCGCCGGTACCATCCGGCATGACATCCCCAGCGCTGACCCTCGTTGAGAAGCTCGCCACCCGCCACGCCGTGGGCCTCGCGTCCGGCCAGCCGGCACGCCAGGGAGACTTCATCACGATCCGGCCCAAGCACGTGATGACGCACGACAACACCGGCGCGGTGATGCCGAAGTTTAAGCAGATTGTGGGCTCGGGCAGGAAGATGCATGAGCCCCACCAGCCGGTGTTCGCGATCGACCACGACATCCAGAACAAGACTCCGGAGAACCTCGGCAAATACGCCAAGATCGAGGCGTTCGCGACCGAGCACGGGGTGGATTTCTATCCCGCGGGCACGGGGATCAGCCATCAGGTGATGGTGGAGCAGGGGTACGTGGTGCCCGGATCGATGGTGGTGGGCTCGGACTCGCACTCCAACCTGTACGGCGCCATGTGCTGCCTGGGGACTCCGGTGGTTCGCACCGACGCTGCGAGCATCTGGGCGACGGGCGTGACGTGGTGGCAGGTGCCGCCGGTGGCCAGAGTCACCCTTCGAGGCATGCTCAACCCGGGTGTGACCGGCAAGGACGTCATCGTCGCGTTGTGCGGTCTGTTCAACAAGGATGAAGTGCTCAACCACGCGGTGGAGTTCGTTGGCGACGGGGTTGCTTGCCTGACGATGGACCAGCGGATGTCGATCGCGAACATGACGACCGAATGGGGCGCTCTGGCTGGGTTGTTTCCATTTGATGAAGTGACCAGGGACTACATGCTCTCACGCGCGGCGTACTTCGCGAAGGGGCACCGCCCGGGTACTCGGCGGCCGGGGTCGCAGGGCGCGTACACGGCGGAAGAGGTTCAGCGGAGATGGACGCACCGTCAGGAGCTCGCGGCGGATGCCGGTGCTTCGTACGCGGCGGAACTTGAACTGGATCTTTCGACGATTGTGCCGCATGTGAGCGGACCGAATGATGTCAAGACGATGACCTCGCTGCCGGAGATCGAGGCCAGGCAGATCAAGATCAACAAGGCGTGGCTGATGTCGTGCGTGAACGCCCGGTACGAGGACCTTGCGCAGGCGGCGGCGATCGTCCGTGGTCGCACGGTGGCGCCGGGGGTGGAGTTTTATCTGGCCGCGGCGAGCGCGGAGGTGCAGGCACGGGCCGTGGCGGATGGGCATTGGCAGGCCCTCGTGGGTGCGGGCGCGATCGAACTGCCGCCCGGCTGCGGCACATGCATCGGTTTGGGCGCGGGGACGATCAAAGCGGGTGAGGTCGGGATCTCGGCCACGAACCGTAACTTCGAGGGGCGGATGGGAGATCGCAACGGGCTGGTGTATCTGGGCTCTCCCGCGGTGGTCGCGGCGAGCGCGGTGGCGGGGTACATCTGCGCTCCCGCGAAGTACGCGGCGTCGAAGGCGGCGTTTTCGTTCCGGCGCACCGCGGGAGGTGCGTCGGGCGCGGCGACCGCGACCGTTATCGCGGGCTTCCCGCCCAAGGTGCAGGGTCGTCTGTGGTTCCTGGACCGGGACAATCTGAACACCGACGGAATTTACGCGGGCAAGCACACCTACAACGACGCGATGACGCCCGAGCAGATGTCGGCGGTGATCTTCGAGAACTACGACCCCGGGCTGCGGACGCAGTTGAAGCCCGGTGATGTGATCGTGGGGGGATTCAACTTCGGCACGGGGTCATCGCGAGAACAGGCTGCAACAGCGCTCAAGCACGCGGGCATCCCGTGCGTCGTGGCTGGCAGTTTCAGCGAGACCTACAAGCGAAACGCGTTCAATAACGGGTTCGTGTGCTTTGAGTGCCCGGCGCTCATTGAGCACCTTCGTCAGGGCGGAGCGGGCGGCAAGTCTTCACAGCACGGGGTCATCGAGATCGACTACACGCGTTCGACGCTGCGGGCTGAGGGCAAAGAGTTTGCCTTCCCCGCCCTTTCGCCGGTGGCGCAGGAACTGGTCGTGGCGGGCGGAGCGGAGGAAGTCGTCAAACGCCGCCTGGCGGCGCGAGTCTGATCGCCGGATTTATTCGCCCGCGAACTTCCACGCGGCCTTGGAGTCACGAGCGAGGGGCGCGTTCGTCATGCCGGCGCGGATGAAGTCGATGGGGATGGGCCCGAATGTCAGGACCGTGTCGTTGAACTGCTTGTCGGTCATTTTCTTGGTTTCCACCAAGTCCTTGTAGAGTGCCCGCAACTGCAGTCCGCCGATCATGTACCCGCACTGGTAGAGGGGCGAATACGAGCCGCCGATATACCGACGCACCTCGCTGGTGGCGCCGAAGCGTTCGTGTCCGACGCGGTCCACCAGGAAGTCGATCATTTCCTTGGGGGACATTTCGCCCAGGTGGAACTTGAGACTCACGATGATGCGGGCGCAGCGGTGCATACGCCAGAAGAGCATGCCGATGCGGTCTTCGGGGGTCTGGCCCCAGTTGAGGTCCCACAGGCGCATTTCCCAATAGAGGGCCCATCCCTCGACCAGGAACGGGGTAGAGAAGGAATCGCGGTACTCGTGGAACCGCTCCGCGCAGTAGCCTTGCAGGTGGTGGCCCGGGATGAGTTCGTGCGGAACGACGATGTGCGTGAAGTGGCGGTTGTTGCCGCGCATCGACATCAGTTTGTCGTCGTGCGGCATCGTCTCGGTGGGGTACGACACGCCGATGTGCTGGCCTCCGTAGACCGCGAAGGGCAATGACTTCTGCGCGTCCTGGCTGAGCATCTCGATGCGCCAGGATTCTTCGCAGAGCGGAGGGATGGTGACCAGATCGTGCTCTTTGAGGAAGGCAATCGACTTGCGGGCTTCAACCTTGACGAACTCGTCCTGGCCGCCGGGCGGGACGTAATCCTGTTTGACCTTGGCTAGCGCGGCCTTCCAGTCATCGCCCGTTCCCATTTGGTTCGAGGCCTTTTTCATCTCCGTTTCACACCAGGCGAACTCCTGTTCGGCGATACGGATCATCTCCTCGGGCGTGTAGCTGATCATCTCGAAGGCAAGGTCGCCCATGAGAGACTCCTTGCCGATGGGGTCGCCGACCAGCGGGTCTTCCGCTTCGCCTTTCACGCCGGCGACGTTTTCACGCAGGAACTTGGCGTATTCGCGCATCGCCCGCTCTGCCTGTTCGCGGGGCTGGCGCACCCACCAGGCGAAATCCGGCTTGTACTGCTCGTGGTAAACGGCCCATTCCGACATCGTCCCGACGAGACCATCGACCGCGCCGGCAGTGCGGAGGGCGAGTTGCGGGGAGACCTTGATGATGTCCGCGTCGTCAGGCTTTGCGTCGGGCTTGCGGCCCTTCTCGATCCGCTCGCGGACCTTTTTGATCTGATCGGGGATCGTCGCGATGAAATCGGCCGAGGCTTTGGGGTCGCAGGTCTCCAGCCGCCTGCGGGCCCATTCCAGATCCTGGAGCGATTTGCGGAACGGCAGGAGGGGGGCCATCTCGGCGAGCCGTCGCTGTTCGAGTTCCTGACGCGAGCGTGACAGAGCGAGTTGATTGCGAACCAGGAGCCAGTCGATCTTGGCGTCCTGCGAGAGAGACTCGAATGGTTGGGCGTCGAGCTTGGCCTGCCATTCCTTGTTGAACGCGGCGAGCCGCTCGGAGCGGGGTTCCGACCAGCGCACGTTGGCGAACCGCGAAACATACTGCTCATCCGTGCGGAACGCGCGGATGAAATCAGCCATCTGCGAACTCTGTTCCTGGGCCGGAGCGACGCACGCGGCGAGTCCGATGATCGCTCCGCATGCCGCGGCATGCCATCTGGAATGTTGAATCATGCCGCGATGGTACC
>JBGAMO010000045.1:0-29601 GCA_044222845.1 Phycisphaerales bacterium
GCATCTCGCCCGCCCGCCCGCGCTTCTACACTCCCCGCCGTATGGCCGACGAACCCAAACTCTGCTCAGTCTGCGGCATCGACGTCTCCGGCAAGCCGCGCGCCAAGGACGCCCAGGGCCGCTACACCTGCGCCGAGTGCCTCGAAAAGGCCAAGCAGACGCGCCAGACCCAGCAGAACCCGCCCAAGCCCAAGCCCGCCGCGGCCGCCGTCAACCCCGAAGACGACAACTCCTTCATCCTCGACATCGGCGGCAAAGCGCTGGGCGCCAAGGGCGGCAAGGCCTGCCCCAACTGCGGACGCATCGTCGCCGAGCACACCGTCGTCTGCATCGGCTGCGGCTTCAACACCAGCACCGGCAAGCAGGTGCAGATCAAGGTCATGAAGGCCAAGAAGGAAAAGGGCGACGCACCCACCGGCAGCGGCGGCCTGGGCTTCATCGGTGACTTCCTCTCCTGGCTCAACGCCTCGCCCATCCTCTTCGTGGGCATCTACATCGCCATCGTCGGCGGCCTCGTCGGCGGCGGCATCGCCACCCAGAACGGCCTCATGGCCGGCATCGGCATCCTCGTGTGGGCCATCGTCGCCCTCTTCATGCACGTGGTGGCCACCATCTTCGCGTTCAAGGACAGCGGCCCCCTCTACGGCATCGGCTGCCTCATCTGCGGTTTCATCATGCTCTACTGGATTTTCAACGAGTGTGAGCGAGACATTATCAAATACGTCTGGATCACGTCCTTCGCGTTCGGCTTCGCGCTCAAGTGGATCATCCCGCTCATCGACGCCGCCGGCGGCATGGGCGTCTGAACGACCCGGCACAACCCCGCAAAACCATAACCGCCCCGTCCGGCGAACCGGACGGGGCGGGTTGTTTGTGTGCCGCAGTGTGTTGCCGTGGTCTAATGCCGTGAGGGTTCAGTCCGCGACCGGCGCGATCACGCCCAGCCGCACGAGGAACGCCGTCGCCTCCTCGATCTCGTGTTTGCTGCACTCGCGCGTCGCCTTGGGCTGCATCGCCGTGCCCACCAGAGCGGGCGGGTAGATCAGCTTCCCGTGCGTCTTCTGAGTCTCCTCGATCCCCGTCAGCACCGCCTCCGTGACTTCTATCAATCTGTCCGGTGCGATCTCCTCGCGATTCTCAGTCGGCTTCTTCATTTCTGTTCTCCCAAGAGTCCCTCGACGGGCAACGCGCCGTCGCGGGCCGCTTTCTCCACCATCCCTTTCGCACGCCCATACCGCTGGGATGCAAACATTCGGCCCGGCGTTGCACTCCCCCGCCCGGGCGCCGCCCCGCATCCCACGCAAGTCCATGCACAACAAGCACTTGCACGACAGCCAAATCTCCCACGTCCTCCCCCGCATCTCTGGAGATATCCGCGATCAAGAATCGGTAGTTTTACTCATCCCGGGCCGCCGGGGGTTCGATGGAACAAACGTTGCCGCTTCTCACCGGGCCGAACTCCGGGAGGAGCACAACAGAGACCGAGTTGATGAGAGGGACCACGGAGATGTCCGAAAACAGCGGCATTCCAGCCACTTCCAAAGCAGCAGCCGACCGCGTGCTGAACTGCCAGAACCTCCCCAGCCTCCCCGGCGTGGCGATGCGAGTCCTCGAACTCACCTCCAACCAGGGAGTTTCGGCCCAGGAAATCGCCACGACCATCCAGAACGATCCGGCCCTCACCACCAAGGTGCTCCGCACCGTCAACTCCTCGTACTACGGCCTCTCGACGCCCTGCCCCAGCATCCGCCGCGCCACCAGCCTCCTGGGCATCAACACCGTCAAGTCCATCGTCCTGGGCTTCAGCCTCGTCGAATCCACCAAGCGCGCCGGCCTGGAGCGCACCTTCGACATGCTCGCCTACTGGCGCCGCGCCGTCTATAGCGCCGCCGGCGCTCGCTGCATCGCCGTCAAGACCGGCCGCTGCGACCCCGAAGAGGCCTTCGTCGGCGCCCTCGTCCAGGACATCGGCGTCCTCGCCTGCGCCGCCACCCTCAAGGCCGAGTACGACCAGGTCTGCGCCCAGGCCCCCGGCGACCACGATCTGCTCGCCCCCGTCGAGAAAGCCCTCCTGGGCATCGACCACACCGAGATCGGCGCTCACCTCGCCGAACGCTGGCGCCTGCCCCCCCAGATCGCCGATTGCATCAAGCAGCACCACTCGCCCGACAAGTGCAGGCCCGAGCACCAGCAACTCCTCCGCACCGTCGCGCTCGGCGGCCTCTCCGCCGCGTTCCTCGCCGACACCAACCAGAAGCGCAAGCTCGGCGCCTTCGTCACCTCCGCACGCGACTGGTACGGCATCGAGCAGCCCGTCGCCCGCGACCTGCTCGTCCAGATCAACGACGGCGCCACCCAGCTCAGCAAGACCCTGGAGATCAAGACCGGCGAATCCGCCGACCTCTCCGGCCTCATGAGCCAGGCCCACGAACAGCTCGTCGCCACCCAGGAACAGATCCAGCGCGAGACCATCGAACTCCGCAAGAACAACCAGGACCTGGAGCTCCGCTCCATCACCGACGCCCTCACCGGCGCCTTCAACCGCGCCCACTTCGACCGCGAGATCGCCGCGGCGTTCCAGAAGTCCGGCGCCGACAAGTCCCCACTCTCAGTCCTCTTCTGCGACGGCGACAAGTTCAAGAACGTCAACGACACCCACGGCCACCCCGCCGGCGACGCCGTCCTCATCGAGCTCGCCAAACGCCTCCGCGAAGCCCTCACCGGCATCGGCACCGTCTGCCGCTGCGGCGGCGAAGAGTTCGCCATCATCGTCCCCGGCGCCGACGCCGACCGCGCGCTCAAGCTCGCCGAGGTCATCCGCCGCAAGATCGCCGCCACCGGCATCGACGTCTCCGCCGTCGTCGGCTCGCCCACCGTCCTGCCCGTCACCATCAGCATCGGCGTCGCCACCCACGACCCCCGCGTCGGCGCTGTCTTCCCCGGCTTCGAGCAGCTCGTGCAGGCCGCCGACCAGGGCGTCTACGCCGCCAAGCGCGACGGCCGCAACTGCGTCCGCGCCGTCGGCCGCAACGAAGCGCCCCGCCCCGCCAGCGAAGTCATCAAGGTCCTGTTCGTCGAGGACGACCCCATGGCCGCGCGGCTCATGGGCTTCCTCTTCGACAAGCACCGCGAGTTCTCCGTCGCCTTCGTCGCCTCCGGCGAGGAAGCCCTCGAATCCATCGCCAAATCCGCCCCGGACCTGGTCATCTCTGACCTCAACCTCACCGGTATCTCGGGCATCCAGATCGCCGCGGCCCTGCGCTTGAGCCCCGCCACCGCCGCCCTCCCCTTCGTCATCGTCTCCGCGACCGTCACCGACAAGGTCCGCGCACAGGCACAAGACGCAGGTGTCGCACACTGCATCGACAAGACTGAACTGCTCGGGAAGATCGACGCCTGGATCGCGGCCTTCACCCAGCTCGTCCGCGGCCGGCGAAAAGCCGCCTGACCCGCCTCACGCCGGGGCCTTCTCGCCCGACTCCCGCGCCGCGGGCAACAGCCCGATCAGCACACACACCGCCCCCGCCACGATCACCCATTTTCGGGTCGATTCGTCCGACACTAGCCGCTCCAACCGGCTCGGCGACTTCTCCCGCTCCGGCAGCACCAGCGGCTCGGGCTCCAGCGCCGGGAAGACCGACGCGTCCCCGTTGCCCCTGGGCACGCCCACCGGCAGCGCCGCCCGCTCCGTCGGGATCTGATTCAGTTGCGTCGCCGCCAGCGACTCCACCAGCGACGGCACGCGGCTGTCCACCGCGCCCAGGAACTCTTCATACCGCGCGATCCGCGACTCGCGATGCTTCTCCACCGCCACCGCCCGCTCGCGCTTGAACCTCACCTCCGCCGCTTCCTCATACGCCGGGATGATCACCGCAGCGCCCAACACAGCCAATCCCGCGGCCAGAAAAAGCCAGCCGGGATCGAACATGGGTCGAACTTCGCCGCGTGCCTCGGACATGTGCGCCAATTATCGGCAAAAACCTCTTCAGGGGGCAAGCCCCTCCCAAAACTACTCGCTCACCCCCAACTCACCCGTACCCCCACCAAACCACTATCTCCCCGCCTTCTTCCCTCTGCCCACTCCCTCTTCCCTCTGCCCGACTCCCTCTTCCCTCTGCCCGAATCCCGATTCCCGAGTCCCGAATCCCTCTTACCTCCGCCCGAGTCCCTCCTATTTCTTCCCCTCCGGCCGCCCCTCCTTCGCCAACACCTCCAACCCCTTCTTCGCCATCTCGTACAGCCGCGGCTCTTCCAGCGGCGCTTCCACGTTGTTCCACGCCATCACCATCACGTACGTCTTGCCGTCGTCCCGCTCCAGCAACCACGCCAGGCTCATCACCCCCGGCTCACTCCCGCCCAGGAACCACGTCTTCTTCCACACCGCCGGATCAAACTCCATCGCCGGCTTCTCGCCGATCTTCGGGTTGGGCGCCCGCCACGCCTCGGACAGGTCCCCCATCCCCTGCTGCGTGCACAGCGCGTGCAGGTTCGCCAGCGCATACCCCGCCTCGCGATTGCTCGCGAACCACCCCACCCGCTGAATCTCCCGCGGCTGCTTCCAGGCCGCCAGATCCTCCGTGCTCGCCGTCGCCTTCGGCAACTCGCCCGACGGCGCCAGGATGTTCCGCCGATCGTCCTCGTCCCCCTTCGAGTACTTCTCCAGGATCGCGTTGTTCACCGGCGCCTTGAGCAGCGCGTTCTCCCGCTGCGACAGGTACGGCATCGTCCGCTCCGGCCGCTCGCTCACGCCCTTCACGTACTCCTCCACCTCATCGCGCCCCAGGAACGCGAGCAGCGCATCGGTGGCGTCCGCATCTCCCTTCGCGCTCGCCGCGATCGCGTCGCGAAGTGTCGCCGCAGCGTTGCCCGCCAGCGGGAGCGCATCGCCCGGCTTGCATTTGGCGTCCGCCACGCGCTTGGCCGCCGCGCCCAACACCCACGCCCGCGACACGTGCGACAGGTTGAGCCACTTGCGCCACCCGAACTCGTACACCGGGTCCACCCGCGCCTCGGCCTCCGCCGTGCCCTGATGCGCGATGTTCACCGCGTACGCCCCGAACCACAGCCCCCCCTGCACCCGCCCCAGGTCCCCGTTGAGATCATCCCACGCCGCGCCCCCGCCCTGGTGCGCCCCCGCCGTGATCGCGAACAGCATCCCCGCGATCTTCCCCGTCTTTTCATCCACCGACAGGATCAGGCTCAGGTACCGCTCCTCATCCTCATTCCCGATGATGCACGACATCGCGTCCGGCCGCGGCTCGGCCTCGTGCCTCACCAGCGACACCTCCGCACCCTTGAACGCCTCGTCCCGCAGCGTCGACAGCCGCTTCTGCACATCCTCCACCTTGAACTGCTCCAGGAACCGCGGCGTGAAGTTCGTCGCCGCGTCCGGCGCCGCCCGGTTGTTGATGCTCTTGAGCACCCACTCCAACTGCTTCCTTACCGGCGAGTTCTTCTCCGCATCAACATCATCCCCCGGCTGCGCAAACGCGGGCAGGCAAAGCACCAGCACGGCGAGAAGTCGGATAAGCATGGCCACTCACGGTATTCTGCCGCTGTCCGCCAATCCTTGCAGTGACATCACCGCCCGCCGACTTTCCTCGGCGCCCAAGAACTTGCACACCCTTTCACGACCCGAATCTCTTCTCGCCTCACCCGGTCGCACCATGCTAATTTACAATCCGGAAAATGGACTGGTCTGAAGCCGACACCCACGCCAAACTGGTAAACCCCGCGATCTATGCGCGGGGCTGGACCGAGGACCACATCAAGCGTGAAGAAACGACAGGGGCCGTGGACATCATCGCGGGCAAGGCCAGACGCCGCGCGAATCCGCGCTGAACTCGCCGCCATCGAAGCCCTCCCCGCCGCCCTCCTGCGCGAGGCGTTTGCATCATCGAAGGATGAGCCATGAACTCACACAACATTCGGGCCGAGCTATCGAGGCAGTTCGACGCGGATCGTGTCGCCGCGGCGCGGCTGCTCGCGGAAGAGGCTTACGCCTGGGTGCTGCGCCGCGTCGTGGCGGACCTCAAGGCGCTCCCACGCGAATGCAGGCCCGTGGGTGATGACTGGCCTCGGCCCGACTTTTGGGAAGACTTCAAGTACCAGGTGCAGCGGGAGGAGTTTCTTGATTTCGATACGTACAAAGAGACCGTGCTGGCGACGTGCGCCGGCCCGCTGGACGACCTGCGTGACACAGGCCGCGGCTTGATGTGGCTCTTTACTTCTGCGTTCAACGACTGGGACGGCCCGCCGGAGTGAATCCCGCACGGCGTTTGCGTGGATGAGGCCGTGGAACGCGAGGTGTATCGCCGCCTGCGGGATCTCGCAGGCGAAGAACCGCTGGCGGTCGACCCGGACGAGGAGCAACAGAGGGACGCGATGGAGGAGGACATTCGGTTCAATGATCCCGGACATGTGAGTAGGCCGAAACCACTGCCACCGAATTGCCCCGGCGGCGACAATCACCCCGAAGGCGCTCCAGAAGCGCCTTGAAAATCTCTTTCGATGACGCCGACGCTTTGAAAAAATCGGCTATGTTTTTTCAAAGATGCGCGAGCTTTGAAAGTTCTTTGTGCTGGAGTCGGCATGAACCCGAACGATTTTCGATCAGATCAGGCCGGAAAGGCGGTCAAGACCCAGGCGGGTAATTGGGCGTTCGTGCCGGCGCCGCTTCCACCGTTCATCGAGTATGACGCGGCGACCGCGTTGCTGCTCTCCCAAGCCGATTCGAGCCTAAGCGAACTCTCGGGGCTGGGCCTATTGGGGTCCATTGCTCAGATGCGCATTGGCGGGCTCACTCTTCAGACGTTCGCGCCGTTCTTGGGATCGACTGGTCAATGACGGCATTGGGCTTGTTCGGTGATTGAGCCATGACCTCGGTGTCAGCGACGCCGATGATGCGGCCGACTCTGATGACGCGACCGCGGGTGAGAGAAATTCCATCGCTCACCATGACCTGACCCAGCCAAGACGGCCCCACCGCCCAATCCTCAGCCAATGCCTTTTCTCACCCACCACCCGCCGATGTGCGCACACGTCGCACACTCGCGCCAAATTCTCCGCAACTCCACCCACCCCCGGCGTATCACCCCTCAGCCGCTCGCCCCAACCGCCCGCGGCCGTTGTTCTTTGACAATCAAACACCACTCTCCACCGAACTTCACCGCCCGCGTCCGGCCCCACCAACACCGCGCCCGCGACCAAATGTTCATCGCGCCAACCGCCACCCACCGCGCCCAATCGGCGCGGCCCCTTCATCCCACCAAAAGTTCATCCGCCCCCGACAGCCCACCCTGAACGCACGCTACCTCCACTCTTCATTTCCCCATTTCCCGATTTCCCGCTCTCCCCATTTCGCCGCCCCCTCGCGCCAACAAAATCACCAACAAATCTCCCCGCCCCGCGTATCTACATATGGGAGTGCTACCGCTCCCACCAGCGCTACCTAAGTTCCGATAACTACACCATTCCCGCGCACCACACCAAAACTTCATCCGCCCCATCCAAAGCCCGGAAGACCTCGAATAACCAATCAAACTACGAATCAACCCAACTCCATCGGTGCGTGCGCCACACCAAAACTTCATCCGCACCGAGCGCTCAAACCCGCATTCCCAAGCCCCCAGCCCCACCCCAAAGCCCTATAACGCTGACTCGCGCGCCGCGCTCGCCACCAAAAGTTCATCGACACTCCCCGCCGGGTCCAACCGCTCGCCTCAACATCCCCCTCCAGCCGATCCACTCTCTCCCCAACCCCGTAGCACTACCCCCCGCTCTCTATAATCGTTCTTGATCCCGGAGTCAACCATGCGCCTCACCGCCCTCATCCTGCTCTCCCTCGCCGCGAGCACCGCCCAGGCGCAGTACAAGCCCCCGACCAACGCCCTCAACCCCCTGGGCGGCCCCGGCCAGTTGCAGGTCAACATGAACCCCAACTGGGCCCCGGCCCTGGGCGACGGCCGCGGTCTGGAACGCGACTTCTCGGGCCGCGGCCTGGGAAACTACAAGAACCGCGACTTCATGAACGAAGTCCGCATGCGCAACAACCTCGTCACCGGCAACGCCGTCGGCGGCCGCTCGCTCATGATCAACCGCCCCTACGGCGGCACCGATGACTTCCGCGCCTCGCTCGGCTCCGACGACCTCTTCTCCTTCCGCCGCGACACCATCGGCACCGGCGTCCAGCAGGTCGGCATCCGCGGCACCGATTCACTCCAATACCAGTACGGCTACACCACCGCCAACCAGTTCGCCGGCCAGCGCGTCAGCCCCAACTACGCCGGCGGCGTCTCCCGCGGCGGCACCGGCGTCAACCCCGGCGGCTCGGACTACCTCGCCTACACCCGCCCCACCAAGGTCGTCACCACCGACCAGTACAACGCCATCGGCAACGGCTGGAACGAAGTCGCCCCGCAGTTCAACACGCTGCGCGCCACCTCCTCCTTCTCCACCACCCGCGACCTCAACCCCGCCGTCATCGGCATCCGCGACACCCCCGACGGCCGCGAATCGCTCACCGCCTCCGGCCTGCTGGGCCTGCGCTCCGTCGCCCCCAAAGGCGCCAACCGCATCGATACCTCGGTGCCCACCTCCGTGCAGCCGCGCTCCGCCGCCGTCGCCATCGATCCCACCACCGGCAAGCCCGCCGTCCCCGACAAGCCCGACGACGGCAAGTCCGCCAACCCCGCCGACAAACCCTCCGATTCCTCGGCGCCCGCCCCCGGGGAGATCCGCACGTCGTACGACGATCTGCTCGAACGCTTCTCCAAGATGGACGGCGTCGCCCCGCTCCCCAACGAGCCCGCCGATGCGCAGACGCCCCTCTGGAAGGCCCGCCTGACGCGCCTCAAGGAATCGCTCGACAAGCTCGAGACCGACCGCCTCGCGCAGCTCGAGAAGAACAACCCCACCGACCCCAAGGCCACCCCCGAAGAAAGCCGCAAGAAGCGCGAGCAGGCCTCCGAAGTCTTCAGCGCCGAGACCATCCGCCTCATCCGCCAGGCCGGCGGCAACGCCAACTCGTACGGCAAGCTCGACGGCCACGACCGCGAGATGTACGCCCGCTACATGGTCGCGGGCAGCAAGGACCTCGCCGAGCGCCGCTACTTCGACGCCGAAGAGCAGTTCGTCCGCTGCCTCTCCATCGCCCCCGGCGATCCCACCGCCTCCGCCGCGCGCATCAACTCCCAGATCGGCGCCGCCCTCTTCCTCTCCGCCGCCATCAACGCCAAGGCCCTCTTCAGCGCCCACCCCGAGGTCATCGGCGTCCGCTACACCGGCGAGACCATGCCCGCCCACGACCGGCTCATCACCATCGCCGGTCTGCTCCGCACCCGCGTCGTTGACGCCAAGAAGGCCTCGCTCCCCGCGCCCCGCGACGCCTCCTTCCTCCTCGCGTACATCGGCTTCCAACTCGGCGACGCCGCCATGACCCGCGAAGGCCTCGACCTGCTCGACGAAACCTTCGCCGACAACCCCGACCCGCTCATCCCCGTCATCCGCGGCGTCTGGCTGGAGGAGAAGTGACGCAACCGCCCGCCGCGCCCACACTCTCGCCTCCCGCAGCGCCGCCCACGCGTGATGAATCCGTGCGCGGCCGCTCCATCACGGACTTTCTGACCGACGGTTCGCTCGCCGCCCTCTGCACCGAACTCGCCCGCCTCACCGGCGTTCACATCGAGCTCCGCGACAACGCCGGCCGCCGCATCGTCCGCCGCGTCGCCGACAACGGCCAGCCCGGCTGGGAGTTCCTGCCGCTCAACGCCGTCAAGGGTTCGCCTTCCACCGCCGCGTCCATCCCCCTCGTCCTCGCCGAGAGCGACGGCAAGCCCATCGGCGAGATCGCCGTCGCCGACGGCCAGCCCCACCTGAGCGGAGATGCCCGCGAACGACTCGAATCCGTCCTGCGCCTGCTCGCCGGCACCGCCGGCGAGCTCTGCCAGCACGAGGTCGAACTCCGCCATCGCGTCAAGGAGGTCGCCGCCCTCTCTCGCATGAGCTCCCTGCTCGTCCGCGCCGCCGGCCCCGACCGCGTGCTCGAAGTCGCCCTCGAATCCGCGCTCGAGGTCCTGGGCCTCGACGCCGGCGCGGTGTACCTGCTCAAGGAAGACGCCGACGGCGTCACCAGCGAGAACGAGGCCGATCTGATCGTCAAGGCCAACCGCAACCTCAGCCGCAAGTGGATCGACTTCCCGCGTCCGCTCTCCAAGGACCGCCTCTTCGACAAGCTGGCCATGTCCGGCCAGATCGTCGTCTCGGAGGACCTCAGCAACGACGACCGCATCTCCCTCGCCGATGAAGCCCGCGCCGAAGGCCTGGGCGCCGCCATCCACGCCGGCCTGGTCTTCAAGAGCCGCGCCCTGGGCGTGATGCGCCTGTACGCCCGCACGCCCCGCACCTTCGACGAGGCCGACCGCCGCCTGCTCGCCTCTCTCGTGCAGCAGGCCTCCGTCGCCCTGGAGCAGTCGCGACTCCTGCGCTTCGAGCAGGAGGAGCAGCGCGTGCAGCGCCAGCTCCAGCTCGCCAGCGATGTCCAGCGCCGCATGCTCCCCCGCAGCGTGCCCTCCATCCGCTCGCTCGACATGGCCGCGAGGTACATCCCCTCCTTCGAACTCGGCGGCGACTTCTACGACTTCGTCGATCTCTCCGGGCACCTGGGCGTGGCCGTCGGCGACGTGGTCGGCAAGGGCATCGCCGCCGCGCTCCTCATGGCCTCCGTCCGCGCCAGCCTCCGCGCCCACGTGCAGGAGGTCTACGACCTGGACGAGGTCGTCTCCCGCGTCAACGTCGCCCTCTGCAACGACACCCGCGACAACGAGTTCGCCAGCCTCTGGTACGGCGTCATCGACCCCGTCAAGCTCCGCCTCACCTACTGCTCCGGCGGCCACGAGCCCCCGCTCGTCGTCCGCGTCCCCCAGCACCGCGCCCCCACCAGCGCCGACATGGATGAACTCTCCGTCGGCGGCATGGTCGTGGGCGTCGACCCTTCCCAGCGCTACCAGCGCGCGGTCTTTGACCTGCGCCCGCGCGATGTGCTCGTCGCGTACACCGACGGCATGACCGACGCCACCAACTTCACCGGCGAAAAATTCGGCAAGAAGCGCCTCCGCGCCTCGGTCCTCAAGGCCCTCACCGAAAAGCCCAACGGCACCGCCTCAGAACTCGTCGAACGCATCCTCTGGGACATGCGCCAGTTCACCGGTCTGGCCCAGCGCACCGACGACAAAACCCTCGTCGTCGTCCGCGTCCTGGGTGATCGTTCGTAGGAAGTTCGTGTAAATCCGGGCGTTTTTGCCCATCTTTACCCCGGATTGACCTTGCATTACTCCCCGAACCGAGAGAGAATAGAGGTATTCACGGACGACCCGTTCGTCCGCGGCACCCTTTCGTTCCGTGCAGGATGCATTCCGGCTCTGTTGCTTGTTCGTTCCACCTCTGGACGGGAGCACGGCCATGACGACGCAAACCGCAACGACAGACCTGCCAAAAATCCGATGGATCCTCCCCGCCGGCGCAGCAGTTGTCGGCGCAGCCGGTGTCGGCTGGTCGCTCGCTCAGATCGCCGGCGCCGCCGCGGCGGGCGGCGCAGCATTGCTCGGCGCCGTCGCCATCCGCTGGGCCACCGCGCAGAACGCCAAACCCGAACAGCCCGCGCCACACCAACCCCACGAACAGCCCCACGACCAGCCCCACCACGGCGCCGACTGGGTCGCCCCCAAACTCTCCGGCTTCTACAAGGATGATCCCCGCAGCGAAACCCGCAGCGCGCTCCTTGATTCCGGCACCCGCAGCGGCCTGTACCCGCTCAATCGCGCCCCCCGCTCCCGCACCGGCACCGACCTCTAGCGCGACCCCCGACGGACCGATCAACGTACCGTTACATCCGTGCCGCGAATCATCCCCCAACCCGGGCCGTTGTTCTGTGCGCTCGCCGCGATCGCGGCGTGCTGCCCGTCGGTCCGCGCCCAGACCCACACCATCACCTACTGCGACCTCTTCCCCCTGCCCACCACCACGACCGATCAGCACGGCCAGCCCTTCACCGTGACGGGCCTCTCGGGCATCTGCTACCTCGGCGGCTCCTCCTTCGCCGCCGTGATGGACAACTCCAACAAAGTCGTCCTCCTCACCATCACCACCGACGCCGGCGGCTGCATCTCCACCGCCTCCATCTCCGCCGGGCTCACCCTCAACCACCGGCCAGCGTCTGCGCACCCTCACCACCCCGCCGATCTTCGCGAACCGCCGCGCCAACTTCGGCTTTGAATCTCTCGCTTTCGCCGGCGGCTCGCTCTTCACCGCCAACGAAGAAGCCCTCACCGTCGACGGCCCCCTCTCGACGCAGTCCCAGGGCACCTGGGTCCGCATCCTGCGCTACGACCAGGCCCCCGGCGGCTGGGTCCCCGCCGCGCAGTTCGCGTACCGCACGCAGCCGCTGCACGGCATCGCCGTCACCGGCTCGCGCAGCGGCGTGAGCGACCTGGCCGCGCTCCCCGACGGCTCGCTCATCTCCCTCGAACGCTCCTTCGCCCTCAGCGCGCTCGGCCTGTTCGAGAACCGCATCTACGAACTCAACTTCACCTCCGCCACCAACGTCGCGGCGTTGGGATCCATCAACTCCGGCGGCTTCACCCCCGTCGCCAAATCGCCCCTGTGGGTGGGCCAGATCGGCCAGAACATGGAGGGACTCACCGTCGGCCCGCGTCTGGCCTGGTCGCGCTGGAGCCTCATCGGCATCATCGACGACGGCGACCCCGCCAGCGAGAACAACCTCGTCGCCTTCGCCGTCTCCTCCGACATCTGCTACGCCGACTTCAACCAGGACGGCGGCATCGACGGCGCCGATGTCGAAGCCTTCCTCACCGCCTGGAGCGACGGCGCCCCCGAATCCGAGATCAACGACGACGGCGGCATCGACGGCGCCGACGTCGCCGCGTTCTTTGAAGCATGGGAAGCCGGCGGCTGCGGCTGATCGCCGCCGGCGCATGAAAAACGCCGATCCGAACAGGCTTGCCCATCCGGATCGGCGTGTTGTTCCGCGGTGATGATGCTTACTTGACCGCCGCCTTCAGCGCATCGGCCTTGTCGGTCTTCTCCCACGTGAACGTGTCGTATTTCTTGCCCTTGAAGTTGATCGATCCCGGCGCACGCCCGAAGTGGCCGTGGCGCGCGGTGGGCGAGTAGATGGGCGTGCGGAGGTTCAGCGTCTCGATGATGCCCCGCGGCGTGAGCTTGAACGTCGACCGGATCGCCGCGCTGATCTTCTCTTCATCCGCCTTGGCGGTGCCGAAGCAGTCCACGTACACGCTGGTGGGCTCGGCCACGCCGATCGCGTACGACAACTGGATCTCGCACCGGTCCGCCAGCCCCGCCGCGACGACGTTCTTGGCGATGTACCGGGCCATGTACGCCGCGGAACGGTCGACCTTCGTCGGGTCCTTGCCGCTGAAAGCGCCGCCGCCGTGGCGGCCCATGCCGCCGTAGGAGTCGACGATGATCTTGCGACCGGTCAGGCCCGTGTCGCCGTGGGGGCCACCGATCTCGAAGCGCCCCGTGGGGTTCACGTGCACCGTGATGGCGTTGTTCCACCACGTGCCCAGCACGGGCTTGAGCACGTGCTCGGTGATCTGCTTCTTGAGCTCGGCCTGGCGGTCGTTCCACGTCGCGTCGTGCTGCGTGGAGAGCACCACGGTGTCCACTCGCACGGGCTTGTTGTTGTCGTACTCCACCGTCACCTGGCTCTTGGCGTCGGGACGCAGGCCGGGGATGATGTTCTCGCGCCGCACGTGGGCCTGCTGCTCCACCAGGCGGTGGGCCAACTGGATGGCCAGCGGCATCAGCTCGGGCGTGTCCTTGCAGGCAAAGCCGAACATCATGCCCTGGTCGCCCGCGCCCTCGCGATCAACGCCCATCGCGATGTCGGCGCTTTGCTTGTTCAGCGCCACCAGCACCGCGCAGCTCTCGCTGTCGAACCGCATGTCGCCGGAGGTGTAACCGATCTCGTTCACCACCCGCCGCACCACCTCGGGGATGTCCACGTACGTCCGCGTCGTCACCTCGCCCGCGACCACCACCAGCCCCGTCGCGCACAGCGTTTCGCACGCCACGCGGCTGAACGGATCGTCCGCGATCATCGCGTCCAGGATCGCGTCGGAGATCTGGTCCGCGACCTTGTCGGGGTGGCCCATCGAAACGGATTCAGAAGTGAACAGGCGGGTCATTGGCATGGGGGTATGTCCTTAGGCTGAAAGCCCGGCGATCTTGGGCCGGTTGAGATTGTAGGTGCCGGGACGGCGATCATCCCGAATCCCCCATCTCCACACCGGCCGCGACGCACCCCTCACACACCCCGAAATCACCGCCCGTGCCCGCCATGGTGCAATGATGCCCAGATACATGTTCAGCCGCCGCACAGCCGGAGCAATCCTCATGGCCGCCTCGCACCTGGCGGTCTGGCCGGGGCTGTACATCGTCGGCGCGGCCGCCTTCCTGGCGCAAGTCTCCGGCATCGACGCGATGATTCTGCCCCGAGACCGGCTCACCGCCGCGGCGTTCGCCTTCTGCACCGCCGCCGCGGTGTACTTGCTCGACCGCGTCAAGCTCCGCGACGCCTGGCTCGATCCCGCCGATGCGGACGCTCACCCGCACCGGTTCAACTTCATCGCGCGCCGCTCCGCAGCGCTGCGCGCCCTGGTCGTCGCGCTGCTCATCGCGGCGGCGGCCCTGGGCGCTGCGCTCACGCCGTGGGGTGCGCTGATCCCGGTCCTCGCCGCCGCGGGCGTGCTCGTGTACGCCGCCCGACCCCGCTCCTCGCGCCCGCGTCCCAAGGACGTGCTGCTCGTCAAGAACGCGTACGTCGCCGGCGGCATCACCGGTTTCTCCACCCTCGTCGCTCTCGCGGCGGTCGCCGCGCACTCCAACTCCCCGGGCATCGGTGCAACCGTCGCATCACACGCCGCGCCTCTCATGCTCGCGTGCGCCCACCTGGCGCTGCGGGTCATCGCCGACGCCGTGCTCTGCGATCTGGATGACGAGAGCGCCGACCGCCGCTACGGCACCAGCACGCTGCCGACGAATCTGGGGCGAGATCGCGCCTGGAACTTCGCGATGGCGGCCCGCCTCTGCTCGGCCGTGCTCCTCATGCTCATCCCCGCACTGCCTCTCTTGCCCCGACTGTCGTGGGCGATCATCACCATCATCTCCTCCATCGCGCTGCGCGTGGCCGCGCCCGGCCGCGTCCGAGACTGGGTCGACGCCCGTCTTCCGTGTGAGGCCGCGATCGTTGCCTGCTGCCTCGTCTTCGCGCGCCGCTGAAGAAGCGAGCGGACTCAGGCCCGAGTGACTTTCGATCTCGCCGGACCACGTCTGGCCCCGATACGCGCCTGGCCATATCATCGATGGGAAGCCCGTGTTCCCCACCGAACAGTTCCTTGCCGCTCACCGGAGCGTCCACGTGCGGAACTGTCGCACATCCCAGTAGCCGTCGCAGCCAGCCATGACCCAACCGCTTGCTGACATTGTGCGCCACGTCGCCACCACGCCCGTGCTGCTGGTAGCCAGTGACTTTGACGGCACACTCGCACCACTGGTGGAACTACCGGACACCGCCGCCGCCCACCCCGAAGCGCTCGCCGCGCTCGCGCGACTCAGCCTCATCCCGCACACGCACGTCGCGATCGTCTCCGGCCGCGGCCTGGATGATCTTCGCGCCCGCCTGGGACCCCAACCCGCGTGGGAACTCTCCGGAAGCCACGGCGCGGAAATCGCCGGCATTCCCGCGGCGCCGCTGCCTCCCACCTGTCGCGAACAACTCTGCGCTGTCGCCGCCCGCCTCAACCAGATCGCCTCGCGATGCCCGGGGTGCATGGTCGAACTCAAGCCCCGGGGCGTCGCGTTCCACTACCGCGCAGCCCCGGACGCGTCCGCCGCTCTCGAAGCCGTCCGCACGCTCGCCGAGCAGTTCCCCGATCTCACCGTGCGCAGAGGCTCCATGGTCATCGAGTTCATGGCCGAGGCCACCACCAAGGGCCGCGCCCTGGAACGCCTGCGCCACCGCGTGGGCGCATCGGCCGTCATGTTCATCGGCGACGATCTCACCGACGAGCACGGGTTCCTCAGCCTCGGGACCGCCGATACCGCCGTCAAGGTCGGCGCGGGAGACACGGGCGCCGCCCACCGCATCCGCGGCACCCCGGACGTCGCCCGCCTGCTCGCCGCGCTCGCCGACGAGCGTGAAGCGTGGGCCCGCGCCGGCTCGTTCACGCCCATCACCTCTCACTCCGTCCTGTCCGACCAACGCACGCTCGCGATCGTCACGCCCACCGCGCGAGCGGTGTGGCTCTGCGTCCCCCGCATAGATTCTCCGCCTATTTTCGCCGAGTTGCTCGGCGGCCCCGGCGCGGGGTTCTTTGACGTTTCGCCCGCCCTCGATACCGGCCCGCCCGCGCAGTCGTACGACGGCGATTCGCTGGTGCTCAAGACCGTCTGGCCGGACTGCACCGTGACCGACTACCTGGACTGCGGCGCCGGCCGCGCGTTCCAGCGCGCCGGCCGGACGGACCTAATCCGCGTGATCGAAGGCCCGGGCGCGTGCCGCGTGCGTTTCGCGCCGCGCCTGGACTTTGGCCGCGTGGCCACGCGCCTGGCCGTGCGCGAGCACGGGCTGGAAGTGGAGGGCAGTCCCGACCCGATTCTTCTCTACGCGCCGGGCATCGCCTGGCGAATTTCCGCCGACGGCCCGCACCAGACTGCGGAGGCCGACGTCACTCCCGGCGCCGCGCCCGTCACGCTGGAACTGCGCATCGGTTCCGCGAACGACCGGCCGCACCCGCACGCCGAGCCTCAGCGGCGCGACCTGACCCGGCGCTTCTGGAGCACGTGGGCCGCGACGCTCCGCCTCCCGGCCGTGGGCGCCGAGCACGTCCGCCGCAGCGCCTTGCTGCTGCGGGCCCTGGTATACGGCCCCACCGGAGCCATCGCCGCCGCCGCGACCACCAGCCTGCCCGAGCATCTGGGCGGGAGCCGCAACTGGGATTACCGATACTGCTGGCCCCGCGACGCCGCCATGGCCGCGGCGGCGCTCGTGCACTTGGGCAACACCGGCACGGCCATGCGCCTGCTGGATTGGCTCGCCCGCGTGCTCGACCAGTGCGAATCCCCCGGGCGCTTGCGGCCGATCTACACCGTCGACGGCCGCGACCTGGGCCCCGAGGCCGAGATCGGCGGGCTCGCCGGATACGCGAAGAGCCGCCCCGTCCGCATCGGCAACGCCGCGGCGCTGCAGGTGCAGTTGGACGTCTTCGGCCCGATCACCGACCTCATCGCGCTCCTGGCCGAGAGCGGCGCGCCCATCTCGCCCGATCACTGGCGCATGACCCGCGCGATGGTGGAAGCCGTCGAGTCGCGCTGGCTGGAGCCCGACCACGGCATCTGGGAGATCCGGGGCGAACGCGAGCACCATGTCCACTCCAAGGTCATGTGCTTCCACACGGTCGCCCGCGCCCTGGTGGTGCACGAGTGCGTCATCGGCAGGCCCAACCCCGCGTGGGCCGCCCTTCGCGACCGCATCCGCGAAGACGTGCTCGCCAACGGATTCAACACGGAGCTCAACGCGTTCACCGGCGCGTACGGGCGTGCCGAGCTCGACGCCGCGGCCCTCTCGGTGGGCCTCACCGGCCTGCTCGACGTTCACGACCCCCGCTTCACCGCCACCGTCGACGCCGTCGACCGGGGGCTGCGCGAGGGCGGCACGGTCTACCGCTACCGCTTCGACGACGGGCTGCCCGGGCGTGAGGGCGGGTTCCACCTGTGCACCGGCTGGCTCATCGAGGCGCTCGCCCGGTGCGGGCGCGTGCAGGAAGCCACGGAACTCTTCGGCGAGCTGCTCAAGTGCGTCGGGCCCACCGGCGTGCTCTCGGAGCAGCACGAACCACGCTTCAACATCCCCCTGGGAAATGCTCCGCAGGCCTACTCGCACCTGGCGCTGATCAACGCCGCGACGACACTCGACCGGTTCGCGGCGTTGCCCAACCCATCTCTTTCCTCTGGCGGGCGGCCTGGAGTTCGCGCATGACCACACCCCCCGGTCGCTTCCGCCTGCCGCGATCCGTCAGACTCGGAATGGCCATCGCCATGCTCGCGGCCCTGGGCACCGGCGCCATCGTCTGGTACCAGGTCAACGAGGAGTACCGCACCAGCGTCGAGGACCTGGACCGACGCGCGGGCGTGCTGCTCCACCGCACCGTCCCCGCCGCCCGCGCCGCGCTCGAACTGCCCGACGATCAGATCTCCAGGACGATGGGCGATCGGCTGGAGGGGCATTCGCGCCTGCTGGGCTTTGCGCTCTTCCGTCCCGACGGCAGGCTCGTCGCCGGCGGTGAGGCCGTGGCCGATCTGGAATCCACCATCGCCCCGATCGTGGCGCGGATCCACGAAGGCGAGCCCGAGGTGCGCGAGGTGGTCAGGAGCGTGTCGGGCACCACGCACGTGCTGGCCTCGATGATCGCCGCGCCCGACGGCGCGCACACCGGCACGCTGGTGGTGCTCCACGATGCGCTCTACCTGGAAGACCGGCTCACCCGGGGCATGGTGCGGGGCCTCACCCTGGCGCTCTCGGTGGCGGGCGTGCTGTTCGTGCTCACCTCCGGGCTCGCGTGGGCGCTCTTCGAGCGCCCCATGCACGCCCTCGCGGAATGGATGCGCAAGCTCCGCTTCGGCGGCACCTCCGCCTCGCCGCCCCGCGGCCTGCCCCTGCGCCGACTCGAAGACGAGAGCGCCCACCTGGCCGCGTCCTTCCGCGCCGCCCGCAGCCAGGAGCGCGAGTCCGCCGACACGCTCACCCGGTCCGACAAGACCTGGACGCGCGAACGCCTGCGCGCCCATGCACGCTCGGCGCTGGGCGATACAACGCTCGTCGTCGTGAGCAATCGCGAGCCGTACATGCACCAGTTCGCCGACGGAAAGCCCGCACTCGTGCGGCCGGCCAGCGGGCTGGTCACCGGGCTCGATCCGGTGCTGCAGGCCTGCGGCGGGCTGTGGGTGGCCCACGGCGCGGGCGACGCCGATCGCGCCACCGTCGACGCCGAGGCGTGCGTCTCGGTCCCGCCCGACGATCCCCGCTACACGCTGCGGCGCGTCTGGATCACCAAGGAGGAAGAGGAAGGCTACTACTACGGCTTCTCGAACGAGGGTCTCTGGCCTCTCTGCCACCTCACCCACGAGCGCCCCATCTTCCGCGCCTCGGACTGGGGCCACTACGTCAACGCCAACCAGCGCTTCGCGGACGCCGTGCTCAATGAAGTCGGCGCCGAGTCCGCCGTGGTCATGGTCCAGGACTATCAGCTCGCCCTCGTGCCGGCCATGATCAAGCAGCGCCGACCCGATCTGCGCGTCGGCCTCTTCTGGCACATCCCTTGGCCCAACCCCGAAGCCTTCCGAATCTGCCCCTTCCGCGCGGAGGTGCTCCAGGGCATGCTGGGCGCCGACCTCATCGGCTTCCACCTCCAGCAGCACTGCAACAACTTCCTCGACACCGTCGACCGCATGGTCGAGGCCAGACTCGACTGGGACCGCTTCTGCGTCGAACTCCGCGGCGGCACGACCCTGGTCCGCCCATTCCCCATCAGCGTGCAGCCCTGGTCGGAGAAGCACGTCGCCTCGGGTAATGAGCTCGCGGCCCGCAGCGTATCGCTGCGCCACAAGTTCTCTCTCGCGAGCACACCCATCGCCGTCGGCGTCGACCGAATCGACTACACCAAGGGCATCGCCGAGCGCTTCCGCGCCATCGAGCGGTTCTTCGAGCACTGCCCGCAGCACCGCGGCCGGTTGTCCTTCGTGCAGTTGGGCGCTCCCAGCCGCACCCACATTCCCCGCTACCGCGACCTGGTCACCGAGCTCGAGACCATGGCTGACGCCATCAACTGGAGATTCAAGGCCGACAACCAGGGCTGGAAGCCCATCCACTTTCTCGTCGCCCACCACGATGAAACGACCGTCCACGCCTTCCTCAAGATGGCCTGCGTCTGCATCGTCAGTTCACTGCACGACGGCATGAACCTGGTCGCCAAGGAGTTCATCGCCGCGCAGGGAGAGCCCACCCCCGCCGGCGCTGCCGGCGAAGGCGTGCTCATCCTCTCCGAGTTCGCCGGCGCCGCCCGCGATCTGCCCGACGCCCTCATCATCAACCCGTACGACACCGAGGAGTTCGCGGAGGCGATCCGCATCGCCGTTGAAATGCCCGGCGAAGAGCGCCGCGCCCGCATGTCGCGTCTGTACCAGCAAGTCTGCGAACACAACATCTACCGCTGGGCCGCGGAGTTCCTGACCGCGCTCACGCAATCCAAGACCAGCACCTCGCCCAAGCCCGTCGAACCCGCCACGCGGGCCTGATCGTGTCGCGGCGTCCGCGCGAACAAGTCCAACACATTGCCCGACCGCCAGAATCTCCGCTACGCTCCTTCATGACCGCCACGGCCCAGTTCACCCCGAACGACGTGCCCGTTGTTGTCTTAGGCGCCGGCGCCACCAAGGCCTGCGGCGGGCCGCTCACCGCCGAGATCCTTCCGCAAGCGTTCTCGCTCTTTCTGCGGCACCCCGACCTGCTCGCGCCCCTGGAACGACTGCTGGTGGAGAAGTTCCGGGTGCCCGCCGACCGGCTCCAGCGTCGCCCCAAGGACTATCCCCCGCTCCCGCTCGTGCTCACGCTGCTCGACATGGCCGTCGACCGCCGCCACAGCCTGGGCCCCACCTGGACCACCGCCGACATCCGCGCCGCCCGCGAGAGCGCCGAGTACGCGGTCTTCGGCGTCATCGAGGTCATGCTCGAGGGCCCCGGCAACCTTGCTCCCCACGAGAGCGTCCTGCGGCACCTGGCCGCCCGCACCGGCAAGCCGCCCAGGGTCATCTCCCTCAACTACGACGTGCTGGCCGACAACGCGATGATCTCCGCGGGCGACGGCCAGTACCCCGAGTACGCCTGCGACGTCGCCACCCGCGCCTACCGCGACAGCGGCAAGTGGGGCGAACTGCTCAAGATCCACGGCTCGCTCAACTGGCTCTACTGCCCCAACTGCCACCGGCTCGACATGGGCATCGGCCGCAGCGGCTACACCTACAAGATCGCCCGCAACACCTTCGACGTCCCCGAGTACGACGCCAGCTACGAACGCCGGCGCGAGACCAAGTGCCGCGACTGCGGAACCCCGCCGCGGCCGGTGATGATCACCCCCACCACCCTGAAGGACTACCGCAACCCCCACATCTCCGCCGTCTGGTACCGCGCCCTGCGCGTCCTGCGGGAAGCCACCCGCGTCGTCTTCATCGGCTACAGCCTCCCCTGGGACGACACCGACGTCATCTACCTCCTCAAGCGCGGCCTCAACGAACTTCCCGCCGAAAAGATCACCATCGTCGAGCACGGCTCGGCCGCCAAGCCGGGCAAACCGCTCGAAGAGAGCGACGTCGGCGAGCGCTACCAGGCGATCTTCGGGCGCGAGGTGGACTACCAGCCCATCGGCTTCGTCGATTGGCTCCATTCGATCGACGCGATGTGATGGCGGCGGGCGTGGGCCATCGGGCATCAGCGAGAATGGGTGTGAATCGACCCTCCGCGCCGCGCCCGGCGTGCCCATTCGCGATTTGCCGGTTCGCCCCTTTTTCCCTCTCCCGGTTTTCCCTACCCTCCCCGCATGGCCCGCACCAAGCCCCTCACCTACGCCGGCGCCGGCGTCGACATCGACAAGAAAGACGCCTTCACCGAATCCCTTGATTCGCTCATGCGCCGCACGTTCTCGCCCCGGGTCATCAGCAACCCCGGCGGCTTCGCGGGCCTCTTCCGCCTGGATTACAACCAGCGCCTCTTCCGCCGCAACTACAAGGACCCCGTCCTGGTCGCCTGCTGCGACGGCGTGGGCACCAAGATCAAGCTCGCCGCGGAACTGGGCGTCTTCGACACCGTCGGCATCGACCTGGTCGCCATGAACGTCAACGACCTGGTGGTGCAGGGCGCTGAGCCCCTCTTCTTCCTGGACTACATCGCCACACCAGTCGTCGATACCGCCATGCTCCACGCCCTGGTCACCGGCGTGGCCGACGGTTGCCGCCGCAGCGGCTGCGCCCTCATCGGCGGCGAAACCGCCAACATGCCCGATGTCTACGCCAAGGGCGACTTCGACCTCGCCGGCTTCTGCGTCGGCGTCGTCGAGTTGAAGCGCGTCCAGAAGCCCGCCCGAGTCCGCGCGGGCGATGTCATCCTGGGTTTGGCCAGCGACGGCATCCACAGCAACGGCTACACACTCGTCCGCGATGTGGTGAAGCAGGCCGGCCTGGATCTCTCCAAGGTCTACGACGAACTCAACCCCGCCCCCAAGGCCAAGGGCCGACGCAAAGCCGCGCCGGTTGCCCCCAAGACCCTCGGGCAGGTGCTGCTCACCCCCACCCGCCTCTACGCCGACCCCATCGTCCGCCTGCTCCGCTCCTACAAGGTCAAGAACCCCATCACCGGCATGGCCCACATCACCGGCTCGGGGATCGGCGGCAATCTCTGCCGCGCCCTGCCGCCCACGCTCGACGCCAAGATCGACCTGACCAGTTGGGAGCGCCCGCCGATCTTCAGCTTCCTCCAGCAGCACGGCAACATCGACGAAGAAGAGATGTACCGCGTCTTCAACCTGGGCATCGGTTACTGCGTGATCGTTTCGCCGTCATTCGCAGACTCGGTGGCCGAGCAACTCACCAAGCTGGGAGAGCGCGTCTTCCGCATCGGCACGGTGGTCAAAGGCACAGGGATCGTCCGCAAGTAGTCTGGCCGTCCCGGTCATTTCTGCCATCCCCCGCCCAAAACCCCACCGTCAAGCAGGGAACCCCGCGTTCCACCCGCATAGAATCGCTCCTTGCGGCGAAGTCGGGGCTCGCCCCCGCACCGCCGCACGGGCTCGGGTCCGATGACCCCATCCCCGCCCGATCCGCGGCATGCCGTGCAGCCCACCAGGCCGCCGCTTCCGCCGCCGATGCTCACAGTTTTCCCGGAGTTTTCCAAGTGTCCACCCTCACCGCCGAAGCACGTCCCTCGCTCGCCAAACTCGCCTCCTTCGGCGGCACGCCTGTGAGCACCAAGCCCGTCCCGTTCATGTCCACCGCCCTCACCGAGGCCGACATCAGCGCCGTCAACGCCGTGCTCAAGTCCGGCATGCTCCGCGCCGCCTCCAAGTGCCTTGAGTTCGAGCAGCGCTGGGCCGCCATGACCGGCGCCAAGCACGCCCTGACCTGCGCCAACGGCACCGTCGCTCTCCAGCTCGCCTACGAGCCCCTCATCAAGCCCGGCGATGAAGTCCTCGTCCCCGCCTGGTCGTACATCGCCACCGTCTCGATGGTCGTCGCCCGCGGCGGCATCCCCGTCTTCGTCGACGCCCTGCCCGACACCATGCAGGTTGACCCCAAGGACCTGGCCCACAAGGTCACGCCCCGCACCACCGCCATCGCCGTCACCCACCTCTACGGCACCCCGGTCGACATCGACGCCGTGCAGGCCGTCGCCGAGAAGCACAACCTGATGGTCATCTACGACGCGGCCCAGGCCCACTTGGCCACGTACAAGGGCCGCGGCCTGGGCGAGTTCGGCGACGCCGTGACCTACTCGCTGTACGCCACCAAGAACCTCGCCACCGGCGAGGGCGGCCTGGTCACCTGCAACGACGACGGCCTGGCCCGCGAGATCTCCCTGCTCCGCTCCCACGGCGAGACGGACAAGTACCTGCACGAGAGCATCGGGTACAACTACCGCCTCAACGACATGGCCGGCGCCATCGGCTGCTCGCGGCTGGACCGCCTGCCCGAGCAGACCAAGCAGCGCCAGGCCAACGCCCTGCGCTACAACGCGATCATCAAGAAGGTCACCGGCCTCACGCCCCCCGCAGTCACTCCCGGCGCCGAGAGCGTCTGGCACCTCTACGTGGTCCAGATGGACACCAAGCGGTTCGCCTGCACCCGCGATGAGTTCTGCAACGCTCTCAAGGCCGAGGGCGTCCCCACCGCCGTGCACTACCCCCGCAGCCTGCCCCAGCAGCCCGCGCTGGGCGACTTCGCCAACGACGACACCCCCGTCGCCGATGCCCTCGCCACCCGCGTCTTCGCGCTGCCCATGCACCACGACCTCACCGATGAGCACTTCCGCATCGTCGAGGAAGCCCTCACCAAGGTCGCGCAGGCGTACCGCGTCTGACGCCTCGGGTTGTTCCGCTCTCACATCTTCTGTATCGTTCCACCATGGCCAATCGCCGACGACCGCTCCTGACGCTCGTCGCCGCCTGCCTCGCTGCGCTGTGCGGCTGTTCCTACACGCGCACGCCCGCCCAGCCCGCGCCGGGGGCGTCCGCGCTCCGCGAATCACCCCCGCCCAAGTGGCCGCGCAACTGGACGCAGGACCTTCCCCGCGCCACGCTGCCGCCCATGCGGTTCAACGTCCGCAACAGCGACGGCACCTCCACCGAGTTTGAAGCCGCCGCGACGGAACGCACCGAGCCCATCGGCGGCGGCTGGATCGTCGCCACCGAGGGCCAGGTGTACAGCACCGCCGGCACGCCCGAAGACTACGAATCCTTCGACTACTACGCCTGGCGCGAACGCCCCGCACCCCTCGACGACGCCGGAAACACAGACCCCTGGAGCCGCCTGCACGCCATGCGGGCCTCGGCCCCGTACCACATGGCCTTCACGCTCCGCCTGCCCGCCAACCGCCCCATCCGCGGCCTGATCATGCACCAGTGGGGCCTCGCCGGGTACCGCTTCGAGAGGGGGCTGGTTGAGGAATTCCTTGGCCGCGGCTGGGCCGTTCTCAACCCCAACGGTCTCACCTGGCGCCGGCCCGGCGCACTCACCATCGCTCCGGATTCACCACAATCCAGCATCGCCCCCAGCGCTCAGCCTTCCGCCGAGGTCACTCCCGCGGCGTTCGCCCAGGCCACCGCCGCCATCGCCGCCTCCGAGTTCGATGACGCCCTGGGCCAGTACGCCCTGGCCAACGAAGCAGCGTTGCTCTTCGTCCGCGAACGTCACCCCGAGATCCCGGAGCACCCGCTCGTCCTCATCGGCTGCAGTTTCGGCGGCATCAACTCCCCCGCCGTCGCCGCTCGCCTGGGCGATCGTCTCGACGCCGCGGTCCTCGTCGGCGCGGGCGCCAACTTTCTTGAGATCGCCGGCAACGAGTGGATGGATTACTACTACTCGCGCATCCGCGGCCGCAACTCCACCGAACTCCACGTCCCCGCCACGCTCCGTCCCACCATCCTCGCGGGCTACCTCGAACGCTCCACCCTCGACCCATTCCACACCGCCACCGCGATGACCGGAAAGCCCGTGCTCATGCTGCACGCCAAAGGAGACATGATCGTCCCGGCCAAAAACGGCGATCTGCTCTGGGAACAACTCGGCCGCCCCGAACGCTGGACCGGCAACTTCGGCCACCTGCTCATGTTCGCCACGCTCTCGGGCCAGAAGGAAGCCATCGCCGACTGGGTGGAACGCGCCACCCAACCCGACGCACGCCCGCGCTGATGCCCGCCTCATGCACAATTGTCCAATCAGACACCGAATCCAGCCGGATTCCTGCCTCCATTTTCCTCCAATTCCTCTCGCGCCACAAGGCCGCGGCACGCCCAATCCGCCTATCCTTGTCCCCCCCTTCTCTCGAATAAGTTAGAGATTTGATAGGGGCCTTGAGCAGCGGTTGCTTCCAGCGTTGAACGACGCACTCGTATCACAGGATTTCGACATGCCTACCACCGGCGAGATCACCCAAGTCATCGGCTCCACCTTTGACGCTCAGTTCCCCTCGGATCAACTCCCGGACATTTACAACGCCCTGGAAGTCAAGGGTCAGACCCGCGGCGGCACCATCGACCTGATCGGTGAAGTGCAGCAGCACCTGGGCGGCGGCCGCGTCCGCGCTGTCGCGCTGGGTTCCACCGACGGTCTCTCCCGCGGCATGTCCTGCCTTGATACCGGCGGCCCCGTCTCCGTCCCGGTCGGCGAGGCCGTGCTCGGCCGCGTCTTCAACCTCCTGGGCAACCCCATCGATAAGTGCGGCCCGGTCGCTGCGGGCAAGCGCTCGCCGATCCACAAGGCCCCGCCGCAGTTCGCCCAGCTCAACCCCAACACCGAAATCCTCCCCACGGGCATTAAGGTCATCGACCTCATGTGCCCCTTCGTCCGCGGCGGCAAGATCGGTCTGTTCGGCGGTGCAGGCGTCGGCAAGACCGTCGTCATCCAGGAGATGATCGCCCGCGTCGCCAAGAACTTCGGCGGTTACTCCGTGTTCGCCGGCGTCGGCGAGCGCACCCGCGAAGGCAACGACCTCTGGCGCGAAATGAAGGAAGCCGAGTACACCGACGCCGACGGCAAGAAGGCCCACGTGCTCGACAAGGTCGCCATGGTGTTCGGCCAGATGAACGAGCCCCCGGGCGCCCGCCTCCGCGTCGCCCTCTCGGCCCTCACCATGGCCGAAGAGTTCCGCGATGCGTCGGGCAAGGAAACCCTGATGTTCGTGGACAACGTCTTCCGCTTCACGCAGGCCGGTTCCGAGGTGTCCGCTCTGCTGGGCCGCATGCCCAGCGCCGTGGGTTACCAGCCCACCCTCTCCACGGAGATGGGTCAGCTCCAGGAACGCATCACCTCCACCAACAAGGGCGCCATCACCTCGGTGCAGGCCATCTACGTCCCCGCCGACGACCTCACCGACCCCGCCCCCAGCACGACCTTCGCCCACCTGGACGCCTTCATCGTGCTCGCCCGCGGCATCGCCGAGAAGGGCATCTATCCCGCCGTCGACCCGCTGGGCTCGACCTCGCGAATCCTGGATCCCAACATCATCGGCGAGCGTCACTATCGCGTCGCCCGTCGCGTGCAGACGATTCTCCAGCGGTACAAGGACCTCCAGGACATCATCGCCATCCTCGGCGTCGATGAACTCTCCGAAGAGGACAAGCGCACCGTCGGTCGCGCCCGCAAGATCGAGCGCTTCCTCTCCCAGCCGTTCCACGTCGCCGAGCAGTTCACCGGCTTCAAGGGCGTCGACAGCCCCCTCGAGCAGACCATCGACTCCTTCGAGCGGCTGTGCGAGGGCGAAGGCGACACGCTCCCCGAAGGCGCCTTCATGTACGTCGGCACGCTCGACGACGCCAAGGCCAAGGCCGCGAAGATGGCCGCGGGTTAAGTTGGCCTGAGCCTGCGGCCCATACCTGTCCGAACACCCAAAGCCCAGCCTCGCCAGAGGCTGGGTTTTTTCGTGGTTTGGGCCTGCGGCCCGCACCTCGCCGTCCAGCGAGCGGTCGCCGGCGCAATAGTGCAACGCCGCGCGGCTCACGTCGGTACTCCGAACCATGAACGTGCTCGAATGCCCGGTCAGTGTCGGCACGATGGCCCTGCCGCCCGGCCCTAGACTGCCGGAAGTCGTCACGTGTTGCATCCAATCGCGGTAGATGAGGCCCGAACGCGGCCGCAGAGAAAGAGAGAGAGAGAGAGACATGAACACGAAACAAAGCACCTGTGTACTGGCGTGCGCCGCCGGCTTCATCGGCGCGTGCGCTGGACCCGTCGCCCATGCCTCCGACCTGCTCGTCAGCAGCTTCTTCGCCAACTCCGTTGGGCGGTACGACGCCGCGACGGGCGCTCGAAACGGCTCGCTCTCGGGCGGGGCGCTCCAGGGCCCTCTGTGCACTCGCCTGGGCCCCGACGGCTTGCTGTACGTCGCCAGCGAGGGCACCAACTCCGTGCTGCGGTACAACCCCTCGACGCTCCAGTACCTCGACACCATCGTCCCCTCCGGCCGCGGCGGGCTGAACGGCCCCACCGGCCTCACCTGGGACAACTCCGGCAATCTCCTGGTCTCGAGCTTCAACTCCGACTCGGTGCTCAAGTACGACGGCCGCACCGGCGCCTTTCTGAGCACGTTCGTCACCGCCGCGTCGGGCGGGCTCGACGGCCCGGACAACGGCACGACCATCGGCCCCGACGGGAACCTGTATGTGCCCAGCTACTGGGGCAACCGGATCCTGCGGTACAACGGGCAGACCGGCGCGTTCATGAACGTCTTCATCTCCAGCATCGGACGCCCCCGGGTGCTCGAGTTCCGCGCCGGCTCGCTCTATATCACCACCGAGACCGGCAACAGCGTCCGCAAGTACAACGCCACCACCGGCGCGTTCCAATCAAACTTCGTGGCCCCCAACTCCGGCGGGCTCACGACGCCGGTAGGAATGGCCTTCGGCGATGACGGATTCCTGTACGTGGGCTCCACGGGCAACGCACGCGTGCTCAAGTACAACGGCGCCACCGGCGCCTTCGTCGGCGTCGCCCTGGGCTCGGCCCAAACCCCCATCGATGCCCCCGCGTTCATCTCCAACATCCCCGCGCCCGGCGCTGCGCTGGTGACGCTCACGGGCGTGGCCATGATCGGGGCGGTGCGCCGACGGCGGGGGTGAACGCGGTCGAATAGGTGGACCTGACGTAAGCGATGTGCTCACGGTCAATGCTCGCGCCGCCCGGGCTCAATCGCAGAACACAAATGCGGCCAGAACATAGTTGCAATGTCGATGTTTGTTCCTTGCAACCACCGAGCAGGGACGCAAACTCGGGAAATCACCGGTTTCGCGAGCCCGTACTTTAACCTATTCCCACCATTTGCCCAACGTCGCTCTACACCTATCATGCCCGGCTTAGCCATCTAAGGTCGGAAAGGGTTCTGGAGAGAGAGCGGCACAACTTCACCATTCCTCGTTGAACGGTTTGAAGCTTCGAAGTGCCTGTCTAATTAGCTGACTGACGAGAGAGCCGGCACATTCGTGCCTGCAGGTGAATCATGCACCACCCGCGTTCGCGGCGTGCAGTTTGAGAGGAGTCTGCCGTGAAGTCATCTTTCTTCCGCGGGGTTCGTGGTCTGCTGGCGCGCTGCGGTAAGGCCGCAGGTCAACTCTCCTCCCGCGTGCTCGGACTACGGATCCACGACCGCGCCCTCACCATCGATGCCCTTGAGCCGCGTCTGTGCCTCTCGACCGTCAACTGGACCGGTGCCGCGGGCGACAATCTCTGGCACTCCGCCGGTAACTGGGATCTTGGCGTCCCCACCATCAACGACGATGCGGTCATCAACGTCGCCGCGAACCCCACCATCGTCTTTAACTCCGCCTCCGGCACACGCAGCGTTCGGTCGGTGACTTCGAGCGAGATTCTGCGCATCCAAGGCGGCTCTCTCACGATCGCCAACCCGTCGACCTTCAACGCGCCGTTGCTCTTGTCCGGCGGCACCCTGAGCGGAGTGCTCACGCTCGCGGGGTCAGGCAACACCTTCACCGGCGGCTCGCTTAACAACTCGACCATCACCGGCGACTTCATCGTCAATGGCTCCTCGCAGGTCACGATCACAAACGGCCTCACGATCAACGGCACGGCCACTCTTGGCGACCCCACTGGCGGCTACGGAGTATTGAGTTTCACAGGCTCGCAGACGTTGTCGGGCAACGCCACGGTGCAGTTCGGCTCCAACAACGCCATCAACGGCTTGCGGCTCACGACCGCCGCCTCCACACTGACCCTCGCACCGACTGTCAC
>JBGAMO010000046.1:0-29203 GCA_044222845.1 Phycisphaerales bacterium
TCTGCGCACGCTGGCGGCGAGCGCGTTGAGGCGCCTGGCCATCGCGCGGCGCCGGGCGGTCATCATCCTTCTCGATCACGACCACACGACGTTCAGTTTGTTCGGCGTTTTGCGGCCGGCCATCATCATCGCGCGGCGCGGGAGGCTGCGAAGCAACCAGCGGTGTCGCGAGGCACGCAAGCGAAAGCAAAGTTACGAGAGTACGAACTGTCATAGCTGAGACTCCTAAAACACCCCGCGGCTGAACGCTCCGCGTGCTCGGGTATTGCAGTTGTCATCAAAAGTCCCCCGCGGGACAATTCCACGCAAGTTCGACCGCAGTCGCGTTGTACTTCACGGCCTATCGCCGTGACAGCAAGAGGATCGCGATCGCCAGCGCCGCCAGCCCGATGAGCACGGCGAACGCGATTTTCCACGCGCTATACGGCCGCTCGCCGGAGACTTCACCCGTACTGCCGTTGATCAGAAACCGGAACAGTCGCCCGTTGTAGCGGTACGCGCTCACCCAGATGGGCACCAGGATGTGCTTGAACGTGATGTCCCGGTACGTGGGGGCCATGTCCGCGATCCGCTGGTGATCTCCGCCGATGTCGCCGCGGATCGTGGATTCGATCGTGCCCCGCATGAGCGACTGCGCCGAGACGAATCCCTCGGACAGGCTGATCGTGTAGGACTCGGCCCGATAGCCCGCGAGGTAGCCGTCGCTATAGGGCACCAGTTCACCGGTGTTCCACTTGCCGATCTCGCGGACACGCTCCACCGGCAGCGAGGTGCTCGCGGGCACCAGCACGTCGTCGAACGCGTTGCGCACCGTGCCCTGCACCCACGTCCATCGCGTGCGCCGCTCCTGCACCATCCGCGTCTGGGACTTGCCATTCACGATCACCGTGCGAGGGACCGTCACGTAGTAGTCATCTCCACGCTGCCCGGTGTAGGTCGTGATCGTCTGGCAGTCGTACGTCCAGTACGGCAGGTACATGCCCGCCAGCCCCGAACCGTGCCGGAGTTGCTCGTCGCCCTCGACGCTGGCATAGTTCTTCAGGTGCCTGGGCGCGAACCACAGCCCCGCGAGCCACTTGCGGAACTTGTCTCGGGCCTGTTCCCTGGTAATCTGAAATGGCAGCAGACTCCTGGGCTTGATCACCTTCTGCGACGACTGCGTTGCAACCACGTTGCTGCCGCAGAACGGGCACGCCTGACTAGTGACATTGGGCGAGAATGTCACGTTCGCGCCGCACGAATCACAGTGGATCGTGACACACTCCACGGCCGGCGCCTCGTCGCCGAGATCGTTCAGTACGGATTGATAGTCGATCTCCTCGACCGCCGTGGAGGCCTGAGGAATCTCGTTCTCCGCGCCGCAGAAGCGGCACGCGAGGTGCGTCGTGCCCGGGCTGAACTCCAGTTCGGCCCCGCACTTGGTACATGGAAATGTTGCGATCGCCATGGCGTCGTGTGATCAGGACCGACATCAGCGGGGCGGCAGCGGCGGCGGAACGGACGCGAAAACCGTCGCGAGTTCCGCGATGCTCCCCGCCGCGGCCCACGACGCCATGCCCTGTTTCCAGACCAGCGATTCGCGTGTGAGTTCGCCGCTCCCGGCCTTCGCGGTGAGCGAGGCCATGTCGAACGGGCCGGACTGAGCGCCGTTGACCGCCACGAAGAACGCACCGGCGTTGGGCAATGGCGGCGGCGCTGCCCCGGGCTGCGATGCGGCGTTGGCCTGGCCAAGCGTCTGGGCCATCTGCTGCGCCATCGCGAAGCCCATTCCGGCGCCCATCCCGACGCCGGCCGTACCGCTGGGGTTCTTGGCCGCGTCGCGCAGAGCCTCGGCGGTCTGGAACTGCGTGTACCGGTTGAGGTCGCCGATCACGCCCATCTTGGTGCGTTGATCAAGCGCCTGCTCCACTTCCGGCGGGAGTGAGATATTCTCGATGAGCAACGCCGTGAGCTCGATGCCGTACTGCGCCACCGCCGGCTTCATGTGGCCCGCCAGCACTCCGCCCAGCTCGCTGTAGTTGGCGGCTAGGTCCAGCGCGGGGATCTTCGCCTCGCCGAGCCCTTCGGCGAACCGGCTGACGATGAAGTTGCGGATCTGGTCGGTCAGCCCCTCGATGGTGAGCCGCCCGTTGGTGCCCGCGATTTCCTTCACCAGCGTCCCCGCCTCCACCACGCGCATCGCGTAGGTGCCAAAGGCCCGCAGACGCACCGGTCCAAACTCCGCGTCGCGGAGCATCACCGGGTTCATCGTGCCCCACTTGAGGTCCGTGAACTGGCGCGTGTTGACGAAGTACACCTCGGCCTTGAACGGGGAGTTGAAGCCGTACTTCCACCCCTTGAGCGTGGCGAGGATCGGCATGTTCTGCGTTTCGAGCGTGTACGTCCCGGGCTTGTACACGTCGGCGATCTGCCCCTCGTTCACGAACACGGCGACCTGCCCCTCGCGAACGATCAGCTTCGCGCCGTACTTGATCTCGTTCTGGTAACGCTGGAACCTGTACACCAACGTGTCGCGGGAATCATCGAGCCATTCGATGATGTCGACGATTTCGTTGAGCAGCTTTTCCTTGACCTTGCCGAAAATGTCCATGTGTGTCTCCGAGGTTGCACACAGTGTATCGGAGAACAGCCCGGCGAGTTTCGGGCCCCGAGCGGGCAGTGTCCGACCCACCTCTCGGCCGGTCGCCGCAACGAAACCGAGTCGCCCACCCAGGATCCGACAGAGCCGGGTACTGCAGCGCCAGTGAGAACGGACGGGAGCGACTTATTCCATGGACATGCCGACGCTGCTGACCAGGCTCATGCCCTGCTCATCCATCGCCGCGGCATAGTTGTAGATGTTCACCTTGGTCGGCTGAGCGATCTTGAACGCCGCGGCCATGTTGCCGATGCTGCACCAGCGGCTGGGGTTCTGCTGCCAGGCCATGCTGGAGATCACTTCGTCGACCTTCCCCTCGGCGAACATCTGGATCAGTTCTCGGTCGTGCTGGAAGATCTTGTTGCGGAACTCCTCCGCCGGGCCGCCTTCGCCCGCGACCTGCTGCTGATCCCCGAACTGCGGGCCCACATGGCTGAGATCCGCCGACGACACCACCAGCGTGCGGCCGGGAAGTTCGGCCAACACTTCGCGCATCGCGTTGACGAACGGCTCGAACGCCAGCCCATGGCCATCGTAACTCTCGCCGTTGTTGACGCTCGGATCGTGCACGAGCGCGGCGAAGACCTTGGGGTACTTGCCCGCGTCGTCCAGGCCCAGGCAGTGCTGGATCCAGGGAATCTGCAGTTCGATCGAGTGCTCCCGCTCGTGGTCGTAGCGGTTCTGGAACAGTTTGCCGGCGTCGGCTCCCAGACGCTTTCGCAGAGTGGCGATCAGTTCCAGATCGGCTTCGCACGTGCCCAGGGGTGACTGATACCCCTTGTCGCAGCCACAGATTCCCGTCGCCTCGCCGAAGTGGTTGGTGCCCAGGATCACGACCCGGTCGGGACGGTCCGCGACTCGCAAGCGGCCCCATACGCTGCTGTAGTTGATCCAGCCCCGCTGATAGTCAAGGTGCGGCACCACGATCGCCTTGGGCAGCGAGTTGAGGCTCGGATCAGGAGCGTCCTTGAGCGACGCGGCCATCCATTCATCGAATATCTCTCGCATCCGCTTGGCGCCCAGTTCGGCACGTTCGGCGTCCGACATCTGGATCGGCTGGTTCTGCTGCTCCGGGGGCAACTTGCTCCGAACCGCGTGCTCGGCGAGCGCGTCGGCGATCGCGGCGGTCGACGCCGGCGGCAGCACGGGGCTGCTGTCAAAGTCGGCCCGCATCTTGGTGAGCATCGAGTCAAATGTGGGTCCGAACAGAAGGCCCGCGTCATCAAGCTGGGCGATCAGTTGCTCCAGTGGTTCGCGGGTAAGGCCCTTGCCCACGGCGCGAACGATGTCGTCGACGCTCTTCTGGCCGTCCATCATCGGCAACACCGCCTGGAACGCCGGCGACGTAAACACCGCTTTGTCGGAGATCTGGCGTGCGTCGGCCAGCCCCATCGCCACCTGGTTCCCGAACTGCGCAGGAAACCCGCGCACCGGGCGCAGGCGGGGCCGCTGCTGGTGCATCGCACCGGGATTGAACTTGGGCGGAACGGGAGCGGGGGGCTGAGTCGTCATGCTGGCAAAGGGTAGGTAAGCGATGGGTTCAATGTTTGACGCTGCGGGGTGGATCGACCCTTCTCGAGCTCCGCCGCATGAGAACGCGGATAGAGGTGGACGCACTCCCAACTTTGCCCTCCCAACCCGCCGGAGGTTGGCTTCCGCCGCGACGTATCCTTACCCCTGTATGGATGATCGCCTCCGCATCCTGACTCTCCAGAACGCCGAGACCTCGCGTCTCATGGGCGTGGAATACGTGCCGATGTACCGCACCGACGAGCCGGATGAGCCCGCGCTCGCCGCTCCGCCGCAGATGGCCCAGCCGACGCCCGCCCCGGTCGCCGCCCCCATGCCCCGCGTCGGAGCGATAGCCGAGGTCAAGCCGGCACAGAAGGTCGCCGCGCTGCAACCAACGCTCCTCGCCTCTGCCAAATCGCCCTTCGCCACGCCCACCTGCCCGGCAGAAGTCGCCTCCGCACGAACTCCGGAACAGGAACAGGCCGCGCTGGACTCCCTGCGGGCCCGATACGAAACCGATGCACCGCACAAGCACTTCAAAACCGATCACCATTCCATCGTCTGGGGAGAAGGCGATCCGCGAGCCCGTCTGATGTTCATCGGCGAAGCCCCCGGCGAGGAGGAAGACAAGACCGGTCGTCCCTTCGTGGGCAAGGCGGGACAACTGCTCAACAAGATGATCGCCGGCATGGGTCTCAAACGCGAGCAGGTGTACATCGCCAATGTTCTCAAGACGCGCCCTCCCGGCAACGCCACCCCCACCACTCAGGAGGCCGAGGCGTGCGCCCCGTACCTCTTCGAGCAGATCGCGATCGTCGGGCCGGAGGCGATCGTCACACTCGGCCTGCCTGCGACCCGCCTGTTGCTCGCCACCATCGCCAATATGGGCGAGCTCCGCGGCCGATGGTCCGAATTCCGCTGCGCCGATGGCCGAAAGATCCCCGTGATGCCGACATACCACCCCGCGTACCTGCTGCGCAGTTACACGGACGAGAATCGGGCCAAAGTCTGGTCCGATCTCAAGCTGGTCATGGGGAAACTGGGCTTTACTTCGGCCGCCTCCTGACGCAACCACCCGCCACACTCAAGCGGCCTTGCGCCTCCGACGCTTTTTGTTGTCCACCACCGCCGCGGCAGGCAAGGAGAAGCACTCCACCCGCCTTGCTCGCCGCAGTTCATGGCACACTCGCATCAGAAGCGTCCGGTCCTGATCACGGCCGATCAGCAGTTCCGCGAACCGCGCGTCGTCCAGCAGATCATTGAGAACGTGTTCGGCATGCGCGGAAGGCAGCGTCGCCGCAATGACGCACGCACCCGCCGCGAGCCGACCGACAGTCATCGAGGTGGCCAGCGGCAACTCCAACTCGGCGCTCAGGAACGCGGTGTGATCGATGGCCGGCAACAACTCCCGGTCCCGCAGCATGCGGTCCGCTCGCAGAATCGCGTCGATACCCGCTTCGTCATCACCGCTGGCAAGGCGCACCGCAGCCAACCGAAGCATCGTCTCGGGCTCGTCGCCGCAGATCCGGGCGCACGCCTCCATCCACTCCTGTCGCGCCGCTTCGTCGATCAGTGTCGGCGAGCACGCAAGCCATGCTCCGCACGCCCGTGCCGCCGCCCGCTCGACCATCGACACCTTGAGTCGCACGCTCGTCGCCCGCGACGCAGCCTCTTCCGCCAGCACGTTCATGATCGCGTCGCAGGCCTGTTCCCCGGGCAGGAGCTTCGTCGGATGCACGCCACTCGCGCGGCGGCGTTCCCCCTGTGTCGGCAGGCGACCGGCGACCCGGTCCGCGAGCGTGAGGCGAGCCGGCACACGCGATAACACCGCCGCGGCCTCGATCATCCGCTGTGCAAGCGGGAGTTCGCTCGTGTTCACACGACCCAGCGAGATGTTGGCGCAATCGATCCTCGCGGGGAAGACTGATGGATACGACAGCGGCCGGTCCGTCCCCCAATCGAACCACGCGGCCTCGCGCTGCGGGTTCTCGCACGTCGTGACCGACAGTTCACCCTCTTCGTCGCGGCTCACCACGGCGTCGAGGCGGAATCGCAGGAGCGCGTCGGTGCCGGTGTCACGCGGCAACGCGTACCACTCGACGTCGCTCGCTGTCGGGGTGGCCAGGAGCGGGTCAGACCACGCCCCCGCTTCAGCCAACCCAATACGCAAAGGCCGCACAGGCCACCCCGTGCGCATCAGCCACTCCCCCGCCGCGGCGTCCGCCCGCTCGTCGCTGTCGCCGGCGCACGTCCAGAGGGAACCGACGAAACCCGCCACTCCCGCGCCCGCCCGAACAACGAGTCCGCAAAGATCGTGCTCTACTCGGCCCAACCAATCCTGAGGCCATGTCGAGCACAGCACGCCGGAGCGGGACGAAGAAGCGCGAGTCTCTGAAGTGTTTGTCATAGCGCGGATTGATCGGTCCGCGGGTAACCGCCCTTGACGACCGCGCGTTCTGGAACGTCACCAAACACCGGCCGCGGGCGCGACACATGGCCGAAGACGAGCGTGCCGTTTATTCCGTCCCGCAGGTGCGGTCCGCACGATCGCATCCTCCGTGCGAACCGCACCCCAACCCCGCGCCGACACATTCGAACCCCTCAACATGCCCGCGGCGATCGAACCGAGATTCCTGGGTCGGTATGGCACGGGCCCACGCGTGCGCTTCCATCCCACGCTACTTTTATGCTCGCGTCCCACTCATGCCCGACCCAGAGCCCAAACCACAAGCCCTGCTCTTTACCGCGTTCGAGCCCAGCGGAGACGATCACGCCAGTTCCGTGATCGCCGAGTTGCGGCGCAGACACCCGGACCTCCCGATTTTCGCGTGGGGCGGGCCCAAAATGGAGCGAGCGGGTGCCACCATCCAGGAACGCACCGGCGACGATGCCGTGATGGGCCTGCCGGGCTTCGCCAAGGTGCTCGAGCACCTGCGCATCAACGCCCGGATCGACGCCTTCTTCGCCGCTAACAAGATCGCCATCCACATCCCGGTGGATTCTCCCTCGGCCAACATGTCCATTTGCGCGATCGCCAAGAAACACGGGGCCAAGGTCGTTCACCTGGTCGCGCCGCAGATATGGGCCTGGGGCCGCTGGCGGATCCACAAGCTCAGAAGGCTCACGGACCTGGTGCTCTGCATCCTCCCGTTCGAGGAGGAGTTCTTCCGCCGTCGCTACGTGCCGGCACGGTTCATCGGGCACTTTCTCTTCGACCACCCATTGGACGAAGCCGCGCTCGACCGCCGCGCCTCCACCTTCGGCGACGGAGAACCCCGCATCGCCATGATGCCGGGCTCGCGGCCTGACGAACTGCGGCGTCACTTCCCGATTCTCCTGGATGCATTTCGCGCCCTGAGCGCCCGCTACCCGGCCGCCAAGGGCGTCGTCGCCGCCACAAATGACCGCGTCGCGGGCGACCTGCGAAATGCCGCGGCGTCGCGGGGCGGCTGGCCCGACAACTTGCGGATCGTCGTCCAGGATACCGACGCTGTGATCCGCTGGTGCCAGATCGCCCTGGTGAAGAGCGGCACGGTGACGCTCCAGGTCGCCAAGCAGTTGCGACCCATGGTCGTCTTTTATAGAAAAGCCAACGCCTTCCTGTTCCTCATGGTGCGGCTCATTCTGTCCACCAAGCTCTTCTCCCTCCCCAACGTACTGGCCCGCAAACGCATCATCCCCGAGTTCATCCCGCATTTCGGCGGCGAAGGGCCGATCGTCATGGAAGCCGAGCGGCTTATCGAGTCGCCCACCATGAGCGACCAGCAACGCCGCGATCTCGCCGCCGTGACCGCGCCCTTCTCCGGGCACGACGCATCCATCCTCGCCGCGGATGCCATCGAAGAAATGCTCGGACTGCGCAAACCTCCCCACTCGGATTCGGGAACTCGGGAACTCCCAACGGCCGTGCGCAAGCCCGCCATCCCCGATGCGTTGGATCTGCCGCATGCTGGGGCAGCGGTGCCTCAGCAAATCGATCCTGGCATCTGATCCTCTGCGTCCAAGGCTTGCACCAGCTCGTTCGGGTTTTCTTTGACCCCCTAACTCGGACGCGCTACCCTTGCCGCTCATTTTCGTCCGGCAAGGTACCGATCAAACTCCAATCAAGTATTGCTTGACTGCTAAAGCGGGGTATTCGTGACAAAGAAGGCTGCTCCAGCGCGAAAATCACCTGCAAAGCCCGTGGCCAAAGCGAAGAAACCCGCTCCGGCTCCGTCCCCGAAGGCAAAGCCCGGCAAAAAGGTCGCCGCGCCCGCCAAGCCTGCGGCGAAGGAATCCCCTGCGAACGCGAAAACCGTCGCGGCTCCCGCAAAGACATCCAAAGACAGCAAGCCTGCCGCGCCGGCGGCCGCACCGTTGGCGGCTGCCCCCGCCGCAACCACCAACGGCGCCGCGGTTCCCAAGCCCGCGCCACCGAGCCCGCCGCGTCCCATCAAGCGTCCCAAGCCGCCGCCGGTGCCGGTCAAGATGCCCGCGGGTCTCAGCAAACTGCTCGATTCCAAGGGTCCGTCGCGCAAGCCGCTCATCCCCTCTGGCCCCAAGGCCTCCCAGCAGCGCCCGCTCGGCTCGCACACCGCCGCGGCCGAAGCCGAATCGCCCAAGATTGACTTTAAGTCGCCCTTCAACAAGCGCGAGCTGGATCGATTCCGCAGCCTGCTGGTTCGCAAGCGAGCGGAGCTCGTCGGGGACGTGGCGACAATGGAAAATGAAGCCCTCCTCGGTCAGAGCGGCTCACTGTCCAACACGCCGAGCCACATGGCCGAGCAGGGCAGCGAGGCGTACGACCAGTCTCTGTCCCTCGATCTCGCTGCGGCGGACCGCCGCTTGATCAAGGAGATCGACGACGCCATCGCCCGAATCAACAACGGGACGTTCGGCGTGTGCCAGATCACCGGCAAGCCGATCAAGGCCGATCGCCTCGAAGAACTCCCGTGGGCCCGCTACTCGATCGAAGCCGCTCGCGAGCTCGAACGGCAGGCGATGCGGTCGTGAGCGACGCAGGAAAGCCAACCGCCTCAACGATCGACCCGGCCTCGATGGCGTGGCGATCCCCGCGGGCATGGGTGGTGTTGACGACGATGGCGGTTCTTGGGCTCGCGATCGACCTCTGGACCAAGGTGTGGGCGTTCAAGACCGTCGCGGGTTCGCCCGTAGTCGTCAATCGTGAAGAAGTGCTCTCTTCAGGCTGGCTCGGGAGGCTGATTCCTCAGCACGATCCCGTCACCGTGATTCCCAGCATCCTGGATTTCACCCTCGTGCTCAACCCGGGCGCGGTCTTCGGCATGGGGGCCGGCAAACGCTGGTTTTTCGTGGTGTTCACGGGCGCCGCGCTGGCGTTCGGGCTGATGCTCTTCGCCCGCTGGACCAAGCGCAGCGACACATGGGCCCACATCTCTGTCGCGCTCCTGCTCGCCGGCGGCCTGGGAAATCTCTACGACCGGCTGGTCTTCGGCTGCGTGCGGGATTTCATCCACCCGTTGCCGGGCGTGAGACTTCCATTCGGAATCCGATGGCCCGGCGGCGGCAACGAGGTATGGCCCTGGGTCTCCAATGTCGCGGACCTCTGGCTCATCGTCGGCATCGGCATCCTGGTGCTCAGGACGCTCCGCACGCCCTCCGTGCCGCGGCACACCGTTACTTCTTGAATGATTCGCGGAACCCCCCGAGAACGCGCGGCCAGGCGTTCTTGAAGTACTCGTACACCTGATCCCATTCCTCCCCGGCGCCGAACCCCGCGTGCACAAGCCGCACCAGCGTGCCGCCTTTGGAGTCTTCCCGCACGCTGAACTGCACCCACGTGCGCTTCGTTCGAGCCATCGCGAACTTGGGCGGCGCATTCCACGAATACGTCACGGATTCACCGGGCTCATACGCGAGCACCTGGCATCCTTCGCTGCCGCGCTCTCCCGGCGGCGGGGTCATACTGAAGTAGATCTCGAACGGGCCGCCGATGCGCAGATCGATCTTCGACTCAACGCCCAGTCGCGACTTCCACCCCTCGCTCGTCGTGTACGCCTTGAACACATCCTCCGGCGCCGCGTCCACGTGCTCCTCGATCACGAACCGCCTGACGTCCGGGCCGCCCGACACGAAGAGCGCAGAGTCGATGGCGACGGCGGGCGATCCCGCCGCGGCCTGAGGTTCGGCCGGCGCGAACTTCTTCACCAACTGTTGCATCGTCCAGTTATTTCCCTTCTCGAACTTGGCGTATACATCATCCCACTCCGGCCCCTCGCCGAACCCGACCATCGAGTGCCACACGTGCGTGTGCCCGCTGTCGATCGGCTCCAACCGCACGACCCACCACGTCTTCTCCGCGAGCTTCAGCGGCGAGTTTTCCGCGGGAACATCGAACCTCGCGGCGAACATCCGCTCGGGCTCATACGCAAGGATGTGATGCACGATGGTCCCCGGCCCGCCGACGCCGGCTTCCTTGTTGTAGTTGGTCTTCAGCGTGCCACCGACCCGCAGATCGATCTCCGCGACTGGCACCATCCACGACTCAACGCCCGACTTCGTGGTGAATGCTTCCCACACTTTGGCGACCGGTGCATCGACCACCGCTTCACATCGCAGTGTTCGCTCCCCGGCCAACGCGGGCGCACAGATCAACGCCGCCATCAACACCGTTCGCATGGAATCTCCCTTGTTGTTCGCAGTTCTCACGAACCTCTCGCGCCGCAATGTTCACCGCCACGCCGCCAGAATCGCCCCGCCCGCGGCGGAGGCAAGAATCTGGTACCCAGCGTCCAACGCGAACGCCGCGATCGGCTTGCGGTGGGCCGCGTAGTTCTCGAAATGAAACGTTGCCGCGTACCCCAGCCAGAGTGTTGTCGCCGCGCAGATACCGCCGGCCACCGAAGTCACGTGGAAGGCGTTGAGACAGAGCACCGTGATCCACGCCCGAACGAGGTCGGTCAAGAGGAACATGCCGTACACCTTGCCCGCGCCTTTCTGCATGGTTTTGGTCTGTTCCGGCGTGTACCCGTGGATCCCCACCCAGGCCCGCCCGAATACCGCCCCGTACCAGATCCCCCCGACAAGGAACATCGCGACCGCCGCGACCATAACGGCCAGGTAGTTGACGTGAGTGATTTCCCACACAGGCATGACGCGAGCTCCTATGAAGGCCCCGCGGCGGACGAACGCTCCCGCCGCGCAGCCTCCTGCAACAGTTCAAAGTACCGACGCAACTGCGACACACAGGCGTCGAACGCTTCCGGCGTGCGGGCGGCACGCGACTGCATGATGCCGCCCTCCATCACAGTCAGCACAAAGTCCGCGAGTTCGTTGCGATTCGTCGCCGCGGGCAACCGATCGCCCGCGGCGTCGATCCATGCCCTGACGGCCTTGGACCAGTTCTGGAAGTTCAGATCGATCAGGGCCCGCACCTGCGGCGCACTGTCCGCAATCTCCAACGCCAGGTTTCCGATCGGACACCCCATCGAGAATCCGATCGGCGCCAACCAGTTGCGGTACTGTTCGAGCAGCGCGAACACGCGTTCGATCGGGTCTTGAGTTCTGGCTTCGACCGGTCCGATGACCAGCGGGTGCAACCCTTGCACATACCTCTCCAGCACGCCCACCAGCAACGCTTCTTTGCTCGGAAAGAAGTGGTACAGGCTGCCGGCATTCACACCCGCCTCTCGTAGGATGGTCGAGATGCCCGTCGCGTTGTACCCCTGCTCGTGAAAGAGACGCGCGGCCGCCTCGACGATCCGCTCTCGCGTGTCGGGCTTGGCATCGAGTTTGAGTTCAGGAAGGGCCACAGCAACTGGGTTGAACGTTCAATCAACACTTGATTGAACGTTCAACTTACAGGAACTCACCACACCTGTCAAGAGCTAGTTTGAGAATTTCCTCAGTTTTTCCAACTAGGCAGTTCGATCAGACGTCATCCGTACCGCCTTGGGCCTGCGAAGGACGCGGCTTGGACGCCGCCGCAGACAGTTTCGGGTCTGCGATGATGGCGGCCGCGGCCTTGAGATCTCGCGCCTTGACCGCTTTGGCCACCCGCACCGGATCGGCGTTGGTTTTCGCAATTTCTCGCTCTAAAACTGCCCATTTTTTGACGGCAGCCTTCTCCTCCGTACACACGCAAAGGTCAGACACGAGCTCTTGCAATCGCTGGACCACCCGCGCATCCTGGTGCTGGTAGTAGCGGTTCACGATCCCCTGTTGGTACTTGCTCAGATACTGGTTTCCAGCCATGGTCGCTCCGGTGTCTTCGAGGGTAGCTAGGCGTTGGAATCTCGATTTTAGGTCAGCCAGCTTGACTTTCCAAACAAGCGTATCAAACATTTGTTTCATACGTCTGTTTTCCGCATGGAACTTCGCCTAACAACATCCGATCAATCGCCCGTACCCAGCGATATTTCCGGTACGCGAGATCGACTGCTGGACGCGGCGGGACAGGTGTTCGCCGATCGCGGCTTCGCGAACGCGACGGTGCGCGAAATCTGCACGCTCGCCGGCGCCAATATCGCCGCCGTCAACTATCACTTCGGCGATAAGCAGGCGCTGTATACCCAGGTCCTTCGGCACACGCTCGAACTCGCGCGAACGCAGTACCCGATCAGCATCGACCCCGCCGCACCCGCCGCCGAACGGCTGCGTGACTTCATCCGCGCCTTCCTGCGTCGAATCCTCGACCAGGGCCGACCCGCGTGGCACGGTCGCCTCATGGTGCGCGAAATGGTGGAGCCCACCGCGGCGCTCGACATGATGATCGAGTCCACCGTCCGGCCCACCTGGCAGCTGCTGCTCGGCATCATCGCGGAACTCACCGCAACATCACCGGCGTCGGAGTCTGCCAAGCTCGGCGCCATGTCCGTCATCGGTCAGTGTGTCATGCACAAGCACTGCCAGCCCGCGATCGCAAAGCTCTACCCGGGCGAAAGACACCAACCCGAAACCGTGCGCATGCTCGCCGACCACATCACCGCATTCTCCCTCGCCGGACTCAAGGCCATCGGCCCCTCCCCCGCGAACTCCTGAGAGATCCCCAACGTGTACGCCACCGCTCTCAAAATGCTCTTCCGCGACAAGTCGAAGTACTTCGGCATCGTGATGGGCGTGATGCTCGCCTCCATGGTCATCACTCAGCAGGGCTCCATCTTCGTGGGCATCATGTCCCGCACCACCGCCACCATCACCGACATGGGCTGGCCGGATATCTGGGTCATGGACCCCAAAGTCGCATTCATCGACGACACCAAGCCGCTCCAGACCACGGCCCTCTCCCGCGTCCGCGGCGTCGAAGGCGTCAACTTCGCCGCGCCACTCTACAAGGGCCAGCTCCGCGCGCGTCTGGACAACGGAGAGTTCCAGAACTGCATCGTCATCGGCCTCGACGACGCCACCCTGACCGGCGGCCCCCCCGAGATGCTCCAGGGTGATCTCAGCGACCTGCGCCAAGCCGACGCCGTCATCGTCGATTACGTCGGCGCCACCACGCGACTCGCCCGCGCGAACCCGATCCCCAACGGCAAGCCCATCCCGCTGGCCGTCGGCGACACCATGGAACTCAACGACAAGCGAGGTGTCGTCGTCGGCATCTCCAAGAACACCCGGACATTCCAGAGCCAGCCGATCGTCTACACCACCTACAGCCGCGCGATCCAGTTCGCGCCCAAGGAACGCAAACAGCTCTCCTTCATCCTGGTCAAGACCACCCCGGGTGTGCCGATCGCGCAGGTGTGCAAACGCATCTCCGAGACCACCGGGCTCGCAGCATACACCAGCCGCGAGTTCACGTGGAAGACCATCATGTACTTCATCCGCAACACCGGAATTCCAATCAACTTCGGCGTCGCCGTGGGGCTGGGCCTGCTCATCGGCACGATCATCACCGGCTTCATGTTCTACTCATTCACCGTGGACAACCTCCGTTACTTCGGGACCCTCAAAGCCATGGGCACGCGCGACGGCACCCTGCTGCGGATGATCCTGCTGCAGGCGCTCGTGGTGGGCGTGATCGGCTTCGGCCTGGGCATCGGCGCCGCGTCGTGGTTCGGAAACTCCATGCGGGGAACGCCCCTGGCGTTCGTCATGACGTGGCAGTTGCTCTTTGTCGCCGGCTCGGCCGTGGTCATCATCTGCATGCTGTCGGCGATGCTGTCGATGCGCCGGGTGATGACGCTCGAACCGGCGATCGTGTTCAAGGGATAGCACCGGGAACACGGCCTGAATCCGACCTCCTTGACTTGTCGAACAGTGATCTGTAACCTAACAGTGTTAACTGGCTGGAACGAGAGATGGGATCGACCGAACGAAGAGCCCGAGAACGACACGCCACGAGGGAGCGAATCCTCGCGGCCGCCCGCGCGCTCTTCGTGAAGGAAGGCTTCGAGGCCGTTTCGATGCGGAAAATCGCCGCCGCGATCGAGTACACCCCCGCCGCGATCTACACGCATTTCAAGGACAAGACCGAGCTGCTCATGGCCCTGGGCGATTCCGACTTCGGCCTGATGCGCGACAGCATGCGCGACGTGGAGAAGATCGCCGACCCGGTCGAGCGCCTCCGCGCCTGCGGCCGGGCGTACATCCGCTTCGCCCTCGAACACCCCCACCATTACCGCCTGATGTTCATGACCTCCTGGCCCTACATCGAGCCCAAGGACTGCCTCATAGAGCACGGCAACGCCGACGAAGACGCGCACGCCTTCCTCTGCGGGCTCGTCCGAGAGTGCATCGACGCGGGGCGTCTGCGTCCCAGATACCGCGACGCCCACACCACCACGCAGGCCTGCTGGGCCGCCGCCCACGGCGTGGTCTCGTTGTACATCACCCACGGTTCGGACCCCTGGGTCGACTTCAAGCACCCTCGCGAGACCGCGGAGCTGCTCCTGGACGCCGCGATCGAAGGGATGCTCAGCCCGACGCCGGTCCGTGGTAGGACGCCCCGCCCTCGCGTCGCCAAGTCCGCTCCTGCCGCGAAGGCGAAGAGGCGGGCATGATGCGTCTGGCCGTCAAAATGTTGATGGGCGATCGCCTCAAATACCTGGGCCTGCTCCTGGGCACAGCGTTCGCCGCCATGATGATCGCCCAGCAGGGCTCCATCTTCGCGGGGCTCTCCTCGCAGACCGGCACTTTCATCCGTGAAATCGGCGATGTTGACCTCTGGGTCATGGATCCGCAGGTGCGGTTCAGCGAAGACGCCATCGCCCTGCCCGAGACCGCCGCCCAGCGCATCCGCGGCGTAGAGGGTGTCCAATGGGCCGCGCCGCTCTACAAGGGCTTCCTGCGCTGCCAACTCCCCGACGGCACCCGCACCAGCCTCATCCTCGTCGGCCTGGACGACTCCACGCTCGTCGGCGGGCCCACCGTGATGACCAACGGCACGCTCATGGATCTGCGGCGCGATCCGGGCATCCTGATCGACGAGCGCGACACGAACTCCAAACTCGCCCTCAAGCACGCGGGGAATCGTCCCATCCGTGTCGGCGACCGGCTCTCGATCCACGACAACGATGCAGAGATCGTGGGCACCTACCGCGGCTCACCCTCCTTCTTCTGGGATCCGGTCGTTTATACGACGTATTCACGGGCCTTGCGATTCGCCCCCAAAGACCGCAATCTGATGTCGTTCGTGCTCGTCAAGTGCAAGTCCGCGGCGGATGTCGCTCGCGTAAAGCACCGGATAGAAGCTTCAACCCCCTACATCGCCCGCACCGGCCCCGAGTTTGAGGCGGTGACTCGCTCGTACATCCTCAAGAGCACAGGCATCCTCATCAACTTCGGCCTGGCTGTCGGACTGGGTTTCATCATCGGACTGATTGTCACCGGACAGACGTTCTTCAACTTCACGCTCGACAATCTCCGGCACTTCGCCGCCCTCAAGGCAATGGGCGTTTCCGCGGCGACCTTGGTCCGGATGGTCCTCGTACAGGTGCTGAGCGTCACCTGGATCGGATTCGGCCTGGGCATGGGGGTCGCGGCCCTCATGGGAATCTACATCACCAAGACCGACCTGGCCTTCCTGATGCGCTGGGAAGTCGTCGCGTTCACGGGAATCGCGATGCTCGTTGTGGGTGTGACCGCCGCGCTGGTGAGCCTGACCAAGGTCCTTCGGCTCGAACCGGGCATCGTGTTCAAGGGATAAGCAGCATGTCTGAAGTTTCCAAAGCTCCGAACCACACACAGGACGGCGGACCGATGACCCGCTCCGCCGCGGACGTCACCAAGGGGCGCCCTGTGGCTGTGCGCTGCCGCTCGGTGACCAAGACCTACGGCTCGGGCCAATCTGCGGTGCGCGCCCTTCGCGGCATCGACATCGACGTGCACACCGGCGAGCTGCTCATGTTGGTAGGCCCCTCTGGTTGTGGAAAAACGACGCTAATCTCGGTCATCGCGGGCGTACTCGACCGCGACGGCGGCGAATGCACCGTGCTGGGCGAGGATTTCAACAAGATGCGGTCGGACGCCAAAACCGCTTTCCGCGGCCGCAACGTGGGCTTTGTATTCCAGGCCTTCAACCTCATCCCCACGCTCACCATCGCGGAGAACGTCTCGGTACCGCTTCTCATCAACGGCCACAAGCGCAACTCCGCCGTCGAGCAGGCCAAGTCGATGCTCTCGCAGGTCGGCCTGGGCACCCGCGTCAATGACTATCCAAATCGCCTCTCGGGCGGCCAGCAGCAGCGAGTCGCGATCGCGCGAGCACTCGTGCACAAGCCCAAACTGCTCGTGTGCGACGAACCCACCAGCGCACTCGACCATGTCACCGGCCAGAAGGTGATGGAACTTCTGCGCGACGTCGCCAGCAGCAACGACCTCTCCCTCGTGGTCGTCACGCACGACCAACGCATCTTCGAGTTCGCCGACCGCATCGCGGAGATGGACGACGGACACATCGAACAGATCTCCGGCGGGCTGGGGCACAAGGTCGCCGAACACCCCTCCGAATCCGCCCTGACCTGACCACCCGAACTCAACACCGAACCTCCCGAACTGGAGCGTAATCATGATCCGAACCTTCCTTGTTCCAATACTGGCCATCATCGGCATGGTGCTCGCGGCGTACACGGTGGTCCAGGGCGCACGACCGCCGCTCGCACAGCCGCCCGTCGTCGAACCGCCGTCCCCGCCCTTCGCGGCGTTCGTCGCGGGCGCCGGATTGATCGAGGCGAGCAGCCAGAATATCGCCATCGGTTCACCGGTCAGCGCGGTGGTCACGAAAGTCCACGTGACCGTGGGCGACAGCGTGAAGGTCGGCGCCCCGCTCTTCCAACTCGAAGACGTGCAGGAACGGGCCATGCTCGCCGTGAAGGAAGCCAACCTCGCGGTGGCTCAGAAGCAACTCGACAAACTCCGCCAGGGAACGCGCCCCGAGCAACTGCCGGCCGCCCGAGCCCGCGTGGTGGAATCACAGGCTGTTCTCGCGGACATGCAGGCCCAACTCACCAAGTGGGAGGCGCTGAACGATCCCCGCGCTGTAAGCGAGGACGACCTCTCCCGCCGCCGCTACGCCGTCATGACGGCCCAGGCACGCGTCGAAGCGGCCAAGGCCGATCTTCAGTTGCTCGAAGCCGGCACCTGGTCCGCCGACCTCGCCGTCTCGGAATGTCAGGCGCAGCAGTCCCGCGCCGAGGTTGAGCAGGCCCGCACCGAGATCGAACGCCGCCTCGTCCGCGCCCCGGTCGACGGCCGCGTGCTCCAGGTCAACATCCGCATCGGCGAGTTCGCCCAGGCCGGCGCGCTCGCCCAACCGCTGATGCTCGTCGGCAACGTCAACCCCCTGCACGTACGTGCCGACATCGACGAGCATGAAGCCTGGCGCGTCAAGGCCGGCTCAAAGGCCACCGCGTTCATCAAAGGCAACAAGAACATCACCTTTCCGCTCAACTTCGTCCGGTTCGAACCGTTCGTCCTCCCCAAGCGCTCCCTCACGGGCGACAGCCAGGAACGCGTGGACACCCGCGTGCTGCAGGTGATCTTCAGTTTCGACCCCAAGGAACTTCCCGTCTTCGTCGGCCAGCAGGTCGACGTATACATCGAATCCCAACCCGTCGAGCGAGCCTCCCCGGCCGCGATCAACGAAGAGAAGAAGGCCAACTGATGCCAGCGATGCACACCAAGAACCGTTCCCGCAAGTCGGCCCGCGTGCTGCTCGTTGCCGCCGCCCTCTCCGGAGCGCTCGCCGGCTGCAAGGTCGGACCGGATTACAAAGAGCCCGCGGCCCCGGCCAAGACCGGCGAGTTCGCGTCCCTGTCCGGCGATGATGTCGCCAAGGCGAACGCCGAGCTCAAGCCCTCCGCCGCCCGCCCGCTCGCCATCGGCGAGTTGTCCAAGTGGTGGCAGAAGTTCAACGATCCAGCGCTCGACTCGCTCATCGAGCGAGCCGTCGCGGGCAACCACGATCTCAAGATCGCCGCCGCACGCGTTCGTGAGGCCCGCGCACTGCGCGGCATCGAGGAATCCAATCTCTTCCCGCAGGTCGACGCGACCGGCTCCTATCGCCGCAGCCGCGACAGCGAGAACTCTCCCCGCTCCGAACCCGGAAGCACCGACGCGCACGACCTCTTCCAGGCCGGTCTCGACGCGGCGTGGGAAATCGATGTCTTTGGCGGCATCCGCCGATCGATCGAAGCCGCCGACGCCGATCTGGCCGCGGCCGAGGAAACCCGGCGCGACGTGCTGATCACCGTCGTCGCCGAGGTGGCCAGAAACTACGTTGAACTCCGCAGCTTTCAACGCCGCGTCGAGGTCAACCAGGAAGCCATCCGTTCACAAGGCGAAACGCTCGAACTCACCAAATCGCTTGCCAACGCCGGGATCTCCTCCCAGTTGCAGGTCGAGCAGGCCCGTGCCCAGTTGGCCGCCCGCGAATCGCAGCTCCCGCCCCTGCGTGTTGGCGTACGCCAATCAGCTTATCGACTCGCCGTGCTGCTGGGCCAGGAACCCGGCGCCCTGCTCGCCGAACTCGGGACGCCCGCGGCGATCCCGGTCTCGCCCACCGACGTTCCGGTGGGCCTCCCGTCCGAGTTGCTTCGACGCAGGCCCGACGTCCGCCGCTCCGAACGGCAGATCGCCGCGGCGTCGGCTCGCGTGGGCGTTGAGACCGCCGAGCTCTTTCCGAAGTTCTCGATCACCGGTGATTTCGGGTTTGAGGCCCGCGACATCGGGAATCTATTCGACGCCAACAGCCGCGTGTGGGGCATCGGCCCCTCCATGCGATGGAACATCTTCAGCGCGGGAAAGGTCCGCAACCGCATCCGCGCCGCGGGAGCACGTGAAGAGGCCTCCGTCGCCGAGTACGAACGCACTGTTCTGCTCGCCCTCGAAGAGGTCGAGAACTCGCTCACGCTGTTCGTTCAGGAGCAGGCACGCCGCCGCAGCCTCGCCGCGGCCGAACAAGCCAGCAGCCAGGCCCTCAACCTCGCCACCGAGCGTTACAAGAGCGGTATCGGCGATTTCCTCAACGTGCTCGATGCCCAGCGCGCCCTCTACGAACTGCAGGACCAGCTCGTCAACAGCGGCGCCGAGGTGTCGCGCAGCCTGATCGCCCTGTACAAGGCGTTGGGCGGCGGATGGGATGAGTCCGTTCTGCTTCCACCGGAAACGGCCGCGAAGCCAGCTGATTCCGAATCCGTGCCGCAGGAAGCGCCCGAAGCGCCCAAGAGCTGACCGGCCGCCTCCGCACGGATCAGAACGAGATGATGAGCCGCAACTGCCCGACCACGGCGGTGTCGATGTTGCTGTCGCCCGAGGGGTCGAAGATCACCTGCAGATCAGGCGTGACGCTCACGCAAGGCGTGATCTGCACCTGGTAGAAGAACTCGAGCGAAGTTTCGTTGCCGGGGTACGGCGACCCGTTGGCGTCGCTGAGGTCCACGTACGACACGTACGCGCCCGCGATGTCATCAGCGCGGCTCTCGCAGATGCCACGCTGCACGCACCCGCACGCCAGGTGCATCTTGGCGGGGTTCACCTCATCGTCACCGTAGCCGAACTGCGCGAAGGCGAAGAACCCCTTGTCCTTGTCCTCCTCCGATTCGCTTTTGGGGATCAACTGCTGTTCCACCAGGGCGTAACCGCTCCAACTTCCCTGCTGATTGCCCCCGGCGAACGTGTCGAGTCTCGCCGTCAGGTACTCGGCGCCGACCGCGACGCGCCCCCTGCCCAGCGACCCCACCTTGTCCCACGTCAGGCCCGTCTCTGCGATGCCGAACCACGACGCGGAACGTGAATCGCTGAAGAACGTATCGGGTCCGCGATTGCCTGTGTTGTACCCGTCCGCGGTCGCCCCGTCGAAGAAGCCGGCACCGATGTACCAGTTCTTCGTGGGGTAGCCGAACACGACGACGCCGGTCGCGGGGTCGGGGTAGGTCGGCAGACCCTGGTTGGTCGGGCTGACGCCCGGCGACGAACTCACGAAGTCCGACGCCGCGCTCACGAACGCGAACTCGGAGTTGGCGTCGATCTTTCCGATCTTGAAGCGCAGCGCATCGTCAAACACACGCTGTTCCCACCAGAGCTCCGACAGTTGCCCGCGATCGGTGCCGGTGTCGATGTTCGAGATGCCCTGGAAATCGCCCACGTCGGCCGAGCCGCCGTTCACCTCGGAGAACATCGCGTCCGCGTAGAACGTCGAGCCCTTCCAGCCGGCGAGCCGATCCATGTCGAAGGTGGAGTTCACGTCCCACAGATGCCGGGTCGACGCCCGGTTGTTCACACCCCCCGACCAGACGCTCGACCAGTGCATTGTGTACGAAGCGTCGACGGTGATTCCGTGCTGTTCAAGCCACGTGCGGCCGCCGAACCAGTCGCCGGTCGCACGCTCCCACTTCCACCAGGGCTTGCCGCCGAACCAATCGCGCTCTTCCGGTTCCGACGCGGCTTCCAGGACCGTGCTCGATGGCTCGGGCGTTCTGGGGCCTTCGACCCGCCCCGGCAGATCATGCGGGCCGCTCATCATCTCTTCAAGCGTGGTGGATTCCACGCCCGCGACGTCTTGGGCACGGGCCGCCCCGGCCGCGCACATCAGCGCGGCGGCGCACCCGATCGGAACAACCGCCTTTTTGGTTCGGGTCATCACAAGCCGCTTCGTCGGCACTTAACGACCACGACCCAAGATACACCCGGCAAGTCCTGTTCCGACTGTGCCGACTCGCTAAACTTTGCCAGATTGAACGAAGCGCCGCCACCGCCCAAACAAGGTACGTCACGGATCGCCGGCTGGTGGCGTTCGGTCGTTGCTTGGGCGAGTTTCAGAGCGCTGTGGCAGGCCGCCCATCAGGAAGGGCACGGCAAGAACAGCGTCGCCGCGAGCATCGGCATCGGTGTCTTCATCGCCAACACCCCGTTGTGGGGGCTGCATTCCGCGATGTGCGTGGTCGTCGCCCGGATCCTGCGCATCCATCCGCTTCCGATGCTGGCGGGAACTTTGGTGGGACTCCCGCCGATCGGCCCAGCGTTGATCGCCGCCGCCGTCTGGTTGGGCAGCATCATCGTCCACGGCCACGCGCCCGCGTGGGAAGAGATCAAAGCCCACAAGCGCGGGTATTGGCATCTCATCGCGGATGTCGCGTTGGAATGGACGATCGGATCGGTGCTGATCGGCGCGGCTTTGGGCGGGCTCGCCTTCGGTCTCGCTTGGCTTGCCTTGCGAAAGGTACACGCCCTTCCGCCTACCGACGCCGTCGCGAAGTGACCAGAAGCCCGCCCAGACCCAAGAGCATGCCGGCCCCGGGCGTGGGAACCAGTGACGAGTTCACAAGGTAGACGCGGTCGCCGTCGGCACGGAACGCCAGGCCGTCTTCGCCCCAACGAATGAGACTCTTGCCGTTCGCGGCGCCGGGCACCTCGATGGTGCCCATCGGGATGTACGTCGAGCACTGGTAGACCTGCATCGTCGAGTTGTTGAGGAAGAAGACCCGATCGTTCGCGAGGTCGGCCACCACGCCGCCCAGTCCGTTGGCGCCGGTGAACGTGCCGGCGAGCACGGGAGTGATCGGGTCGAGAGTGCGACCGGAACTGCTGATCGCCAGCAGACCGTCGAACGTGAACGTGCCCCCGGACCCGGTTCCCAGCGCGTTGCCCAATCCGCTCTGTGAACCAATCCGGGCGCCCGTAACGGTGATGCGACGGAACGACCCTGTCGCGGATTCCGTATCCAGTCCCAGAAGCATCGACGGGTTTGCGAACGCGATCCGGTTGTTGACCGGCGTAACGCCGGAGACCGTGCCCCGTTGCGCGATGTTGTCAAAGATCGCGATGCCTTGGTGGCGAGGGGAGACACCTTCCGCACGCCGGCTTACGGCAATGCTCGTCGGGATGCCCGGCATCACCGCGATGTCATCTGCAAAGAGCGGGCCCGCGGTTTCGTCAAAGCCCAGGGTGATCTGAATCTCGGGGGACTGACTGAGCACGTTGAAGCGACGCACCGCTCCCGCGCCGTCGAGCCCGGCGTAGATGTACTGATTGTTCGACGAGATCGCCAGGCGACTGGGCTCGCTGCCGATGAAGATGGATGAGCCCAATGTGCCCGCGACGGGGTTGATCCTGGTCAGCGAGTTGCCGCGGGCCACTCCCGCGGAACTAGGGACCGACGCGTAGATGGCGCCGCCGGTGGAATCAAAGACCAGATCGTTGGCCTTGAGGCTGAGCTGCCTGATCTGATCGGCGATGGAATAGGACGATACAAGCGTGCCCGCCGCGACGGCAAAGACGCACCCCANNNGCGAATCGGCACTTCCCTCACAAAGCGGCGCCGCACGCCGTCGCTTCAGCGACGGGCGCAGAGCCCCAACCCGGATGTGCCTTGACTCGTTCCCCCTTTGCGCACTACCGCACCATCAACATGCCACACAAAACTGAATTGTGCAACAGAATTCCCGGTTTTTTCAGAAAATAGTCACATCTCTTCCGCCCGCGTTCCCGAACTTCGGTGTCGACCCAAACGGGCATTGGGTTCGAAGTTCGCTATTCAATGTCGAGGCCGGCCACGTACGCGGCGAGCGACTCCTCACGGGTCTGCAGTTCTTTGCGGGCGTTCTCCAGCACCGAAGCGATCGCCTCCAGACGGGCCTCCTGATCGGTCAACTTCTGCATGTACCGCCGGTACAGATCGCTTTTGCCGTCGATCGTGTTCATGTTGCTGCGGATGCGGCCCTGGTCGGCGTCGATGGTAACTTTTTCCTTCTCGAGCAGCTCGATTCCCTTGCGAGAATCTCCCACCAGTTCCTGGCGCTTCTGCACTTCCTTGAACGCTTCTACGACTCCTTCAGACACCCTTCCGCCGCTCTGGCGGTACGAAAGCAGCGTCGCCAAATCCACGGACGTAACCGCGTAGGTCTGGGCTTCCACCCGCTCAAAGGCCACGTCAATCGAACCCGTCCCTCCCTTTTCAAGCGGAAGCAAGAAGCGGTACAACCCATCGGTCGTTTCGTACGGCTTCTCGGGCGATTTCAACTCCCAGCCCTCGCGTCTGGGTTCCTCGATCACCACGTCGCGGCCGCGCTGCGAGTCCTTGTTGGTAAACGCGTGTTTGACGCCCGCGCGGCGGAGGTACGTGGCTTCCAACGCGCCCTTCACGATCCGCACCTTCTGGATCTGCTGCTCGCCGCTCGTCTGGCCCACGTGCGTCACGGAGAGATCGACGCTGTACGCGAGCAGTCGCTTGTCGCCTGCGGGCACATGCCCGATCTGAGCATCGCCGGCGTACGTGCCGTGGTCATAGACGCTGATCGGTCCGGGCAGTAGTTCCAAGTTGGTGCTGTTGGTCATCTCGATGCCGCGCATCGGGTACGGGCCCGGGTCGGCCGCACTGAAAATACTCACGCGCCGGCCGGTCACCGCACCGGAGATGATCGGCAGCATGGCCGACCTCTGACGCTCGATGGTGACGGGGTGGTCCAACTGATACTCAAACACCTCGCCGGATTCAACGGCCTTGGCCTGCGACGCCGCGGCGTACTGCGCCAACTCCTGCGCCTCTACGGTGCGGTACCCGCCGGGTCCGCCTCCGGCAATCACCGGGGCGTCGGCACGCCAACGTTCAGTCGCTCCGGCGCGATCGGCGTCTGCTTTCATGACCTTTTCTGACGGATCAAGCAGCCGCCCTTCGGCGACTTTCGCGAACCCGGACTTGAGCGAAATGCCGCCATCGAAGATGCGGGGAGCCACGCCGGGGACGGTCGGCACCGGCACCTGCGGCCGCGAGACATACAGCGGCTCGTACAGGTCCATCCTGAAACTCACCGGTCGCCCCGAGACCAGAGACAGCACAACCCCGTTCCAATCTTCGTCGGTGGTGTTCTCGACAATCGCCCACCCTTGCAGCGTTACCTGTTCACCGCGCCCGGCCTGCCCGGCCTCGTCGGGCAACACCAGGCGGTAACTGGCCTTCCACACCGGCGATTCCTGCACGTAGCCCACCACGATCTCTCGGGACCCCTGTCCGCTGAGCGAAATATCCACCGTCTTGGTTCGGTCCGCACGGTGCTCCGCGACCGCGCCCAGCGCCTTCTGCAACTCGGCGGCCAGGTCCCTGTCTTGAAGGTCCACCGACGAAGCCTGGGTCAGATTCAGCGACTTGATCCCCGCGGCGGTCAGAAGGTTCACATACGGCACCTGCACGGGCTGACCTTGCCCCTTGGTTTCGGTGCGATTCTCGCAACCGACCACTGTGCCGGTCCAGGGTCCCTCCGGCATCGTCATCGTGATCTTGGCGCCCCGCAGCCTCGCCAGGAGCGCGCCCAGCGTCGGCTCGTCAGAGAGGTCGATGCCGAAGCTTGAGAGCCGCTTGCTGAGCGGATCGCGTGACACATAACTCACGCCGTCGATCCGACCGCTGCCGGAGAGGTCCAGAACGACCATCGATTTCAAGATGTCGTTGACCTGCTCGGTGCTGAATCGAAGCTGCACCGCGGCATCGCCGTCGATCACGCCGCGGCGCTCGAAGCTGGCCACGCCCGAGCGGTACAGCGTGATCGCGCGGATCGGCAGGCGATCGGCCGTGCGGCCCGCGTCCTGAGCCCACGCCGAAGTACACGCCAGGCCGGCGACAACCATCAGCAACGAGGGGGGAATGCGCTTCAACATGAGGGGTACCTCGAAAGCCATGGCCCAACTACTCCACGTCGAGCGACGCCAGGAAGTCGCTCAACTCCGACTCGAGCCGGGTCTGGTCGGCGCGGGCCTTGTCCAAATCCGCGGAGATGGTCTCGAGCCGGCTCTCCTGCTCGGTCAGCTTCTTCATGTAGCGGCCGTACAACTCGCTGGTCTTGTCGATCGTGCTCATGTTGCTGCGGATCCGTCCCTGATCGGTGTCGATCCCGGCCTTCTCCTTTTCGAGCGTCTCGATCTTCTTCTTCGAGTCGAACACGAGGCCCTGCCGACGCTGCGCTTCACGCATCGCGTCCACGACCTTGTCCGACACTTTGCCGCCGGACTTTCGGTATTGGAGTAACCCATCCACCCCAACCGACATCAACGCGATCGTCGTCGCCTCGATCCGCTCCTGTACCACATCCAGCGCGCCCTGCTTTCCCTTCTCAACGTTGAGCGCCAGGCGGTAGAGCGATTCGGTGGTCTCGTACGGCTTTTCAGGGGCCTTGAGGTCCCAGCCAGGCAGCAGAGGATGCTCGACGATGACGCTCCGGTCTCTCGCGGCGTCTTTGTTCGTGAACGTGTACTGCCGCGTCACCCGCTTGAGCGAGGTGATCTCGGCCAGCCCCTTCACGATCCGCACCTTCTGGATGCGGTCTTCCCCGCCGTCCTTGGTGTCGCAGGTCATCGAGAGATCAACGCTGTACGCCAGGAGCCGCTTGTCGCCGGCCGGCACATGACCGATCTGCGCGTCTCCCGCGTACGTTCCATGGTCGTACACGCTGATGGGGCCGGGGAGCAGTTCGAGCTTGGTGCTGTTGGTCATCTCGATGCCGCGCATCGGGTACTTGCTGCCGTCGGACGCATTGAAGATGCTCACTCGCTTGCCGGTCACCGCATCCGAGATGATCGGCAGCATCGCCGAGCGCTGACGCTCGATCGTCACCGGGTGATCCAACTGATACTCAAAGACCTCTCCGGACTCGACCGCCTTGGCCTGGCTCTTCGCGGCGTAGGACGCCATGTCGTCGGCGGTCAGCGAGCCGAACGCCTCAGGCGCGCCGGTTTCCCTGAACGGGCTCATCGACGCCGGTGCGGGCGGTGACGCGGGCTTGCCGGGCGTCGCGATCGCGCGGCGTGCGGCACGAAGCTCCTTCCCCATGGCCTCGGCATCCTGCTTTTCACCCGCGCCACCGGTGCCCCCCTCAAAGATGCGCGGCGCCACGCCCGGCACCGTCGGCACCGGCACTTCCGGCCGCGTCACGTACAGCGGCTGGTACAAGTCCATCCGAAAACTGACAGGCCGGCCTGACACCAGCGAGAGGACGACACTCGACCAGTCTTCGTCGGTGGTGTTCTCCACGATCGCCCACCCCTGCAAGGTCACTTGGCCGGGCTTGTCCGCGACTTTGCCTTCATCGGGCAGCACCAGCCGGTAGCTGGCCTTCCAAACAGGAGCTTCCTGGACGTACCCTACCACGATTTCCCTTGAGCCCTGACCGCTCACCATGACGTCAACCGTCTTGGTGCGATCGGCGCGGTGCTCCGCCACGGCGGTCAAGGCGCGTTGCAGTTCCGAGGCCAGATCCTTGTCCTGCAGGTCCACCGAGAGCGCCTGGGTGAGGTTGAGGGATTTGATGCCCGCGGCCGTCAGGATGTTCACGTACGGCACTTGGATCGGTTGTCCCGGCCCCTTGGATTCCGGCCGCGTCTCCCCGCCCAAAATCGTGCCGGTCCATGGGCCCTCGGGCATCGTCATCGTGACCTTGGCACCCCGCAGCCGGCCGAGCAGTGCGCCCAGCGAAGGCTCATCGGAGATGTCCACGCCGAAGCTCGACAACCGTTTGGCCAGGGGATCTCGCGAGCCGTAGCTCACGCCGTCGATCCGGCCGTTTCCGGAGAGGTCCAGAACGATCATCGACTTGAGAATGTCGTTGACCTGATCGGTGTTGAAACGAAGCTGCACTGTCGCGTCGCCGTCGATCTGTCCCCGGCGTTCGAAACTGCCCACGCCGGACCGGTACAACGTGATCGCACGGATCGGCAGGCGATCGTCCTTGTCCGGGCCGGCCCATGCCCAGCCACTCGCCGTGAAGTTCGCTGCCAGTACCAGGATCGCCGCACTCGCATTGGTTCGCATTGTCATCTCCGTAGGTAGCCCCCAAACCATACCGCGGAAGTTCACGCCGTGTTGCCACCCGCACTCCACAAGTGACAAATCGGTGACGCGAGCGACACCCACCCGCGATGTTCAGATTTCTACGAGTTTCGTTCCCCTGCTACTTCGTGCCCGCGTCGGTCCCGCTGCTGGGATGCACAAGCTTCTCCTTCGCGATTTTGATGTAGTTCTCGTTGGTTGCCCGAACCTCGGGAGTGATCCCCCTGGCCAGCGGCCGCCCATCGGGCGGCAGCCAGTCAAACTCCGGAATCCGGGCGATGAAGCCCTGCCCTACATCATGCTCCCGGGAGACACGCGGGCGGCCCGCCGTGCGCTGACCAATGAACACTCCTCGCCCGCGGCTCTTGAGGCACCACGCGAGAATCTCCGCGCTGGATCGCGTGCGAGAAAGCGTGCAGACCGCCAGCGGCCCGGTGTACGCGTGCGGGATCGGCGCCACGCGCAGACGAACGATGCCGCGCTGCGAAAGAATATGGTCCGCGGCGTCGTAGTCGTCGGGGCGAATGAGGTCGACGATCAAAGCCTCCGCTTCGCCAGGGTTGGCGCGCTGCGCGGAACCATAGAGCGTGCCCGCATCGATCGGCGCGGAGTCCGGAGGCATCAGCCACGACAACGCTCGCAACGCCGCGGCGTCGAAGCCCGTGCAACTGGTGATATCGAGGATGATCGCGCTGGGATTCTGCGCGATCGCCGCGGCGAACGCGGCGTCCACCGCCCGACAGTCGCGGAATGCGAGCGCCTCGATGGTCACGATCCGCGTTTCGTTGTCCAGCTTCACGGTGAGCGGCTCGACCGGCACCGAGCACGCGTTGAGCATCGGCGCGGCGGAGGCGTCCGCCGCCCGATACGCGATCGGCAACGGCAGGGTCGATCGCTTGCGCCAGGCCAGCCCGCCCGCGAACAGGTAGGAAACATCATCGTGCACAAACGGCAACGCGGAGCGTAGTTCCGCGAAGTACTCCCGAAAAGCCGGCGACGCTGCGACAGTTGGATCAAAGAGCTTCGACGTCGTCTCTCGCTCAATCGCGTCCGTCAGCGCGGCGTAATCCACAGTATCGGCGCGGTCAGCCACGGGCGTCACCGTCATGGCCGCGATGGTGCGGTCGTCCGTGAATCGGATGCAGATGGGCCCGTCCGCCGTTGCCATCGTGGTGCGGGCGCGGTATGGCCCGACGGTCGAGATGCCGATGTACCCCTCGCCCGCGGCCCCGGTCTGCGGGTTGGGCAGCGTCGATTCCCAGACCAGCAGCATCCCCTGCGGGAAAATGAACGGCGCCAGCACCGGCCCTAGCACCGATTCCACGCCACCGACCATCTTCCAGGCCACGCCCGGATCGGTATTGGCCTTGAACCCCGTGGGCGTCGGCTGGGCGGTCATGCGGGCGTGGATGGGGCCGAACCAGGTGGAGTGAAACGTGACGTCGTACTCGCCGTTCAGAGGCCGCGCCGGAGTCGCGGCACCGGCCGCGGCTGGAAGTTCCCCGCGGGGTCGGGCGGGTGTGGCGCAGCCGATGCTCAGCATGCTCGCCGCGATCGCCAACGCGGCCCTCGCCGCGAGGGAGAGGTCGGAACAAACGACAGACGTGGAGCGAGTGATGAACATTTGTGCTGATGAACTTTTGGTGTGAGTGCGCGCCGCGCGAGGTTTCACATTATCGGTCTTTCAGTGCCGCCAACCGCGTTCCTGCTGTGTTCAGGGGCTTCGACAGCTCCCGAAGTGCCTTGTCACGATGAACTTTTGGTCGCCCGTCGTCATGCCATCAGATGTTCAATGTACGGCCCTTGCGTCGGCCCCGCCTGAACACCCCCGGAACATTGATACG